>JBLHXJ010000268.1:0-3184 GCA_047629535.1 Arenicella sp. | reverse complement strand
GCATGAAGTTGAGTGAGTTCGAGAAATGTCAAAACAACGGCGTCAAAGAAATCGTAGAAGTGCTTATCGGCTATGACGGTATTGTTCTTGCCAACGCTAAAGGCCCAGCGCCAATGCAATTATCTCGCAAAGACATTTATCTAGCATTGGCCAAATCAGTGCCTGGACCCGACGGTAAGTTGATCGATAACCCGAACAAAACATGGAAAGATGTAAACCCGAGCCTGCCTGATTCTAAGATCGAGGTTTTAGGCCCGCCGCCAACCTCTGGTACTCGTGATGCTTTCGTTGAATTGGCACTTGAAGGCGGCGCTCGACAATTCGCTGATATTGCCGCATTACGCAAAATGAAGGCTGATCAAGCCGACGAAATCGAAGCCTTAGTTGCAAAGCTCGGTATCCAAGGCGCTTGGACTGCTGCATTGAAGAATAAAGGTGCCTCTGCCAAAGGTAAAGACGTGGTTAAGATCATCGGTCGCTCGGTTCGTGAAGACGGTGCCTATATTGAAGCCGGCGAGAACGATAACCTAATCGTGAATAAATTAGTGGCTAACCCTAATGCTTTCGGTATCTTCGGTTTTAGCTTTTTGGATCAAAACTCAGATAAAGTACAAGGTTCGATTATTGACGGCAATGAGCCAAGTTTTGACGCGATTGCGGCGGGCACTTATAAAGTAAGTCGACCGTTGTATTTCTATGTTAAGAAAGCTCATATTGGTACTGTCCCAGGGATTCAAGAGTATCTAAATACATTCGTATCTGAAGATACTATTGGTCCAGACGGATACTTAGTTGATAAAGGTCTAATTCCATTGGGCGATGAGCAGTATGAAGAAATGGCAGGCGGCGCACGAGCGCTTAAAAACTTATCTTTATAACGCTATTAAATTGGGGGATTCCCTCCAGAATGCGGGCTAGCCGGGTAGTAATAATTGGCTAAAGTCGTATTCTCAGTGACGGGTAAGGTTTAAACTTACCCGTCTTTTTTAGATCTTAATCACAGTTATCATTTAGCGGGTCAGAACACCAACAATTGCGATTATGACTCTGAATTGTCATTAACATAGATTATGATCACGATATTAGTTTAACGACGTTTGCACGGTTTAAAGCGGTGCAGTGCAATAACGCATGTATCCACTCATTAATGGCCCTATTAACCATAGACAATGAGTGAAAGGTAAAAAGGTAAGATGAATTTATCAACCCTAATATTAATCATTCTGGCGGGTACCGCTGCAGCCTATTTCATTGGCTACACTCGCTCTCAGCAGATTGCTAAGCCGATCGGTGGCGTGCGCCATCTGGCGACGCTGCCAACCTACTATGCCAGCATGATGAGTCTGTGGGCGTTGATACCAGCATTGATGCTGGTGTTTTTTTGGTCGATACTCGATGGCTCAATTATTGCCTCATTGGTCAAAAGCTTACTTCCCCAGGAGGCAAAGCAATTTAGCCAAGAAAACTTAGGCCTTTTGATGAGTCAGGTTGCTAACGTCGCTTCTGGAATAGGGTCGATCGATGTGCTCGGGCAAGAGTATGCGCCTGCGGTTGAGCGCTTAATTGCTTTGAGGTCGATCAGCGAACGCGCTATGCCTTTGTTGGCTGTGTGTGTGCTGATACTCGGAGCTTTGCTGGGGTTTCGCGCGGTCACGGTGACCAATAATGCTCGCTATACAGTCGAAAAGATTTTCAATATTAGCTTGTTCGTTTGCTCGAGTATCGCCATATTTACGACCTTTGGAATCGTTTTTTCTGTATTGTTTGAATCGATTCAATTCTTTCAGAAAGTACCGTTTTTCGACTTCTTATTGGGCACGCATTGGAGCCCTCAAATAGCCATTCGTGCCGACCAAGCCGGCGCCTCAGGCTCATTTGGGGTTATACCTCTGATTGTAGGCACCTTACTTATTTCATTTATTGCATTGTCGATTGCAGTACCGGTTGGGCTAATGTCGGCAATCTATTTATCCGAATATGCAACGGCCCGTACACGTAGCATTGTTAAACCAGCGCTTGAAATTTTGGCCGGTGTGCCAACCGTTGTTTACGGTTTTTTCGCAGCACTTACGGTGGCCCCATCAATTCGGCATTATGGCGACCAGTTGCGAGGGTGGGGAGCTGAAAATGATATTAGCTGGTTAGCTAATTTAGCCGTCTCGTCAGAAAGCGCATTGGCGGCTGGCATCGTCATGGGTGTGATGATTATTCCGTTTGTCTCTTCGCTATCGGACGACGTTATTACCGCGGTTCCACAAAGCCTACGTGATGGCTCTTATGGGCTTGGTGCTACTCAGTCCGAAACGATAAAAAGAGTTGTGTTTCCTGCCGCACTACCCGGTGTCGTTGGTGGTGTATTGCTTGCGGCTTCGAGGGCTATCGGTGAAACCATGATCGTGGTTATGGCCGCAGGTCTGGCCGCTAACTTGACGGTCAATCCGTTGGAGGCGGTAACCACGGTGACTGTCCAAATTGTTACCTTGTTGGTTGGCGATCAAGAGTTTGACAGCGCTAAGACACTTGCCGCGTTCGCACTCGGTTTATTCTTATTCGTGATTACGCTAGCGCTCAATGTGATCGCGTTAAAAGTAGTGAAAAAATATCGAGAGCAATATGACTAATTCTACTAATACGGAAGCAAGCGAGGCGATTAGTCGCTTGTTCGAAGACCGTACTCTGTTGGCTAAAAAGCGAGCTGATGGGCGCAAACGCAGAAATAGATCGGAGACACGTTTTCGATGGGCTGGACGTTTGTCGATCAGCTTTGGTATAGCCTGTGTTTTATTCCTGTTTACCGACATTATCAGTAAAGGTATTGGAGCCTTCACTCAGACCTATGTAGATGTAGAGATTACCTTTAGCGAAGAAAAGCTAGGTTTGACCGCTCAAAGCACCGAGAAAGAGATCAAAGCAGCAAGTTTTGGCTCGTTTTTTAAGAAGTCACTGAGAGACAAGTACCCCGAAATTACTGAGCGTAAACAAAAACGCGAACTTTATGCGATGTTTACCAGCGATATGCCGCTGATTTTACGAAACATGGTGGTTGCCGATCCGTCAATAATGGGCTCTACCCAGACCATCAGTATGATTGCCGATGATGATTTCGATACTTACTATAAGCATAGTTACGGTCGAGATCTTGACGAGGAGGATCAGATAAGCCGACTCAGCGACATGCAAGAAG
>JBLHXJ010000267.1:0-3258 GCA_047629535.1 Arenicella sp. | reverse complement strand
CTTAATACAGGGCTGGCAAGGCGAGCAGAAGATTAGAGCGATATTGCCGGTGCATGAATTTGGTTATCCCGCTGACATGATTGAGATCTGCAAAATTGCCTCAGAGTACGATCTATTTGTGGTCGAGGACGCAGCTTGCGCAATCGGCTCTACCCTAGACGGACAGCATTTGGGAACTTTTGGCGATATAGGCTGCTTCTCATTTCATCCTCGTAAGATGCTAACTACCGGCGAGGGTGGCGCAATCGTTACCTCTGACGCGACGCTAGCGGGTGAAATAGAACAACTTCGTAATCATGGTATGAGTTTTAATCAAGGTTCGGTATCGTTTGGACAACCTGCTTTAAACTTTCGTTTGACCGACATTCAATCAGCGATCGGTTTAGTCCAATTAGCCAAGATTCCCGCTGCAATTGAATCTCGTTCGAAACTAGCAAGCCGGTACTCCGAGCTCCTTTATAACGAAGCGCTGGTGTCAATCCCTGCATCGATTGAAGGTCAGAACTGGCAAACCTATATGATTGTGCTAGATGCTTCAGTTGATCGCGCTAAGGTAATTGCCAGCTTGAAAGAGTTAGGTATCGAGTCTAATTTAGGCGCGCAGTCGATTTCACAAATGCCAAGCTTCAAGCCTTACCTTGAAGCAAATATTGAAACTCCAATGTCGAATAACTTATATCGCCAGGGTCTCGCGTTGCCGTTAACTGAGCAATACACGATTGACGACATAGACCATATTACTAAACAACTGTTGCACGTGTTAAAGAGCGTATGACAAAAAAAGCGATACTGCTAGGCTACGGTGGTTCTGCTAGAGAATTAGCAACTTGGCTACCAGAATTAGGCTACCACGAGATTGTCTATTTAGATGACGTTGTGAGCAATCCGCATGTCATCGGTACGTTTGCCCAATGCATCGAACACGCTGCTGATGGAGTGTTTGCGACTATTGGTAATTATAAAAGCATGCCACAACGGTTGTCGGTGTTACAAGCCATACCTGAATCTCGTTTCGCTCAAGCGCTCTCACCCAAAGCCGCTGTGTATGCTGAGCATATAGGCGTTGGCTGTTTAGTTTATCCGTTTAGCACGATTTGTAGTGATGCCCGATTGGGTGACTTTTGTTTGGTTTATCATTCATGCACTGTTTCACATGATTCAGTGGTAGGCCGAAACTGTATTATCTCTAATGGCGCGGTTGTTTCTGGTGGCGTTGGTATTGGAGATGGTTGTTACATTGGTGCAAATTCAACTATTTTAGAAGGCATCGTCGTTGGTAAAAATAGCATAATTGCGGCAGGTGCTACGGTGATTCATGATGTCCCTGATGGTTCAATATACTACGCTCCTAACAAGCTATCAGTGAATAAATATGTGGCCGCATAATAGCGTTTATGTGGGACTTCTTGATTCACGCTTAAGGTAGTTCAAATAGCCGATTAGGCCTGCACTTAAGTCATATAAGGTATTCCATAATCTGATAATAATCGAAAGCTTTAGTGCTAATGCTGGAGTGATCAGAGCGCTTGTAATTGCGATAAACGCGCCTTCTCTCACACCAATGCCGCCCGGCGCAAAAAAAGCAACGTAGCCTATTGTCACGCTTATCATGTAGCTGCCTAAAATTAGCAGGAGTTCGCTCAAGTTAATGCTCGGCGTGATTAGGGAAAGAAAGATACTAATTATCAAGCCGATAATCAGCCAGAGAACTATGTATAGAGAGCTGAATATAAGGTACTGCTTGGGTAATAAGTTGAAATCTACAAGGCTCAGGCTTTCTAAGTAACCTCGTCGATTGATCGCTAATAGAAGCATGCTGGCGAGCTTGTACGCGAGCTTGAAAAGTGGGTAGCCTAGAGCAAAAAATACTGCGGCACTAACAATCGCCACACAAGGGTAATAAAACGACAAAATCAGAATGCTGCCGCCAATGGTTGATACATACATTGACAGAAGTTGCTCTAGAACTGATAACGAGATGATTTGCTGAGACGAGAACCCTAATCGCTTGGCCATAGCGGCGCGTAAAAATATCGCCCAGACCTTACCCGGAATATACTTTGAAATAAGCATCATAGATGTTTGTTCTAAAGCGAAAAGGTAGCTAACGTGAGAGCTGCGAGTAGACAGAAGGTTTTTCCAAGCTAAACTACTAATGAGTAGCAACGTTATGCTCAATAAACACAACGCGGTCAATTGAGCTAGTGACAGTTCGATTTCAATTTCTGATATCTTTGCTTGAGTGGCAAATGAATAAGCAATAGTCAGAAGCGCAATAAGAATTAGCGCATTGATTAGAGCTTTAAAAATATTTTGCTTGAGTTTTACGTCCATCAAAGGAAACTAGTTTGCCGAAACATATTTTAGTATTAGTAAGTCAAACAAGTTTATCCTATGTTTTGATACAAACTCGATTTATATAGCGTCAGCTCGAACCAATTACTCCAATGAATAATAATATAGTGCTGGTGACCACCAGTTTCCCAGGCTTATACCCTAGTAGTAAACATTTAGGTGGTGGCGCCTTTTTGCTTTGCGAGGTCGAATCGCTGGTTCTACAGGGGTATCAAGTCCGAGTTATTATGCCTGCCATAGCCGGTGCATTAGGGTTCGAGAAGGTAGACGGAATTGAGATAGACCGAGTTTCATACCCATTTATGAGTCGCAATCCGGGCTATAACAGTAAACCTCAACACGGTAAATTAAAGCTAGTCGAAAAAATTACGCAAATTTCGATGGCTTTGTTTTTGATGGTTCGTGTCGCTACAACTATATCCAAAAGGAAATATGGGCTTGTTTGGTCAAATTGGTTACAAGTTGGTTTTCTAAGTTCTATTGGCAATTTTGCTCGCATACCTCATTTGGTCAGTGTGCGGGGCAGTGATATCAGAGAGAGCCCTGAGCTATTAGTAAGGGTAATGGCCAAGTTTGCACCTAACTTGCTGAACATGTATCCAGACGATCCTGAAATACGAGGCTGGATTGGCAAGTACTCTTTTCATGAAGTTAAAGTTCCTGGAGTCTATCGAGAAAAGAAAATTTCACGCACAGAAGGTCAACAAAAAATTCTTACTATTGTTGGGCGGCTAGACAATGAAGTCTCTAGCCTAATGCTTAAAGGGCTCGGTGATGAGCTATTTATAATGATTACTCAGGCGTTGCGGGCCAGAGATGATTTTTTGGTGGTGGTTGTTGGCGATGGAAAGCGGCTTGAGTATTATCGAGAGCAAATGTCTGAATTTTCTGATCGAGTGATTT
>JBLHXJ010000266.1:0-3377 GCA_047629535.1 Arenicella sp. | reverse complement strand
AAATTCTTTTTTAGCTTAGGTGGCTCCGATAAGTCAATAACTTGACCATCTACCCGAGCACGGACAAAGCCTTGCGAATGCATACTTTCTAGCAGATTCTGATGCTCGCCTTTGCGGTCTCGGACTACCGGCGCCATTAGCATAACCTTGGTACCGTCAGGCAATGCCATGGTTTGATCGACCATCTGGCTGATAGTCTGTGCTTCAAGCGTTATGTTGTGCTCAGGACAGCGAGGATCCCCGACGCGCGCGAACAATAAGCGCATGTAGTCGTATATCTCGGTAATGGTGCCCACGGTCGAGCGCGGGTTATGCGAGGTGGCTTTTTGTTCAATCGATATGGCCGGTGATAAGCCCTCAATAACATCGACATCGGGCTTTTCCATTAACGACAAGAACTGGCGCGCATAGGCTGACAGCGACTCAACGTAACGACGTTGACCCTCGGCGTATATAGTGTCGAATGCGAGCGACGATTTACCCGAACCTGACAGGCCGGTAATGACAATTAACTTGTCTCGCGGCAGTTCGAGATCAATACTTTTGAGGTTATGTGTTCGCGCGCCGCGAATGGTGATTTTTTCTAACACGATTGAGACTTCTTTTAATGGATCTGCATAAGGGAATGAATCGGACAAGTGCTGCGATTTAAAGCGGTATCTGCCGATTGAACAACCTGTTAATATACGTTGCTCGTTGTCAAAGCGATATCATTTTTTGACCCCAATCCAAGTTTTAACTCAATCTATCGAGGTTAAGTTAGCTTCTTTTTAACAAATAGTTTTTGGTTATTAGTTAGTGAAAGCATCAGCGCTGAATAAATCAGGTTTAAATCGTCTCGAACGAAGGTCGATAGCCGCTCTAGCATCGGTCTACGGCTTACGTATGTTCGGACTGTTCTTAATATTGCCAGTCTTGGCGATCTACGCCGAGCAGCTCCAGGCATCGCCTATGTTGATGGGTATTGCGCTTGGAGTTTATGGTATTACTCAAGCTATTTTCCAAATACCATTTGGCATCATGTCGGATAAGTTCGGTCGCAAGCCGGTAATTTTATTCGGCCTGGGTGTGTTTATCTTCGGCAGTTTAGTGGCGGCTTTTTCAACCACTATTGAAGGTGTAATCGTTGGCCGCGCCTTGCAAGGCGCGGGCGCCATCGCCGCCGCGGTACTGGCGTTAACCAGCGACCTGACGCGTGAAAACCAGCGGACCAAAGCAATGGCACTGATCGGCATGACCATCGGCTTGGCATTTATATTGGCCTTGATTGCGTCACCGTGGCTGGAGTTCTTTATCGGTGTGCAAGGTTTGTTCATTATGACGGCGATACTTGCAGTTGGTTCTATGCTGCTAATCGTCAAAGTCGTGCCGACGCCAGTGCAGAGCCGAAATCTAGAAGTTAAGGCGGTACCTCGAAAAATGCTCGAGTTACTCAAAAATCCTCAATTGATCCGCCTCGATTTTGGCATCTTTATATTGCATTTTGTATTGACTGCGATGTTTGTTGTGGTGCCAATAATGATGTTGGAACGGCTAGGTTTGGAGACCCGAGACCATTGGCAGGTTTATATCCCAGCACTTTTAGGCTCAATCGTATTCATGGTGCCGATGATTATATTGTCCGGGCGTAAGAATCTACTGCTGGGCGTGTTCTTGGCCGCTATTTGCATCCTGCTGCTAGCTCAGGTGTTGCTGATGCGAAGCCCAAGCACGCTTATGGCGCTCACCTTGTGCATGTTCTTCTTCTTCTGGGGCTTTAATTTACTAGAGGCGATGTTACCGTCAATGGTGTCGCGGCTTGCCCCTGCAGCCTGTAAAGGCTCGGCTATGGGGGTTTACAATACATTTCAATTTTTAGGTGTGTTCTTTGGTGGTTTTATAGGTGGCGTGATCTATGGCAATATAGGGACGTCTGCGGTATTCGTGGTCTGTGCCGTAATGCTGTTGATTTGGGTATGCTTGGTCTGCACTGCGCCAAAACTCCGATTATTAGATAGCCTGGTGGTAAATGTTAATCATGCCGCAGGAATGGATTGCCAATTTATGCTTGAAGCGGTCGAAGGGGTGGAAGAGGTGATCATAATAGAAGGCGAATCTACCGCTTATCTAAAAGTTGACAACGCACGTTTAGATCAGCAAGCACTGGATAAAATTATTGTCTGGTAAACTCACCTTCACGTTTTACTTACGAATAAATCACTAGGCAATAACCACGTGCTACATTTAGTCTATGCAAACCATATCAAAATCATTCTCGGGGTTCGATAAGCAGGCTATTTTAATATTGCTAGCGTTAGCGCTTCAGCTGGGGTTAGGGCTGACCGTCGCCGAAGCCCAAACTAAGCCGTTGTTTACCATTGCCCTACTTGAAGACTCTAAGCCAAGTCAAGCGTATGGTATGCGCGAAAGGCATATCAGCGAGTTAGAGACGCTGACTGAGACCGACTTTGATTTAAACTTCATTGATTACAAAATTGATTGGTCGTCGGATGATTACAAGCGTCAATTAAATGCGATCTATCAGAACCCTAAGGTAGACATGCTGCTAGTGCTCGGCGTTGCGGCTAACCAAATTGTGGTACAACGGCCGACCTTTGCTAAGCCAACCTTCTTGCCTTTTGTGGTTGAACGCAAACTAGCACAAGCACCCTTTAAAGCCACCAAAGGCGATGACGGCATCTCAAATAAGAAAAATTTGAGTTACTTAAGCTATAGTACCGAATTTGTTGAAACGGTTGAGCGGTTGCGCGAGGTGGTGCGCTTTAACAACATAGCGATTATTGGCGATGAGCTATTATTTCGTGTGTTACCGGCATCAATGTTGCAGCGTACAGAAGCCAATGATGAGTTTCGTTTGCAATTGATCGCGCATGACGGTGTTGATCACCGATTGTTAGATCGTATACCCAGCGATGTAGACGCCGTGATGATCGGCTATATCCCGCGTTACCCTCGCGACAAACTACCAGGATTAATAGCGGCAGTGACGGCTCGCGGCTTGCCGACGTTTAGCTACTTAGAAGAAGATTTGATTCAACACGGTCTATTGGCAACTCCATTGAATCAATCGCTGTATCAATTTTCAGCGCGCCGAAACGCCTTAAACATGCAGGCCGTTATGCTTGGTGAGCCAGCCAGCCAGCAACCAATTTTAGTTGAAACCAAGGAAAAGCTGACGATAAACGGTCGTACCGCTCAGAAATTAGGCATCGCCATCGATTTCAAAGTGTTGGTAGATGCTGAGGTAATTAATTTTGGCATGGGCGAGGCGGCGGACAGACTCGATTTGTTACAAATCACAGAGCGTGCGCTGGCTGAAAACCTTAGCTTAAAAAATATTCGCTACAATTTTGAGTTGCAAGAAAATGAGCGAGCTA
>JBLHXJ010000265.1:0-3471 GCA_047629535.1 Arenicella sp. | reverse complement strand
ATCGTTGGCCCTGCCGCTACATACCGATCTATCAAATCAAGAGTTTGTTCCCGGCAACCAGTTCTTGCACTGCTATCGTAATGAAGCCGAAGGAGGTGGCTCAGTGTTTGCTGATGCAATGGCCATCGTCGAAGATTTTAAAGCCGATTGCCCCGAGCATTATCGTACCTTGTGTGAACTTGCGGTGCCTTGGCACTTCTTAGACGACAAAGATGATGTCAGATATCATCGGCCAGTTATTGGCCTCACCCGAGAAGGCAAGTTCGGCACGCTAACCTTTAATGCTCACTTAGCCGACATCGCTGATTTTGACGCTGATTTACTGTACTCTTTCTATGCCGCCTATCAAGAGTTGATGAGACGTATCCGGGGTGCGAGTTACAACATAGAATACGCCTTGAAAAACGGCGAGATGGTGATCTTTGACAATCAGCGAGTCCTGCATGGCCGCGCGTCATTTGAGCCGACCTCAGGTCAGCGCCATCTGCGTGGCTACTATATAGAACACAATGAAATTAACAGCCGAATTCGCATGCTCGATAAACAAATGATGTCGCAACACCACTCTAATGCTCTTGGCGCATAAAGTGCGGCCTTGAGCCATAAGCACAGTTTTCGCATAACAAATTAAAACCAAAAAAACGAAAAACATCAAAGGAGAATTATTAATATGAAGGAGTCAATGAAGTTGATTGATAAGCCTACTTTTATAGGCTCGCTAGCACTCTTACTATTGGTCACCATACCATTGATAATTTGGCCAAAAGAAGGCGCCGTGTATGTCTTGGTCGCTCGTGATTTCGTAGTAAAGAACCTAGGCGTAACTTACTTGATGCTAGGTTTAGGCGCATTTTTATTCATGCTTTATGTAATCGTTAGCGATATCGGACGCATCAAGTTGGGTGATCCAGGCTCGGAGCCCGAATTTAAAACCTCTTCATGGGCCTCGATGTTGTTCTGTGCCGGCATTGGTGTCGGCATCATGGTCTGGGCGCCTATTGAATGGGCATATTATTATCAATCACCACCATTCTTAATCGAAGGTGGTACCTCCGAAGCGATGAAATGGGCTGCAGCTTATGGTATTTTTCACTGGGGCCCCATAGCTTGGTCTATCTACTTAGTGCCCGCGCTACCAATAGCCTACTTCTATCATGTGCGAAAAAATCGCAAACTCAAACTATCAGAAGCCTTAGCTCCGGTAATTGGTAATCGTAATGTTCGCGGATTTTGGGGCAAGCTGATCGACGTATTGTTCGTCTTCGGCATGCTCGGAGGTGGCGCCACAACATTGGGCTTAGGCGCGCCACTACTGAACGAGGGTTTGCACCAGCTGTTCGGTTTAGAGAAAAACATGACGATGCAAATTTTGGTATTAATTGTTGCTACTGCAATCTTTGGCGCAAGCGCTTATTCGGGGATCAAGAAAGGTATTCAAACACTGTCTAACCTAAACCTTCTGTTAGCGGTGATATTACTGGTGTTCGTGGTCATCGTCGGGCCTACTACCTTCATTGCAGAGACCTCACTTTCGTCGCTCGGAGTGCTGATTGAAAATTTTTTCTCAATGGCAACATACCTAGAACCCTTCGGCGGTTTAAACGGTTATGCAGACACCACATTTCCGCAAGATTGGACCATTTTTTACTGGGCTTGGTGGCTTGCATTTGCTCCCACCATCGGCCTCTTTATCGCGCGTATTTCATATGGTCGTACCATGGGTAACATGGTACTCGGCTCGCTGTTCTTTGGCTCTGTTGGCTGCGCACTATTTTTTATGATCTTGGGCAACTATGGCTTGCATCTGCAACTCAGTGGCACAGTTGATGTTGTCAATATCCTCAACACCGATTCGCAATCAGCCGCGGTGTTCGCGATTCTGGGTAGTTTGCCGTTTAAGACAATTGTAATAGCGCTGTATACCTTGCTGGCACTGATCTTCTTAGCAACCACCTTTGACTCAATCTCGTATATTTTAGCATCGGTGGTACAAACCGAAGTTGACGATGAGCCAATGCGTTGGAATCGCCTATTTTGGGCGGGTGCGCTTAGTTTCTTGCCGATTACGCTGCTATTCTTAGGCGATCTCAAGACCTTGCAGACGGCGAGTATTGTCGCTGGTGCGCCGTTGGTAATTATCTCGTTGATGCTGTGCATATCAATTTATAAAACCGCCAAGTATGACCTCAACCGCCAATCGAGCGTGCCAGATCCTGAGATTGACTTGGATGAGTTTCCTCAGCATGACCCATGGAGCCGACGTGGTACCTGGACTGATGATTAAACTCTCGACATCACAATATTGTTAATAGCCCATCGTTATGAAACTTGCCCAACCGTTTATCCGCCTACCGTTTCGCTTTGATGTAGATCGATTAAAAGCCGAGCTAGATCAATTCGAAGCGCAACACTGGATGGCACACCCTAATCGAATGCAGGGCAATTCCGCGATTCCCTTAGTGTCACAAAATGGCGAGAATAACGATGAATTTGTAGGCCATATGCAAGTCACCCCTCATCTGCAACGCTGTGACTATATGCAGCAGGTTATGGCTTCGTTTGGCGAAGTCTTAGCCCGCTCGCGCTTAATGCGCTTAGGCAGCAAGTGTGAGGTTTCAGAGCATGTCGACTTCAATTACCACTGGTATAGCCGCGTTCGCATTCATATCCCGATCACCACCAAGCCAGATATATTGTTCTACTGTGGCGATCAGAAGATCCATATGCAGGCGGGAGAGTGTTGGATTTTTGATTCTTGGCGACGTCACAAAGTGGTCAACAATAGCTCAGAAGATAGAGTTCATTTAGTCATAGACACCTCTGGCTCGTCACGCTTTTGGAGTCTGCTGCGTAAGATGCAAAGTTTGGCTGATACTGACATCATAAAACAAAGTAAGCGACTAGAGTTCGACCCAAATGCGACGCCAACAATACGCACTGAGCGCTTCAATGTGGCGCCAGTAATGGCGCCCGGTGAATTAGAAGCGATAGCCGATTCGCTAGTGCAGGATTTTTCTCAACACGCGGGCAATAATCAAGCCTTAGTAGAGTATTACACCCACCTGCTCAGCGACTTGGCAAAAGACTGGCGCGAAGCATGGCTGCTCTATGGCTACCAGCAAGCAGGGATAGCGGCTTACCAAGAGATCTTGCAAAGCACAGTAAGCAAGTTGAATCCCGACCCTCGTGCCTTAGTTACCGCGAGCAACCAGATTGGCGTCAACCCGATCATTATGCAACGTATTATTCGAGCCGCGCTTAATACTGAGCAACTGCCTGGCGTCCAAAACCAAGAGGCTTAGATCGAAAGCCAAGAGGCTTAGATCGAAAGCCAAGAGGCTTAGATCCAAAACCAAGAGGCGTAGATCTAATAACTAGAACGTATAGTTAAAGCGCTGCAAGTCGGCTTGATAAAAATTTTCCACCAAGGCGCGCAGATGATCATCATAATATTCTCTATAGTGGGCGTGC
>JBLHXJ010000264.1:0-3492 GCA_047629535.1 Arenicella sp. | reverse complement strand
TAACCCAGATCAGATCGACATAGTGAAGATTGATCCCAAAAAGCCAAGGCCTGAAGCCCTTCCCCGTTACGACCGGCCTCTTACGGTTGAAGTGTGGTACCCGGCTAAAGACGGAACAACTGGAGACACTGGGCTTAAGGTTTACCTGCGTGATGGCAGCACTGAGGTAACAATTGAGGGTAAAGCGATGCGCGGTGCTACGCCGGCACAAGCAAGATACCCGCTGCTTATCGTCTCTCATGGCTACCCTGGTAACCGTTACCTGATGTCGCATTTGGCTGAAAATCTAGCCTCTAAGGGCTATGTGGTCGCCTCCATCGATCACACCGACTCCACCTACCGTACGGCCGGTGCGTTTGCTTCAACTCTGGTGAACCGTTCCTTGGATCAACTCTTCGTACTTAATCAAATGGACCGACTCTCTACCGATGAGTCTTCCTTTCTCAATGGCCATGTCGATGCCTCGAATACAGGACTCATTGGTTTTTCAATGGGCGGCTATGGCGCCGTTATCACGGCAGGCGGTGGGCTTACGCAGAGGTCTGTTAATTCCGGATTGGCCGCGCCATTTGGCACATTGGCGATACACCAGACCAACAGCGCCAGTCACAATGCGCTTCCGGATAGTCGCATTAAGACCGCCGTGGCTTTTGCTCCCTGGGGCATGAACTTTGGTATGTGGGATAATGAATCGCTACAGGGCTTAAAAATTCCAATGCTCTTTATCGCCGGTTCCGTTGATGATGTTTCAGGTTACGAAAAAGGCGTTAGAGCTCTCTGGCAAGGCGCAAGCAATATCGATCGGTCTTTGCTGACGTTTGACAATGCAAATCATAATGCGGGCGCAGTAATGCCAGCGCCAGAAGAGTCGTTTCGGTTCAACCAGGAGCTAGGCTTCAATATAAGCGAACACTATACCGACGCGGTATGGAGTAACACGCGAATGAACAACGTGGCACAGCATTTTGTCACCGCCTGGATGGCAAAGCACTTAAAGTCAGACCAATTAATGGACCAGTATACAAACCTCGTCGAGCGCTCAAACGACGGCGTCTGGGCCATAGAAAACGACGGCACCGAGAAAGCCGAGCATAGCTACTGGAAGGGTTTTGCTAATCGCACGGCGAAAGGCTTGCGCTTCGAGACACTGCAAGCGGTGAAATAGAAAAATGAAAAATAGAGTCAGGTCTTGTATCGTTCAGTATCAATATCGATGGCAAGACTGACGGTCTAATTGTGAATATTTTAAATCCCTTTTGAACGCTTGGTTGTATGACTTAACTCGGCAGACTTGGGCGATACAAGACCTGCCGCTTGCTAGCCGATCTGTTCATTACTGCTAGATTAAAACTTATAACCCAGACCTAGCATGTAAACCCAAGGGTCGACCTCGACATCCACCTTCACCTGCCCTGCGGGCGAATCGATCACCGCATCGGTATCAAGGTCTAGGCGCCAGACGGCGGCATTTATCAACCAGTTGTCATTGAGTGAATAATCAATCTCAGCCTCTAGCGCCAAACCGAAAGAATCCTCTAGACTGATAGTGCTTTGGCCGAGTGCGGCATTCAACTCACCAGAGGTTTTCTCAGAAAAGAACGTAGTGTAAGACCGGCGCCGACATAAGGCTGAAACGTCGAATCACCAGAGAGCGGGAAATACTGTAGCGTTAAGGTTGTGGTAAATGCTTAACTCTACCGACGTCACTCACCCCAATGCCCCGTGCACTGATATCGTGATTGAAAGGTGTTGCCGCCAATAAGCCTATGCCAATAATGATTCAGGTACAAAGTACTCAAGCAAACTGTTAGTCGGCTTGTCAATCATCAGTGCTGGTGTCATCTATTTGATTTTCGCTCGTCGTATCATTATAGGCCCGTTATTTCCGGTATTCGACTGTATTTAACTGGGGCCTGAGGTTAGACATGCAATGACTTTTATGAGTACCTACATTACTGATCACCGCTTGGGGCAGAAAATTATTCTAAGGCGATTATTTGGGGCTTTGTGGCAGGATTTAGTGAGAGATTTGTTCCTGATATACTTAACAAAGTTGGTAGTTCGGCTTTGGGGAAACAGAAGAATTTAGGGCATCGAGAGGTGTAACGGCAACAAAATTCACTGCAAATAAATATCATAAAAGTGACTTTTCCTACTCTACTATTGCTAAGAAAAGCTGACAGCCTTGTCTGCAAGTAAACGTAAGTGTCCTTTATCTTATAGCGAGAAGCGCTCACGCAGAAAATGCGCTATGCCATCTGCATGGTTGTGCCCTATTACCGCACTCGCAGACTGTTTGATTTCTAGTTTCGCATTTTCTGGGGCATAACTTTCATCCGCAAACGCGAACATCCCTAGATCGTTCTCACCATCACCAAAGCAAATAATATTACTGGCTCCCAATCGTGTTTTTAAATTAGTAACAGCTATACCTTTATCCGCATCACAATGATGAACATCCATCCAACTAAATTGTCTACCTTCTAGTGCTGGGCCCGAGTAGGCTATTAAATGTTCATGTGTATTGAGCTCTAACCAGATATCCTTAATCGCTGCATTAGCACCAATCATACTAATATTAGTGACCTGACTATTAATTGCTAACGTTTCTAACGGTAAAATTTTAGCTTTGCTTCTAGAAAAATATTTATCAACAAGTTCTTTCTCCACATCATGATGTGTTTCGGCATGGAAAATAGAGTGATTACCATTATTATCGATGACATTCACAAAAGGAGCAATTCCTTGCCTCAGGGCAACATCGATAACGGTTGAAATTTCAGCGCTATTGAGTAGGTTTTCGAGCGTAAGTTGTTGTGTTTTTGGATCCCATATTGTTACGCCATTATTATAGATTTGCGGCAAGTCAAAGTCATGCCCATCGACAATCGGCTGAGCCGAAAGCAGTGTTCGCCCTGTTGCTACTGTATAGGCTATGTTTTTTTGCCTTAACAGGGAAAGAGTATCTTTGGTAAAAGGCGAAATTTGAGAGGCATCGTTTAGTAGAGTGCCATCCAAGTCGAAAAAAATAAGATCCATAGATATTGCTATTGCTGAAGATTAGTAGGTTCTATGAACTCGCCATAGATTTAGAATAAGTTTCGTCGGTCTAGACCGGATATTACTATTAAAGTGAGCTTATATAGCTGTTGATCAGTTTTAAGTGAAATCGGCATTCAAGACTCGGCACCATTAGTTGGCGAGGCCATCTCACACTGTCGCAGAACCTATTTTTTGATATTACTAGCGATCGGTGGGCTCTAAACCTTTAGCCGCAATTTTGTCGGCATAGCAAGCTGCGCAATTCACGCTCTATAAATGGCAAACGCCAAGCATCGAGGGCACTCGGTAGGAAAATTGACACCGATAAAATCACGGCTCCACTGTTGATTGCGCCAGGTGAACGTTGTTTGATTAGGGATAGGCAATCCGAATGCGACAGGACGACGCGGATTTATAGTTTAGTTTTGGTCTGCAAACTGCCGGGCGGTG
>JBLHXJ010000263.1:0-3537 GCA_047629535.1 Arenicella sp. | reverse complement strand
GTCTCAAACATACTCATTTCTGCCTCTCACTATACTCTCTGCCACAGTTTAATTTTATCCACGTGTCGTTACGTTGGCGGGTGTATTACGTCACCGACAACGCGGAAAATACCTAATAATTTCCTCGAAACATAGGTGAGGATTTAGCATGATTATAAAAAAGCTAAGAAGCAAAAAAAATTGGTCACAAGAGCAACTAGCAACCTTTTGTGGCGTTAGCCTGCGAACTATTCAACGTGTTGAAGCTGGCAATCAGGCCAGTCTAGATACTCTAAAGTCCCTCGCCTCTGTTTTTGAAGTTGATATTTCAAAACTAACAGAGGAAATTATTGTGATAGACAAAGATAGTGCAGAATGGAAGGCCGAGCCCTTATGGTTGAAGATAGGAGTTATCGGTATTAAGAAAAGATGGCATTTATTGTTAATCGAATGTTTTTTGCTACTCGTAGGGGTTTGGTTTTGGTTCTTTGAACCGTTACATTTAACTACACCGCTACCATTTTTGTTCGCTTATCTGAACGCAAAATTAGTAGCTTACATAGATATGAAAGGTTATTGGTGAAGCACCTAATTGCAGACAAAGTCGCTACAGATGATCGGTCATCAGCGATAGCTAAAGCAATGAAGATTGGCAACCTAAACTTTTCGCCTATGCTGCTAGCGGTAATATTGCTTTCGGCTTGTACCAGACTAGCTCAGCCAAGGCGCGGCAGTCTGGTTTTTTAACGCTGGGTCTCAATGCCAGAAAAAGTATGGCGATGCGCCAATTAGAGACTATAATGCCTGAACTAAGAGGGTTAGGTTTATGCAGAGTAGCGGCGTCATTATGGCGCACTTTCATGTAACTGTGCCCAGAGTCGAGTTTGATTAACTTTTAGTTTGCTGGCAACTCAGGCCTTATTCGCTAAGGTTTGATGTATTCGCAAGCTCAAAAGAGCCAAGCCCTGCTTACTCCCTTGTTATAAATAATATTACCGTAGACATAAATTATGGTTACGGTATAAGACTTTGATTGTGTTATGAAAACAGCCGAATTACGACAGCGTTTCCTAGATTTTTTTGAACAAAGAGAGCATAGGCCCTTGGCCAGTAGTTCGTTGGTGCCCGGTAATGACCCAACATTGTTGTTTACCAATGCTGGAATGGTCCCGTTTAAGGATGTCTTCTTAGGTCAAGAAATTACCGATTATACGCGTGCGGTTAGCTCTCAGCGTTGTGTGCGAGCAGGCGGTAAGCACAATGATTTAGAGAACGTTGGATACACCGCTCGGCATCATACATTTTTCGAAATGCTTGGTAACTTTAGCTTCGGTGATTACTTCAAACGTGATGCGATTAAATTTGCTTGGGAATTCTTAACCGAAGAACTCGGTCTGCCTGAAGAAAAGCTATGGGTTACGGTTTACGACAAAGACCCAGAAGCAGAAGATATATGGTTAAACGAAATGGGCGTTAGTGAGGAGCGTTTTTCTCGAATTGGCGAAAAGGATAATTTTTGGTCAATGGGCGATGTTGGCCCATGTGGCCCATGCAGCGAAATCTTCTACGATCACGGCGAACAATACTGGGGCGGCCCTCCAGGAACCGCCGATGAAGATGGTGATCGTTATATTGAGATATGGAACCTAGTATTCATGCAATTTAACCGTAATGCTGGAGGTGAACTATTACCGCTACCTAAGCCGTCGGTTGATACTGGTATGGGCCTTGAGCGCATCGCGGCGGTTATGCAGCAGGTTAATAATAACTACGAAATTGATTTATTCGATAACCTAATCAGTCGGATTTGTGACGTGGTTGGTGTCACCGATCGCAAACACCATTCGGTTCGCGTTATTGCTGATCACATTCGTTCATGCTCGTTCATGATCGCCGATGGGGTTATTCCGTCGAGCGACGGCAGAGGGTATGTGCTTCGTCGAATTATTCGTCGAGCCATCCGCCATGGTTATCAACTCGGTGGAAAGACACCGTTTTTCTATAACCTGGTTGGCGCTCTGGCCGACGAGATGGGTGATGCGTACCCCGAGTTGCGCGACAAACAAACGATGATTGAAGCGGCGCTTGAAAAAGAAGAGAGGCGTTTTGCTGAAACACTCGAGCAAGGTTTAAAGATTTTTGAAGCAAAGACCGCTGAATTAACAAATAAGACAGTGCCGGGAGACTTGGTGTTTTTGCTCTATGACACTTATGGCTTTCCCGCTGATCTTACCGCCGATGTAGCGCGTGAGCGCGATTTAGTGATAGACCAAGAAGGCTTCGAATCACTTATGCAACAGCAACGTGAACGAGCGCGTGCGAGTAATAAATTTGCAGTAAAAGGGGACGTATCTATCGAAGTCGATGCCGCTACCGAGTTTACGGGTTACATCCAACTTAAAGGCGAGGGTCGAGTGTTGGCCCTTCAGGTTGAGGGTGATGCGGTCGATAGTGCTAATGCCGGTGATGATGTGATCGTTGTTTTAGACTCGACATCATTTTACGCCGAGGGTGGGGGGCAGGTTGGCGATGAAGGAGTGTTGCGCTTGGCTGAGCTACTAATAAACGTCAGTGATTGTCGCAAATTGCCGAACGGTGCGTTTATGCATATAGGCGCTGTTGAGGCAGGCTCGGTCAGTATTGGCGATACGCTAATGGTCGAAGTTGACCCTGAGGCGCGATATGCCGCTGCGGCTAACCACTCGGCAACGCATCTATTGCATTCAGCACTCAAAATAGTGCTCGGAAATCATGTGCAGCAGAAGGGTTCGATGGTTAACCCTCAACGATTACGTTTTGATTTCTCACATGATACGCCGGTGACCGCCGAACAGTTGGCCGAGGTAGAGACCTTAGTAAATGCCGAGGTATTTGCACAACATTCGGTAGAAGCATTGCTTATGCCGATTGATGACGCCAAAGCGGCCGGAGCCGAAGCCCTATTTGGTGAAAAGTACGGTGCCGAGGTTCGCACCATCACTATGAGTGATTTCTCATTTGAGTTGTGCGGAGGTACGCATGTCTCGAACACCTCAGAGATTGGTTTATTCAAAATTCTATCCGAGTCTGGCGTCGCCGCTGGAGTTCGTCGTATTGAAGCGGTTACTAGGCGCGGAGCGTTCGAGTGGGCGAATCAACAACAGTTGATTCTAAATGCAGCATCGTCGCTATTGAAAGCCGACCCTGCTAGTTTAAGCAAACGAATCGACCAATTGCAAACGAGTATAAAGACGCTTGAGTTAGACAAGAAGAAGCTACAACAAATGATTGCCAGTGGCGCGGGCGGCCAAGGCTTAGACTCTCAAGTTACTAAAATCGGTGATTTGGCAGTCTTAACAGCAATAATTGATGGCGCAGATAAAGATATTTTGCGTGAGACGATCGATAAGTTTAAGGACAAGCATCTCAATGGCATTGTCGTTCTTGGTGCCGAGGTCGATGGCAAGGTTAAAATACTTGCCGGCGTTGCAAAGGCCATCTCTAAGCAGTATCCGGCGGGTAAAATCATCCAGCACGTGACTTCATTGGCCGATGGCCGAGGTGGTGGGCGGCCAGATA
>JBLHXJ010000262.1:0-3543 GCA_047629535.1 Arenicella sp. | reverse complement strand
TTCAAGCTGCAAACTACTCTCCCTTTCACGGTTTCATTCAATCGATCGAGCGAGTGATATCGGTTTTTACTGATGCGGGTAATGCCAGAATTCTGATGTTTAGTATGTTGATTGGGGCAGTGCTGGCATTTATGCGCTTCTCAGGTGGTGTTAATGCAACGGTGCAGAAAATGGTCAATAGTGGTCTTGCGAGCAATGCCCGACGCACTGGTTTAATGACGTTTATTACCGGTGTGGTGGTGTTTATTGAATCGAATTTGAGTGTCTTGACCGCCGGTATTGTTTCCCGAGGGTTGTTTGATAAGTTCAATATGAGTCGTGAACGTTTGGCTTACATTATTGACAGCACCTCAGCGCCAATCTGTATTTTGATTTTGCTTAATGGGTGGGGCGCATTTGTGCTTGGCATTATCGCGCCCTATCAAACTGAGCAATCGGCGGTAAGCATTTTGTTGGCAACGGTGCCTTTGAACGTCTACGCGATATCTACGCTGCTTGTGGTGTTTTACACGGTTTGGACAGGTAAGGTCTACGGACCATTAGCCACGTCGGAGCTAGCCGCTAAGAGTTCGCTGGTAGCGACAAAACACCGCGAAGTCGAGATCCACTGTGGGCGAGCGAAAGACATGTTAGTGCCACTCGCGGTTATTGTCTTCGGCATGATAGGTTTTATGTTTTGGACCGGTGAAGGCGATATTATGGCCGGTAGCGGTTCAGCATCGGTTTTATACGCAACCATCGCCGCATTGCTAGTCGCGTTTCTAATGCTGCTAAGCCAACCTCGATTTAGTCACCGCCAACTTGTTAATGAGGGCTTCAAAGGTGTGGCTGAAATCTTGCCGCTGGTCGCAATTTTGTTACTCTCGATCGCACTCGGCGCGAGCGTCAAAGAACTTGGTACCGGCGTATTTATCTCAGGCTTGGTGGCCGACTATTTACCGTTATTTTTAGTCCCAGCGGTAATCTTTGTTGCCGGAGCGTTTGCCTCTTTCACCACCGGCACATCGTGGGGAACATTCGCTCTATTAGTGCCAATCGCAATGCCAATCGCGATTAATCTAGATTTACCCCCGTCACTAGTATTAGCCGCGGTACTTGGCGGCGGTGTGTTTGGCGATCACTGTTCGCCGGTATCGGATACAACCGCTGTCTCGTCATTAGCGGCTGGTTGTGACATTCTCGACCACGTCAGAACGCAGCTCCCATATGCTTTATTTTGTGGCGCGATAACAATCGTGGCTTATATCGTGATGGGCTTGATGGCGGTTAGTTAGTCTATCTTGTTGTTCGATTTCTGGCTGACATGAGCCTGTTTTTTAATAATCACTAGGCTTTCATGAAACTAATTCTTGGTTTTATCGATTTGTTCGATATTTCGCGCTATTTTGCCTAAATTTAATTGATTGAAGCTGCACTTTTTTAGTGCAGCTCAAGGTCAGCATCCGCTTATAGTTCAATCAGAGTGCACAATTTTGGAGACTTGCGGTGCACTACATTATTGCTTCATATGTGAGCAAGTTATGTTGAGAATAAAAATTCTTCATTATTAATCATGTTGATAGGAGATTAACGTTCGGTTGTGGCCGAAACCTGCTTCAGTTGAAGGCAAGTTCGGATGGTTAGTACCAACTTAATCTAAATGCTTTTGCAGGAAGTTTCCTATGTCTTATCTTCGAATTATTAGTGTTATCGCAGTATTTTCTTTCAATTTCTCTAGTGCTTACGCGCTAAGCGCAGACAAGGATCTACAACGTTGCGCCTCGGCGGCGTTACAAGAGCGCAAGCTATCAGCGCTGGTTATTTCGGTCGACAACACCGGCCTAACCAAGAAGGATCTGGATCACGATATTTCAAGCCGTACGCGGCAATATCGTATGCAACTTGCTAATAGCGTCTCCGGCGAAGACTTGGGTAGTGTTACCTGCACTCTGAATAGTCTAGGCGAGCTTATTTCATCCGCTTTCGATAGCTAGCCCTAATTGCCAAGGTGGTCGATTCGAGTGCCTTGGCATGATGTTTGCTTAGCAAATAATGCTAGTTGTTGCATCTAAGGGGTGTAATTCTGTTGTGTTAAGTTTGAGCGAAATATCATTGCCGCTCGATCTAGTTTATGTAGAAGGGGTAGATGATATGGTTAAAAATAATGGCACATGCAAAGCGCTTTATGGCATCTCTAGAATTGATTGCGATCGACAAAACGCGCACGCATGGAGAGTCAGCCTGCGCCGCCACGGTAAGCGGCACGTTAGAAACTTTACCGATAAAAAGTATGCTGGCAGACAGTTAGCATTTGTTAAAGCAGTTGAGTTTCGCGATCAATTTCTGCTCGAAAATCCACCGATCAGTCGTAAGGAATTTTGCAGTATTAAACGTCGAAACAATAAGACCGGCATTACTGGCGTTTATAAATACCGAAAAACTTATGAGCTCAAAGACGGGACAATCAAAGAGTCTTGGTATTGGGAGGCCACTTGGCCCGACTTAAGCGGCGTAAGTATCAGCGCGTCTTTTGCGGTCAATAGATTTGGTGAAAACCTAGCAAAAAGGATGGCTGTTGAAGCAAGAGAAGCGGGTATGAAAAAAGTCGTAGGTACGTTTTGGGCAGCAGAACGAGGAGAGATACATGGGTTCGAAAACATACGCCAGCAGGTGTCTCTGCAGCGCTCCGCCGGTGCTTGAGTTTTTAGGCTTAGATTTCTAGCCTTCTAGCTCTTCCCAGCGAACAAAGCACTGATCCAACTGATCTTGTCGTTCTTTCAAGTCGACCCCAGTCTTAGTAATAATCGATTGGTCTTGCTGGTAAAATTTAGGCTTGGCCATTTCGTTGGTAAGCGCTTCAATTTTTTTCTCCAGCAGGTCTATTTCTTTCGGTAGTTGCTCAAGCTCACGCTGTAAGTTGTAGCTTAGTTTTTTGGCTTTAGGTGCGGTCGTTTTTGACTCTTGCCTCTTCTTGGCGGGTGCCGCTTTTTGCGAGTTATCTCGCTTCTGCCGCAACCAGTCTTGATAGCCACCAATATACTCATGCACTTCGCCATCGCCTTCAAATGCGATAGTGCTAGTAACAACATTGTCCAAGAAGGTTCTATCGTGGCTTACCAGTAATAATGTGCCGGTATAGTCCATCAATAGCTGTTCAAGCAACTCCAAGGTTTCGTAATCTAAATCGTTAGTTGGCTCATCGAGCACCAAAAAGTTAAATGGTTTAGTAAACAGCTTTGCTAACATCAGCCTATTGCGCTCACCACCTGATAACTTGGCGGCTGGCGCACGGGCGCGAGATGGGCTAAACAAGAAATCTTGCAGATAGCCCATTATATGTTTGGTTTGCCCATTAATCGTAATTTCGTTATTTCCAGACACGTTATCTTGAACGCTTAAATCATCTCGAATCGCCGAACGGTGTTGATCTAGGTAGGCTATTTCTAAGTTGGTACCGATTTTTATTTTGCCGCCATGCGGTTGGTTTTCGCCGGTCAAAACTTTGATGAGGGTCGACTTGCCACAACCGTTAGGGCCGATGATACCTACTTTGTCACCGCGTAA
>JBLHXJ010000261.1:0-3639 GCA_047629535.1 Arenicella sp. | reverse complement strand
AATAAAGGTCTTGCTGACGTAAACATTCGAACCTTACTCAACCCGGAGATACATCATGAAACTAATATCCAATATCGCCCTTACTCTCGCTCTGACGGGCGCAGCATTATTACTTTCGGCTAACCCTGCCGCCGCCAAGCCTCTTTCTCAAAACCAAGCTCTAGGACAATGCAAAGCGCTTGCGTCAACTCAATTTGACAGTGTTAAGAGCATCAAGGTCGCAAACCTGAAAACCACACGAGGCGTCTTCAAAACTAAGCTTCGTGTCAGAGCGGCCGACGATCGCGGTATGTTCTTATGCACAATAGAGGCCAATCAAGAAGCCCAAATCGTAAGATTAGATAAAGACGTAAACGCACTTGCCACTGAGTGATAAACGCTGTTGCTAAAGCCCTACAAAGGCTGCATCAGCGCAACAAAAGCCCGGTACTGATCTGCAGTAGCCGGGCTTTTTCTAATGCCTAAGTCCATCAAACTCGGCATCAAATAACTTAGTCCGCCAGAGCTCTCGCATCTTCGCCAGTACTTTCAGTTGGTTAGGATAGTACTCAATCTCGGAATGTCGACAGAGTAAATTCAGGCGCTCGACAATCGGGCTAAGTGACGCTCGACATTGCGTCAGACTATGGTGCGTCACCAAGACAAATAGGCTCGCCATTAAATCATCGAACGATGCTTCATTATTTTCGGTTCTCGGTTGCCGTTGCTCTAACATAGTTAACTCCTTCTAAATTGGGTTGGTGGTGGATCAATTCACGCGCCAGAGTCGCAATCTGCGATGGGCAACAATGCCGACACTCATCTTGCGCTGCGAGTAATAGCAAACGCTTGATAAAGCCGTGACAATGAGACCTAGAACTAAACTGTAGATCAACCGCGCGAATATTTTTTTCAAGTAATAGTGCTTTTAATATTTCGCAGTTATAAGGAATAACCCACCGATTAGTCTGCGTTCGGATCACAAAGTCCGACGCTACAAAAGACGAATTTAGACCAACGGTTTGATCAAGTGACATTATAAACCTCATTTGCGAATGAGAATCATTCTCATTTATAATGAGTGCTATGTCAATGACTATTTGCGTCAGAAGACAGCTACCTGTTTAATCATCTGCAGCCCTCTTGCTACTGGGTCTTAACCGCTCTCACGCCCCTTGGCGTCCATTGGCTCACTGCGAGGCCACTCAAGATAAGAGCATAGGCCAGCAATTTCATAGTCGTCACGCCTTCATCGAAAAATATCATGCTGCCAATCAAGCCAAAGATTGGCGTCAATAATGTGAACGGTGCCATTGTTGATAGCGGATACTTAATTGTCAGTCTATTCCATACCCAATAGCCCAATAATGTGGTTGGATACGCCTGAAAAAGAATCGAAAACCAAACTTGCGAGTTGAGTTGTGAGGGTAAGTCGACGAACGGTTGCACTCCATTGAGCAGGTATGCGAAGAGCACCAATGGCAACGGTGCAAACAGCATGCCCCATACGCTAAATGCGAAAACGTGCTTGGTTTTAGATCTCTTAACCACCAGCGCCATTAAGCTCCAACTAAAGGCCGCTATAAGCGTCAGCGGCAAAGCTCGTAGCGGAACAGAACCATCGCTAAGAGCCAAACTCACTAACAGCCCGCCAACGGCGAGCGCCGCACCAATAAATTTGTTCGCTGTTATAGCTTCCTTAAGCAGAAAATAACCTAATGCCATGCTCGATATTATGCTCATATCCATCAATAAGCCTGCCATTCCGGCCGACACACCAAGATTGATAGACCACACCATCATTCCCCAAACACCCAAACCAAAAATCAGCCCATAAGCTATCAAATAGCGAGCCGCTTCCGGCGGTCTACGAACAAACAAAATAGCCGGGAAAACGGCAAACGTAAAACGCAAAGCGGTGAGTAATATTGGGTCGGTTTGCATTGCCCCCAGCTTAATTGCGGAGAAATTAAACCCCCATAGGCACATGAGAGCCAAACTGATAAATATGTCTTTAGTGGTCATGAAAAAGCCTTCGATACAGAATGCAATGTAATAAGTTTGATCATTATCGATTGTTCTAAAAAAAATAACAGATACAATAACTTTAAATAAAAAGAGTACAGATATTGACGTGAGGCAACTTCATCAATGAAATACAAAGCGATTACTGAACAAATCATCATCGATATACAAGCTCAAAAATTGGTTCAGGGTCAACGGCTTCCGTCGCTGCGGCAACTAATGAAGCAATTAAATGTCAGCATGACAACGGCATTGAACAGTTACCGCAGCCTTGAGCAAAAAGGATGGCTTGTTTCAATTCCAAAATCAGGTTTCTTTGTTTCAACACCGCTTAGCCAAGGCGACATTCCGGCACAGCCACACTTTGTCGGGCGCTCGACGCGTCTATCGAAGAGCCTCGATCCCGACGACCATCGAAATAGAACCTTTACCTCTGGCCCGTTCGGAATCAGCCAACTGTGCCCCGCGCATATGCCGCTGCTGTCATTGAAGCGGAGCATTAAGCGAACCGTTCATCAAGGTGATGAGTGGTTACACAGCTATTCAGACCCGCAGGGCATCCCTGAACTGAGGCATGCCTTGGCAGACCATTTTTCTGGCAATGGGTTTGCTCTGGCCGCCAACGACGTCTTTATCAGCAGCGGATGCATGGACGCAATACGCATTGCAGTATCCGCCACCACCAAGCCGGGAGATGTGGTTGCGATCAGCTCTCCATGCTTTAACGGCCTACTCGAGTTACTCTCGACTATGTCACGCGAAGTGCTCGAAATACCGTGCACTGCTGACGGCATAGACCTGCTGCAACTTGAGCAGAAATTCAAGCATAAGGAAATTCAAGCCGCTTTGTTTAGCAGCTCGTTTATGAACCCTCATGGCATCAGCTTATCGATAGTTCAAAAGCAAACCCTAGCCGCGCTGGCAAATAAATATCGAGTACCGATCATCGAAGATGATATTTACAGCGAACTGGGATACAACAACACGTTTCCACTGCCTATAAAACACTGGGATACCGATGGCTATGTGCTTTGGTGCTCTTCTGTTTCTAAAACACTCGCCAATGGTTTGCGAATAGGCTGGTGCGCTGCCGGGCGATACCTAGGCCCATGTGTTGATCAATTAGCGACCGAGCGGCTCGGCCAAAATGGCCTTATGCAAGCCAGCTTGGCTGACTTTATAACGACCGGGCAATACCGAAAGCATCTTCAATCTATTCGTAAAATAGTTCAGGTCAATGCTGGCGCTTACCGAAATTTCTTATTCAGAACCTTGCCGAAAAACACCGCCATTAGTTTACCCAATGGTGGGCTTGTTCTTTGGGTGCAGGTTCCTAACTTAGACAACCTAGCGCTGAAAAAGTTTACCGATAGCGCAAATATCGATCTACGCTTTGGCTCCGAATTTACCACCCGAAAACTCTATCGCAATTGCTTTAGGATCAACATTGCGTGGCCTCTTTCGGCAATGCATGACTCGCAACGCAGTGTCGAGCAAGCATTGCAGGATCTTTCTGTAGGTGTGCATCTGGCCGTACAAGACAATGAGCAGGTAACAGGGTCGTAACGCCCCAGCACCAAATTCTTTGATTGGCGTACCCCTTATTGCTATTAGATCGAAATAATCCCGCGTGCG
>JBLHXJ010000260.1:0-3674 GCA_047629535.1 Arenicella sp. | reverse complement strand
AGCTTATTAGCTACTTGCATAGGTTTTAATATCGTAGCCGCACCTGAAACAATAATCGAGCAAACGAGGCAGAGAAGAATTGCTACACCGATGGTCTTAACAATGTTGTCATTTGGCAGGCTAAAAAAGCCAGCCTGCCTAGGTCGGCTACCTAAAGTTCGATTTGAAATAGAAATCTTTGAATTTTTCATTGTCATATTTCTCCTATCACCTACGCTGCATAGCGCGCTGTGCGACGCTTAACATTAGCTTGAACCACAAACCAATCGATCAATGGTGCAAACAGGTTAGCGAACAGAATTGCCAACATAATGCCTTCAGGGAACGCCGGATTGACAACCCGAATCAATACCGTCATTAAACCAATTAAGGCGCCGTACCAAAAACGACCGGTGTCGGTCATCGACGCACTCACTGGGTCAGTCGCCATAAACACCATGCCAAAGGCCAAACCGCCCATAACAAAGTGCCATTGCGGAGTGATGCTAAACATCGGATTGGTGTCACTGCCTATTGCATTAAACAGCAAGGTAGTAGCCACTACACCGACCGCGACACCAAGCATAATCCGCCAAGAAGCTACTTTAGTCGACAGTAAGAACAACGCGCCTATGGCGATTGCAATGAGTGACGTTTCGCCGATTGAGCCGGCAATATGGCCGACAAAGGTTTGTTGAATTGTATAGCCAGCTTGTGTGAGGGCGTCTATACCACCTTGGGAAGCTACGCTTAAAGCCGTAGGACTAGTATAACCGTCAACAGCAACCCAAACCGCATCTCCAGAAATCTGTGCTGGATATGCAAAGTACAAGAATGCTCTAGCGGTAAGCGCCGGGTTTAAAAAGTTTTTGCCGGTTCCGCCGAACACTTCTTTGCCGATTACAATGCCGAAGCTAATGCCAATCGCAGCCTGCCATAGCGGCAGTGTCGCTGGCACGATCAAACTAAACAATATCGAGGTGACGAAAAAGCCTTCGTTGATTTCATGCCCGCGAACGGTAGCGAATAAGATTTCCCAGAATGCGCCAACGATGAAGACAGTTGCATAGATTGGAAACCAATACCAAAAGCCATGCCAAAAGTTGTCTAACAAACTAGTCGGATCAACCCCTAGGCCAAACATAGTTAAAATATCACCACGCCAACCGACGACTTCAGTGATACCCATACTGGCCATAACCGTATTTGCTTGTAGGCCGGTGTTATAACAACCCATGATTACTGCGGGCATAACAGCGATCCACACGTAAATCATTATACGCTTAAGATCGATCGCATCACGGACGTGGTTACGCCCTCGATTCAAATCACCAGGCGAATAGAAAAAAGTGTCTACAGCTTCATATAGAGCATAAAACTTAGGATACTTACCGCCGTCAGTGACATGCGGATGAATATTGTCTAGGGTACGTCTTAAAAATGACATATTAACCTTCCACCTCAATTTGAGTGAGCGTTGAGCGCAACAAAGGACCAAAGTCATGTTTGCCAGGGTCAACAAATGAGCACAGCGCTAAGTCTTCTTCTACTAGCTCCAAACAACCAAGCTGTTGAGAGGCATCAGTATCTTTTACCAACAAAGACTTAATTAGTGGCGTTGGCAGGATATCCAACGGCATTACCTTTTCAAACACGCCGATCGGCACGATTGCTCGTGGACTGCCGTTTTGAGAGGTCGTTATATTAAAGGCCTTGGGCTTAAAGACACTAGACAAAAGCACGTTAATTGCTGAAAATTTCTTCAGCCCAGGTGCGATCCAACCCATAAATTCTCGATCGGTTGGTTCGTCGATCACCGATATTTGGTTGTCGTAACGACCAAGATAATCTGTCGCCCCAGCGGCCGTATGACCATTCAACACCGAACCACTGATAATCCGCTTATTGCCTTCGGAGGTTCGGCCTTCTATTAGTTCGCTAATATTGGCTCCAAGCTTGCTAGCAAGGACTCGAGGAGAATTAACTAGAGGTCCAGCAACCGCTACAAAACGAGTTGTATCAAGTTTTCCGGTTTTAGCCAGTGAGCCAATCGCCATGACGTCTTGATAGCCTAGTGTCCAAACCGATTTCGAGCCGTTTACCGGATCAATATTATGCACATGCGTACTGCTTAAACCCGCCGGATGTTTTCCGGCAAATTTAGCCACCTGAACATTACTGTCGTTGAAGTCGGGCAGTTGCGCGCCATCGGCTTGGCAAACGTAAACAGGCACATCAAACTTAGCCAGAACATTGACACCTGTTGCAAAATCACCCGCACGCTCATTAATAATAACGGTGGGGTCGACGGCTAACGGATTGGTGTCCATCGCATTGACGAAGATTGAGTTTGGCGTAGCGTCAACAGCTGGCACTTTGCCGTAGGGCCGAGTACGCATTGACACCCATAAGCCAGAGGTAATAAGCAGCGCCCGAACCTGATCAGCCGAAATAGTAGCCAGGTCCTCACAGTCAAATGCTTCACTCTCATCGCCTTCGACGTCAATCACCACTGAGATCAAAGCGCGTTTCGCACCTCGATTTATCGCTGAAACTGTTCCTGCTGCTGGCGAGGTAACAATCACACCGGGATTCTTTTTGTCTTCGAATAAGGGTGAGCCTGCCTTGACAGAATCACCTTCTTTAACCAGCATAGTTGGTTTTAAACCAACATAGTCACTGCCCAAAACGGCGGCTTTCTTGACTGGATTCGCAACGTCGATGCGCTCATCTGGGCGCCCTTTTAAAGGAATATCTAACCCTTTCTTAATCTTAAAAAACAATGATTACCTCACCACGTTTTGTATTTGGAATCTCTTAACTATTACTTAAAGTCTTTTTAGCCGTCTAAAAAAGATAGCTATAAAGGCGAACTATGACGAACTATGACGAACTATATTGCCTTTTTAGGTTTTAGCAAACAACGACCAAAATTAACCCAAGTGCTTTGCGCCATAGACGCTACTACTCAAAGCGATTTTAATACCGATATAACTTTCACCTGAATAACCCATGCTTATGCTCAAAAAAACGATCACCTACATCGGCAAAACTGCGATTTTAAGACGGTATTTACGACCCTCTGTCAGCGCGCGAATAGTATACAACTTTGGGTATTCGAGCAACAGCTAGATAGGCCTTTGAGTCACAAGATACATCATACAACTTGCTTGCAAAAGATAAGTGCACGACATTTACCGCTAAGTTATAGCTCACGCTATTTTGTGCTAAGCTCAAATGTAAGGCCAGAGCCTAGAAATACATTACTTTCAAGCAAAAACATTTTAACATATTAGATCTAAAATATTATTTTCGATCTCCTAAATAGCTCACATCAAACGGAAACTAGCATGAATCTCGAAAAAGTAATCTTCGCGTTCTTCATAATTTTAGCTTTATCTCTAAATTTTAGCTTTTTCATTGGTGAAATATCGGAGCCGGCCCATCACCATGTCTACGAATTATTCGCCGCGTTAATCGTCAGTTTAATCTGCACAGTGATGAAGTTCGGTGATCGAACTCATTTTGGTTCAACCGTGCTGGCCTCTAGCTTAGTGGTTGACTTATTGCTTATCGCGGCGGCGGTGATGTGGGGAATGTCGACAGTCAGCAACGGTTCGATAACACCAGCAACCATGGCTACAGTGACATCATTAGCAGGCGGAGCACTTATTGCCAACTTACTCTCGGTAGTG
>JBLHXJ010000259.1:0-3679 GCA_047629535.1 Arenicella sp. | reverse complement strand
GTTACTAGCGAAAGGGATCGAGCTAGCCAGCTGTATCTCAGTTAGACTCTTAGTTCGCCAGCTAGCGAGCTCATAGACGCTCTACAATTAAGTTCGCTCTTGAGCTTCTGCTCGATCACGCGTTTTACCTCACATGCACAACCGCCGCACACCGTGCTTACCGCCAAATGCGACTGCATGTCTTCAAATGAGCTTACACCGGTTTCAACAGCATCTTTGATTTGGTGGTCTGTGACCGCTTTACATAAACAAACGAACATGTGCATTAACGAGATTATATGACTGAATAGGGTTAATCTATCAGCTGTTATTGGCAATGTAAATGCTAATTGTTCGCATTTACATTACCATTCCTTGATAGGGCTACTCTACTTTGAGCTTAATGATCAAAGATCACTGCCCCTAAATATGTTCTCGGACTAGAGTTCTATGTAATACCTCGATCAAAAATGCGGTATTTAGTCCAAATAGTACCAGCCCATTTGCGGCTATCATGCCAGACAAAATTCTCCATTGTTGGGGCAGGGTTACATCGCCGAAGCCGACCGTTGTGAATGACACCATGGAAAAATAGAGCGACTCTTCTAATGATGAAAAGCACCCCAGCAGTTGAAAGAAGCCCGCCCAAATCCAAATAGCGATACTCAAAGCGGCAAGTAACCAAAGGGTGGAGACAGATAGTATAAGTACAACTTTAAAGGTGTGTGTTGGCTTAGATGTCGTCGAGCTATCACTGTTTCTAGCTCTGCCAATTGCCTTGAGGCGCACCATTGCTGTTCGAATAAACCATACCTGAACGAAGATGGTGATTGGTATTACCAGTGAGCCGAGAAATATTTGAGTGACAATATTGTTCATTAAAGTTGCCGTGTTATAGCGGCGTAGCATTGATCGCCAGCAACCCATCCCCAATGGACCAGTGCTTATTGATTATAGTCGATTCAGTATTAGTGCAATAATGCTCTAATCTATCATACTAGCGTCTTGGTTCAACTGCTTGCACAGCGTTACCGACAAGATGACTGGCCGCCGAGGGCGGTTAAATTTGAGGCGATAACGATTTTAAATAATTGATCGGATAGAACCATAACTTTAGGACTGTAAAGCGCAATAACGATAGTTAAGGTTGCTCTAGATAATCAAGCTGTGCTCGACTTGGCTCAAACAATCGAATCAGTCATAGTTGATAGTCTCTTACAGCACATATTTAAACACTCTGCGCAGCATAGAGCTCGTTATGATAGAACCGTAGTCAAAAATGTTACAAGCTTGGGATGATAGATTGAAATCTTCGTTTCAAGCGTAAATCGCAGCGAGCATGCGGCGCCGTTGATTAAACGTGTCAAACAAACGAACCATGAATATAAAACCATAAATATAAAGCCATGAATATAGAACTTTGCCAGCCACTAACATTGCCGTGTGGCGTTGAAATACCTAATCGACTAGCAAAAGCGGCAATGACCGAGGGTTTGGCCGAGGTTAATGGTGAGCCAAACAACGATTTAGCTAGACTATATGGCATCTGGTCTGACGGTGGCGCAGGTTTACTTATATCCGGTAACATTTTGATCGATGGCGATCATCTAGAACGTCCTGGCAACGTGATTATAGATTGCGAACCGCGTCCCGAAATGCTTGCGGCCCTGCGAGACTGGTCGCTCGCGGCGACCCGCAATGGCAATCAGTTTTGGGCGCAAATTAGCCATGCTGGTCGACAAACGCAGAAAGCCGTAAACCCGACACCAAAAGCGCCATCAAGTGTCAAGCTAGGCTTGCCTGGCGGTCAATTCGGTCAGCCTGTTGAGATGACTCAAAGCGATATAGACGCTGTTGTCGAAGGCTTTGTGCGATGCGCTCGAGTAGTTAAGAGTACCGGCTTTACTGGGGTTCAGGTGCATGCCGCGCATGGCTATCTTATTTCGCAGTTTCTAAGTCCAAGGTCGAATCAACGAAGTGATATGTATGCTGGCAGCTTAGACAATAGAGCGCGATTGTTACTCGATGTGGTTGCTCAAGTGCGGGCTGAAGTTGGGCATGATTTCCCAGTCGCGGTAAAGCTTAATAGTGCCGATTTTCAAAAGGGTGGCTTTGCTTTTGAGGACAGTATTCAGGTGGCTAAATGGCTGCAAGAGGCTGGCGTAGACTTAATCGAGATATCCGGTGGCACCTATGAACAGCCGAAGCTACTCGGATTAGAGGGTATTGAGGAGGCAGAGCCGCAAAAGGTGGCTGAATCGACCTTGATGCGTGAAGCCTATTTTGTTGACTTTGCCCTTGCTATGCAAGCAGAGGTATCAATTCCGCTAATGGTTACCGGAGGCTTTCGTCAGCTTAAGGTGATGCAGGATGCACTCGATGGTGGTGCTGCCGATATAATCGGTTTAGCACGGCCGATGTGCGTTGATACTGACGCGCCAAATCAATTGTTAACCGGTACTGCTGAGTTGCAACGCTATGAGGCAACGGTTCAGCTATTGCCGAATTGGGCTGTGTTTATACAGAAAGTTTCGTTGATTAGAACAGTTGCCTCATTTGCTGTTCAATTTTGGTACTATGCACAGCTACTGTCAATTGGACGAACAGGGCAGGCCGACCGATCATTATCAGTATTCTCGGCTGTCAAAATTCTCACTAAGCATGAGAGAACGTGGTTAAAAGAAAGGCGTAAGCAATTAAGCGGGTCTTAGTTGTTTACAGCACTAAAAAGACAACAACGAACACCTAAAACAACTAATTATAAAAAGAGAGTGAGATGTTAAAGAAATTATTTCTAGGGCTTTTAGCCTTAATTGTTGTGGTTGGATTGTCAGGTTTTGCTTACATCACGGTTAATAAATCACCTCTATTGTTCGAAACAAGTGTCGCTGGTATTTATAATACCGCGCCGCGGCTTATCGACCCACAAAGTGAGGTTGTTACAAATGACGGCAAAATTGTTGGCTTTGCTGATTCATACGACACCTTCGCTTGGATCGGTATTCCGTTTGCACAGCCACCCGTTGGTGAGCTTAGGTGGAAGGCACCTCAGCCTTCTAAGCCATGGGATACTACCTTGCAGGCCACCGAGTATGGCAAGCCTTGTATTCAGCTAGCAGGGCCATTGTCGGGTGTTGACGGTGAGCAAGGCCAGGTGGTCGGCGACGAAGATTGCCTTAGCTTGAATGTCTGGGCACCTAAAACGGCTTTAGCCAATAAAAAGCCCTTAGCTAATAAGAAGCTCCCCGTCATGTACTGGATTCATGGTGGCGGCAACGACTCTGGCACCGGCAGTCTGTTTCAAGGTCACCACTTAGCGGGCCAGAAAGACGTGATCGTGGTCACGATTAACTATCGCGTCGGCATGCTTGGTTGGTTTAGTCACGACGCCATACGTGAGAGTGCGTCAAACTTAGAGGACGCTTCAGGAAACTTCGGCACCTTAGATATTATCCATGGCTTAAAATGGGTACGGCAAAACATCGCCGAATTTGGCGGCGACCCAGGCAACGTGACTATATTCGGTGAATCGGCCGGTGGCCGTAACGTTTATTCGATGCTCGCTTCGCCGTTAGCTAGGGGCCTATTTCACCGAGCTATTGCTCAAAGTGGAACGCCTGATACAACCTTGTTAACGCTCGCAGAAGACTTCGATGACAATAAACTTATTGAGCCAGTTTCAGGTTTAAAAAATAGCTCT
>JBLHXJ010000258.1:0-3866 GCA_047629535.1 Arenicella sp. | reverse complement strand
CCACTTTTTCAACACTTACGAACTGCCATGGCATCAACCAAGAAAATGGTTTGAATATTTTGTCTAGTGGAATAGCCTTGCCGCTTTCTAAATAACGTCGACCGTAGATCATGCCCGGTTGCAGTACCACCGCTCGGTGCTCGCTAGATAACTTAGAAAAATCCTCGGCCGCTTGCAGCGCAATGTTTTTACCTTTGGCATAGCCAAAGCTTTCTCTGCGCATGAAAAAAGGAATTTGAGCACCAACCACAACGATTCGTTTTATACCCGCCTCACCAGCACGTTGAATAGCGATGGCATTAGTCGTGCCATTGACAAACACTTGCTGATCGTAGGCTTGTTTTGAAAAAGTAGGCAGTGGAGGTGAGCCAACTAAGGTGACCAGACCATCCATGCGCTCTAGTAATTGAGTGTCAGGGTCACTGGCATCGCCTTTGCACCAGCGCGCAGTTTCGCTCCACTTTTGATCTTTCAGGTGCAGCGGTTTATGCCCACTGCGGCTGAGGCAAGCGGCGCAAACACCTCTGTCTACCAGAGCCTCAGCAACCCGCGTACCGACAAAACCATTGCCACCGTACACGGCTATTTTGATCCTGTCAGAAATCGGTTTATTGTGTTCTTGTTGTTTACTCACCTAATAAGAATAGCGGCACGGTTGTTGAGGAAATGTGTTCTGCTGTGAACGTCACATCTTTGGTGGTATAAATGTTAGATGAATCTAAATAATAAAATTGCCGTGGTAACCGGCGGAGCGGGCGGTATTGGCGCAGCGCTTTGTCGCGCTTTAGCCAGTAAAGGCGCAAAAGTTGTTGTCTCCGATCTGAATCTTGAAGCCGCGCAGTTGGTCGCAGCAGAAATTTCGGGCGTGGCGATTGCTTGCGATGTCAGTAATGAGGCCGAAATTCAACGCTTAATCAGCGAAACAGAAGCTCAATTGGGCGACATAGATCTGTTTGTGTCGAACGCCGGCTTTGGCGTTGGTGAACCAGACCATGTGGCTTCAGCAAGCGATGATGTATGGCAAAAAAACTGGCAGCTGCACGTGATGTCTCATGTCTGGGCTTCTCGTGCGCTACTGCCGAAAATGATTGAGCGTGGCGACGGCTACTTAGTCAATACCGCCTCGGCTGCGGGCTTGTTAGTACAAATTGCCGACGCCGCCTATAGCGCTACCAAGCACGCCGCAGTCTCGTTCGCTGAATCATTGACCATTGGCCATGCTGATGATGGCATTAAGGTTTCGGTAATTTGTCCGCAATACGTGAACACCAATATTCTTGCGGTGCCAGATGAAGCGCGTGGTAAGAAACTGCAAGGGGTTATTACTCCCGAAAGTTGTGCTGACACAATTGTAAAAGGTATTGAAGATGAAACTTTTATGATTTTAACGCATCCAGAAGTGGCCGATTTTTATCGTAACCGCGCAAGTGATCCCTCCAGATGGGTTAATGGTATGCGTCGATATCGTGCCTCGATGTTAGATGACAACGGCAAATTTGATTTCAAAAAGGTTTTCAATATCTAAGCTTAAAGTTAGCCTTGATTTTTTAGACTTAAGCCGCTGTTATCTAAGTCGCTATATTTTAACCTCTAGGCCAATCAGTAGATTGGCCTTTCTTATTTAATTATTATGCTGCCAGTTAGAGACGATAATCCACAAGTAGATACACCGATAGCAACCTATACCTTGATTGCTCTTAACGTACTGGCTTGGGTCTTCCTGCAGGGCCTTGGTGACGAGCAAGCGCTGCGATCATCGGTGCAGCAGTTTGGCTTAAAGCCGGGAGAGCTATTTGCCGCCGAGCACTATACGGGTCAATGGAGTGAGCTAATTTCATCGATGTTTATGCACGGCAGTTGGATGCATATTATTGGCAATATGTGGTTCTTGTGGGTCTTCGGCGACAACATTGAAGACTCAATGGGGCCGGTTCGATTTGTCATCTTTTACCTTCTATCAGGCTTAGTCGCGGCTGCAGCGCAAATTTTCTCAGGCCCAAGTTCGATGATACCGATGGTGGGTGCCTCCGGTGCAATCGGTGGGGTGATGGGTGCCTACATCGTGTTGTATCCCAAAGTAAAAGTGCATATGTTGGTTTTCATAATGATTTTTCGTGTACCCGCGATTGCTATGTTGGGATACTGGATAGGCGTGCAAGTTTTAGGTGGGGTGTCGTCAATTGGCGCTTCAGGCGGTGGTACTGCGTTTTGGGCTCATGTAGGCGGCTTTGCAGCGGGTGCTATTCTAGTTTGGTTTTTCAAAGATGAAGAAATGCTACTCAATCATCCGTATTATGGCTGGAAGCAAAAAGCGAACCCTGCTGATATTTGGAAAGATCCTAATAATCGCCAATAGGGCAGGGCCTGTTAGAATTGAAGCATAATTTATAAATGGAACAAATACAGTGACGGACTTATTAGAAACCGCCCAAGTACGCGCAATGTATATGAGTGATACTGCATCGGTGATCGAAATTATTAGTGATCATGACGAAGACGATGGTGATGCCGCCGAAGCTGAATTTCAAGATGAAGGTGTTGAAGGGCAGTTTGTACTGGTTGACAATGATACAGTGCTTGGCATTACCGGCTATCGTGAAGTGGTAAACTGCGATGCTACTTTTTACCTTTCATGGACTTACTTAGACCAGCAGTATCGAGGTCGAGGTCTAGGTAAAAAAATGCTCGGCAATGTGCTTGACCGATTGCGTGACCAAGATGCTCGAAAAATCTTTGTTAAAGTGTCTGATTATCAACAAGATGGGGTCAATGTTTACGCCGCAGCACTTAGTATGTATAAGTCATTTGGATTTAAGGTTGAGGTCGTGGGAGAAGATTTTTACGACCAAGGCGAAGCTCAAACTATACTTGGGCTAGAATTTAAGCCGCAGTCGGACGATGTAATGGTGGCTGACGAAAAGCCTGTGATTCGATTTAATGGTCTATTTGAGATTGCCGAGACCGACGGGGCGTATACTTTTGAATGGATAGTTGAAAAATCAGCCGGCTTTTTTGGCAAGCGTAGCTTTACGCCGGAAGATCTTGAAGTTGGTCTTCGCTCAGTAAAAGAGCAAGGTGGTAGAAAGATCTTTTTGACTTTCCCGTCTAATTTGGTTTTAATCCATCGACCTCTTCAAGCGGTTGGGTTTAAATACGTTGGACAGCTTAAGGATTATTACGAAGAGGGCTTACACGAGTCACATTTTTCACATGACCTTGAAGGGCTAGGTCAAACTTAAGTTTAAGCCTCTTGCTACTTAAGTCGAATGGCAGATTAAATAAATTCCCTAGTTAGAAAACTTTAATAAGATAAAATTTCGATATAACGAAATGGAGCAACCATGAATAACTTGATTCGCTACGTACCGATTGCCTTGATCGCGGGCTATTTTTTGTACGCCAACTTCTCCGGCCCGAGCGCGGTCGAAGATGATATTGACCTAAACCAAGTGTTAGAGGTGACAGTAGAAACTATCTCCGCGTTTGAAAAAAATAACCCTCTATTGGTCGCGGAACAAGAAACTAATCAAGATGGCGCCTTCGTCAAATTTAGCCAAGACTTGGCGGCAAACTACAACGCCGCAATACCGGCAATCTTTGATCAGCCGATAACTGTCGCGCCGCAGCAAGATGCGTCACTTATTGCGTTTGTAGATGCGGATGCTAGTGGTGCCTTCGATAGCGGTGAAGAAGCCTTGTATATGATCGAAGTTGACGGCGAAAACTCACGCGTGATTGCCACCGGTCGCAGCGGTGCTGTAAACGATTCACGTATTAGCGGGTCAGGTTTATTGACCGGTATGCTGATCGGCAGCATGCTAAGTCGCCAACGTGCGTCGGGTTCTAGCCCGGCGAGTAAGAAAACC
>JBLHXJ010000257.1:0-3936 GCA_047629535.1 Arenicella sp. | reverse complement strand
ATTGCTAATTAAAGGATTAGGGACTTGCCATATGCCTTTGCCGGTGTAATTGTCATACTTTTCGATAATCACCGAGTTACTCAATGGGCTCGAGTAGACTTTCCTTAGGTTCGGTTCTAAGCCTTTTAATACGGTGCTAGAGGTTTCATTTTTAATTGAGAGGGCATTAACATATTGTTCTCTATCGATATAATATAAGAGCTTGTTATCAGCGCTCCAGGCCAGCGAGTCAATATACTGATTGATTGTATAGACTACTTTCTCCTTGTTGGTTTTCGTATCTATGATACCAATTTCACTTCTACCCCAGCTCGGGCGTCGAATAAACGCTAACTGAGAATTGTCAGAAGATAGAGCCAAACTGAACTCTCCTAGAGACTCATTTTGATTTAGCTTTGTGACTTGCGTTTTTTTCCCGGTAGCGATCGAATGAGAAAAAATCTGATGCGTTCCAGCCGTCACATAAATGTAATAGAGTTTTTTACCGTCATTAGTTAATTGCAAGTCTGACGATTCTGTATAGAGAGTATTGCATTCAAATAAAGTACTTTCTTTGTAGCTGCCAGTGTCAGTTTTGCTTAACAATATTACGTCGCAGGTATCAAGATCCGAACGAGTAAAGGCAATGAGACTAGCGTCGAGAGAGGCGGTTAAATTATCTTCTGTTGCGTTGTTGTTGGTTAGCCGTTCAGTAATACCTGTTGATAAATGCTTTTTGAAGACGTTGGCCGGATGGTATTGATCTAATTGGTAGGTAAAAAAAAGTTGATTTATTGCGTTTAAATAGACTGGGTTTTTTTCCACTCCCGTTATGGTTGTCAGTGGTTTTATTGTATTAAATTGAGTGATTTCATCTTCTTGTTGATTTTGCATAATGGCAGCAGACACTATGAAAAAAACGATGCCGCAAACTAGATATAATAATTTCTTTGGCTTTTTTGCAGTGACGCTATTGGGCGAGATTTTATTGGTATCGATACCGACACTGGTCTCCACAGTAGGCTCTAGCTCTTGAAAACTCGCAACGTATTTGTAACCGTATTTAGGAATGGTTTTAATGTACGCAGTTTTATCATCAGGGGCGAGCGCTTGTCTTAAGACTTTTACAACACGATAGACTACATGCTCAGTAACGACTCGCCCATGCCAGATACTGTCAATAAGCTCTTGATGCGAAACAGTTTTGTTTGAATTGACTGCAAAGAAGCTTAGTGCACGAAGCATTATTGGTTCTAGCTTAGTTTCTTCTTGGGTGATTACATTAATTATTGTGTTTTCTGTTGTATCGGCTATCCAATCGCCCGTTATGAATCGCATTCAGTGAATTCCTTTTAGTTGCACAATATAGGTTATTTTTCCTAGTAATCAAATTATGTGAAATAGATAAAATTACTTGAAATAGCGATTAAGGATACCTCGCTCATTTGATTTGTCTAGGTCTTTGAAATCAAAGGTGCACTAAATTTAAGCTAGTAAAATTGTGCGTTAACGTTGCTTAAACAGGAAAGAAATAAATTAGACACCCAATCTTAGCTAGAGAAAATACAGCCACTTTGTAATTGTATTACTCGGTATTAAATTTGAACAGTTTTTGGAGAAAGTAACGGAATCTGCTCTTCTGCCTGGTCACCTAGCCGACAGATAGTGCTGTCGACAATCTCTAGTCGTAGACAAGCCTCACTTTCGTGCTTTCGGTTAGGACAGGTGAGTTAGTTTAGCTAAATAACAATTTGCGCGATCTTGTCGAAGGAACGCGGAGGTGGCATTTGTTTTTGTAGGCCTTTTTTACGATGTGCTCTGCGCCCACCCAAAAATCGGAATCACTCCGAAATTTAGTAAACTCTGGGCGAGCGCAAGCCTGGCCATTGGCGATTGAAAGAATAGGGCGTTGATTACAGGGTAGTTACAGCAAGCCATTCGCCGAAGGGTTTCGTTGATAGTGTCGATCAATGCGGCGGCTTTGGGTACGATTTGTAGAGCGTTGTATGCTTTGATACAACTTACTTCGCGTCATCCTGAGCCAAGCCAAGCCAAGCCAAGCCAAGGACTAGGTGCCCCTTGAGGGTATCTACTGGATACGATTAAAACACCAAGATTGCCGAAAGGTCGGTCCCGCACGTCACTTCGCTCCTCGCGCTGACGAGAAAAACTGAAATTTCAGCTTACGTAAGTGCCATTCGTCACCGACCCCTTTTTTGCGCTTTTTACGACTCAGCTTTTTACGACTCAGCTTGATGCGACTCAGCTTGAGTGAACGGCATCCAGTAAGGTCTTGGCGGCAAGTCTTCCCAAATCATTGGCTGCTTTTGGGCTGGCACCGGTGATGAGGTGACGATCAAGGCAACATGAGTTGTCCGCCTTAGTGTTAATGATGGTTACCCCGAGTGCGTTCAGTTTTTCACCAAACTTCCACGGCATATGGCCTGGCATATAGCCGATCATGGGAGTTTGCTTGTCGACGGCATCAGGGAATGCAGCGATCTTGTATCCATGATAAATGAAGTCAGTGTCATCATCTGCAGCCAGCAACGCCGCTGGCCCATGGCAAAGCGCTAAAGTATACAAGTTATTATCATGCGCCCAGTGCAGCAGCTTGCCTAAATCAGGGTTGTCCGGCAATCCAAGCATAGCACCATGCCCGCCCGGCAAAAATACAGCGGCATAAGGAGCGTCATCCGTCATCGAATTGGCAACGAAATCGGCTAGGCTGCCAGGAGATAAAAAGGCATCGGCAAAGTCGTCATACAGCTTTTTTACATCCTTATCACTATCCGGCATTGCCCACATTTCGATTTTTGCCGCTGCGCCCGTCGGGGTGACAATATCGATCTCAAATCCGGCGCTCAACAGGTGCAGCATCGGTAAGGCCATTTCCACCGGATGGTTTCCGGTCGAGAATTGTTTGCCGTTGGCCATAACCATATTGCGTTCCTCGGTGCACACCATAAGGATTCGCCGTTTCTCGCCCTTGTAGGGGTTTGGATAAGCGCCACCGTCATAGTCGGTTGTTGATGAAGTGGCTAGTTTTAATGCCAATGGCGAAGGCCCAAATGCGCCATCAGGTGTTGGCGTTGGGCTGGCTCTGAATAATTTTCGTAGAATGCTCATACTGTTTTGTGCTCCGTATTCGTTGTGTCGTCCACCGTAATCAGAGAGATTTTGATGGCGCGTTGTTTGAAATTTAATGTGCTCGATCGACGGCACAATGGTCTTGCACGGCATAATGGTCTTGCATGACGTGCGTATTTTTTGCCTGGTAGAAGCCGATCCGCCGTAAAACTAATCGCCAATAAGACGCTTATATCTTTTTGTTAGTTTGGCTGTTCTGATTTGGTCTTGAATGAAAGTGAACAGTGGTGAGGCGCTTTGCTTAACGGCTTTGTTGGCCCCGACTCGTCTAAGCTGTCGTTTAACATAGGCCATAACGGCGAGCCCTTGCAGTGTCTTGTTTTTCCAGTTAATAGATGGGTAGGGTGCTTCAAAATCAATATTTGTCCGCCAAATATTGGGTAGATTTGGCTCTGTTGCTAGGCCAGTAGCAATACCGACCAAGCTCACATTACTTGATAACACCTCTTCGGCAATGGCCAAGCGGCGTATACCACCGGTTGTCATGACGGGTATCTTGGTTTGCTTAGCTATCGTTTCTGCAAATTCCAAAAAGTATGCTTCTCGTTTTAGCGTTCGGCCGTCGGCCGTTACTCCTTGCATCGCGGGTGCTTCATAGCTGCCACCGGATAACTCAACTAAATCGATATCTAAGGGTTCCAGAAGCTTTACCACCGTTAGTGCATCGTCTATGTCAAAACCACCTCGCTGAAAATCGGCTGAGTTAATCTTCACTCCGATGCCAAATTCGCGTGTGGTCGCATCGTTAACCGCCTTAATGATTTCAATCAGTAAGCGTGATCGATTTTCTATCGACCCTCCCCATTG
>JBLHXJ010000256.1:0-3951 GCA_047629535.1 Arenicella sp. | reverse complement strand
GTATGGCTTTCACGGATTGTCGTACGACTATATTAACAGCGAGTTAGCTCGCAGCCACGCAGACATTGCTAACGCTAAAGTCGTTGTTGCTCACCTTGGCAATGGCGCCTCTATGTGTGCCATTGATAATGGTAAAAGTGTTGGTTCAACCATGGGTTTCTCAGTGCTCGATGGCCTGCCAATGGGAACTCGCTGCGGCCAACTAGACCCCGGTGTTATATTATACTTAATGGACCAAGGCTACAGCAGCGCTGAGATTAGCCGAATTCTGTATCAAGAGAGTGGCATGAAGGGATTGTCCGGTCTTACCTCTGACATGCGCGAGTTACTTGCTAGCGAACTTGAGGACGCTAGCAACGCGATTGACTACTATGTGTTTAGAATACAACGTGAAGTTGGCGCAATGGCGGCCATTTTAGGAGGGCTAGATGCGCTGATTTTTTGTGGCGGTATCGGTGAAAATGCAGCCGAAATTCGCTCTAGAATAATCAAAAATTTGGGCTTTCTAGGCTTAGAAATTAATCCCACGGCCAACGCCAAAAACAACATCGTAATTAACTCTGGCGCGACACCAATCTTAGTGATTCCCACCGACGAAGAACGAGTGCTGGCGCGAGCAGTGGATCGTTTAACTAAATAGCCCCGAGCCCAATAGCGGCTTTGAGCAAACCAGAGCCCTCAGCGCATCAGCCTTGAGCAAACCAGAGCCCTCAGCGCATCAGCCTTGAGCAAACCAGAGCAACTAGAAACCAATTTGATGTGCGTATAGAGCCAAACCTCTAGCTACCGATGTAGCTCGATCGCCTTCAATAATTCGCGACTCGGCAAATTGTTGCACCACCTTATCGTGCAAATGCTTTATCCCCATGCTGCCACCGGTAACATAGACAGTATCGATTTGCTGATCTTGCAAGCCGGCTAATTCAATCGCCTGCTTAGCATTGCTAATAATATCGTCACACATCGAGTCGATCAGATGGTGAAAGATTTCTTTATCAATGTTGACCTCGAGACCGTGCTCAAGAAAACTCAAATCGATAATCGATCGATCGTTGTCACTATATCCCTTTTTCATACGCTCGACCTCAGCCAGAACGTTATGCACTTGTCGAGAGCTCAGTAGATTAAGGAACCTGTCGATCAGCTCAGGATCAAACACTTGAGGACTGATCTCCTGCATTGCGTTGATTACCTTGCGGTCGTAGAGCAGGTCAATCTTGTGCCACGACGAGGCATTTTGGTAATAATGATTTGGCACTTCAAGCTGTGCGCGGCGCTTAAATCGCTGCTTATACCCGAACAAAGGCATCGCTTGGTTAAGCGCTATTACTTTGTCGAAATCATTGCCGCCAATATGCACACCACAATTTGAAATGACCTCGGCCTGGCCTTGATTTGCGGCTGTGAATTTGACTACCGAAAAGTCAGAAGTACCTGCACCTATATCAATAACCAGCACCAGCTCCTCACTATTGACGGTCACGCCATAATTGAGTGCAGCGGCAATTGGTTCGAGTTGAAATTCGATATTTTTCACCCCGAGGTTATGCATAATGTCACGCAACGAATCTTCAGCACGACTATCGGCCGCTGGGTCATGATCGACAAAATGCACCGGCCGGCCTACCACTAAATGGTCGATCGGACGTTGAAGACAAGCCTCTGCTCGACCTATAGCGATGCCAAGGTACTGCTCGATGATATCTTTTACGCTATAGCGATTTCGCTTAATCTGAATTTCATGCTCTAGCGTACTGGTGCCAAGCGCACTTTTAAAAGAACGTAAAAATCGTCCTTTATCACCAAGATAGTAACGCTCGTAAGCGTCATCGCCAATATAGGTTATGTCGTCTTCAAAATCGAAGAAGAAGGTACTGGGTATTGAGACGCTAAGCGGTGAATCGCTCAGCGGTGAATCGCTAAGCGGTGAATTGCTCAGGGCTGCATTGCTCAGGGCTGAGTCACTCTGTGATGGGTTACCTGCTCTGTCCAGTGCAAGCACGTCTGTATTAACGCCATCGCTAACTGCAATGGACGAGTTGGCTGTGCCAAAGTCTAAGCCTAAAGATTTCATAACGTTAGAATTTTAGAGTTACGGGCTCACAGACCACTAACACGCCGCTTTTAAAGCGGCATCTAAACCAGTGATCCTACGATTAACTATCGCCCTACAATACCGCGCGCAACAATCTCTTTCATAATTTCAGAGCTTCCGGCGTAGATAGTTTGCACTCGTGCGTCACGATAAAAACGGGAGATAGGATACTCATCGGTGTAGCCATAGCCACCGAATAGTTGCAGGCATTCGTTAACCGCACGAAGTTGCATTTCGGTTGTCGCATATTTAACCACGGCGGCATCTTCCACCGTCATTTCTCCGCGATCAAACTTAGACATGTACTTCTCGACCAAGGCCTGGCAGAGCTCTAAGTCGATTTTGACTTCAGCCAACTTGAAACGCGTATTTTGAAATTGACTGACCTTCTGACCAAATGCTTTGCGCTCTGTCACATATTCCGCGGTGATCTTTAGTGCTCCTCTAGTATGTCCAAGTGCTTGCATCGCGCAGCCTAAACGTTCACGCGGTAACTCTTCCATCATATAGGCGAAGCCACGACCTTCCTGCCCTAGTAATGCATCAGCGGGTAAACGCACATCTGAAAAGAATAACTCAGCTGTGTCACTACTATGCTGACCCATTTTTTCAATCTTCTTACCCTTGGAGAAACCAGCAAGGCTGGTATCAACCATAAATAACGATACGCCTTTGGCGCCAGCGGTTGGATCAGTTTTGGCCGCAACAACAACCATATCGGCATGTATACCATTGGTGATAAAAACTTTGGAGCCATTCAATACATACTCATCGCCGTCTTTAATCGCTTTGCTACGCAACGCCGCTAGATCGCTACCGGCACTCGGCTCAGTCATCGCTAAGGCGGTGACGACTTCTCCGGTAACCATACCCGGCAACCATTGTTCGCGTTGTGCTTGGGTGCCGATGTTGTTTACATACGGCGCCACAATGTTGGCATGGATGTTATAGCCAGTAGCCAGTGCATGATAGCCTGCGGCGCACATCTCTTCTTGCACCATCATAGAAACATCAAGGCCTGCGTTGGCCGCACCATATTGTTCTTCCATATCGACCAATAAGATGCCGGCATTCCCCATGGTGCGCCAAAAGTCTTTGGGCATAAGGTGGTCATGTTCCCATTGCTCATAGTTGGGCTCAACTTCTTCTTTCAAAAAGCGCTGAATCATGTCTCGGAACATTTCTAGTTCTTCATTTTGCGTGTCGGTCATATAAGTCTCTTACAATTTACTTTTTGCGGCTAGCACGGCTTCTTAACTCTCGCGCCTAAGCTAGGAGTCTTGCTTCCAGGATGCATAGAATTCAGGCATATCTTTTGAAGCACTCTGCGTAAACGCTGGTGCTCTTTTTTCGAGGAAAGACTGTACACCTTCTTTGCCATCATTTCTACTGACATGCAGCATTGCCAGTGAATCTACGATATGCGCGCCCATCGGATGCTCCAGCGCACTGTTTCGATACATCATTTGTCGCGTAAGCGCGATTGCCACTGGGCTCTGTTGTGCAATTTTTCGGGCAATAGAATAAGCCGCTCCAAGCAATTCTTCAGCTGGCACTACTGACTTTACCAACCGAGCATCTTTAGCTTCATCAGGTTTGATAATATCGCCGCTATAACACCATTCTAAGGCTTGAGAAATACCCACGATACGTGGCAAAAACCATGTTGAACATGCCTCGGGAGTTATCCCTATCTTATTGAATACAAAGCCAATTCTGGCATATTCTGAGGCAATTCGAATATCCATCGCACAGGTCATACTGGCACCAATACCGACAGCGGCACCATTGATCGCGGCGATCACGGGCTTGTCGCATGCGTATATCGCCAAAGTAACTCGACCACCAGTGTCGCG
>JBLHXJ010000255.1:0-3961 GCA_047629535.1 Arenicella sp. | reverse complement strand
AACCAAATTTTGCGGCACTAACTGAATGTCAATGGCATGAATTTGTATAAGCCATGGTTATTCGCGAATATGTTAATGCTGAAACAAGTGGAAATCGAGCGTCGGGTAAAAAATGAACAATAAAGAAGGTGCCTCCTTAGCTGATATGTCATCAGACGGCAGTAAATCAGGTCATGGCGAGCTAGAACCAGCTGACGTGATTAGCCAAGATTTAGACAAGGACTGGGTTATAAAAGCTGGACTATGGGGCAGTGTATTATGGCTACTGTTACTGGCTACCTATATTTCTAACGGCTCGGGCTGGGCAAACCTCTCGACTGCGCCGCTCGATATACTGGGTGGTTTCCTCGAAGGTGCGTTTGCTCCCTTAGCCTTCTTATGGTTCGTTTTAGGTTACTTCACTCAACAAAAAGAGTTGTCACAAAATACTGAAGCGATCAGGCTTCAGCATCGAGAAATGCAAAAATCTGCAGTTCAGGCTGTGATTCAAGCAGAGGCAACTCAGGCTTCAGAAGTGCATGCCAGACGAGAATCATTTCTGAGTGTCGCCGAGAGTGTAAAAACCCAGCTCGGCGCGATCATGGGTTTCTTATTTCTTTCATCACAAGGCTCAAATGCTAGTGGTCTTGTTCCTCCGGAAAAAATGACAGAGTTGTGGGATACCATGGGGCGCAAAGATCATGAGGTTTTCACCAGACGGATGTTGTCATTGACCTTTTTGCACGGAGACCGCTATGCCTATAAGCTGATGTTTGGTACACCTATTCGCCGGCGGCACACAGATAATTTCATCTTTAACTTTGAACGATTAGCCTCAACCGCTGCTGAGTGTGATACTAATGACATGATCCGAGATGCCATTATGGGTAGCGCTCACGGTTTTCTTTATGAGCGTATCATCGCTATCAGAAGCAGCCCGCCAATCGGTTTTGAGCTGGGTGTTTATGATTTTGACCCAGATCTAATCGAAGACTAAAACCTACGTCGACTTTAATTGTTGTGTCGAGGTGTCGAAGTCGCCAAGGTATTGGACAATAACGCTTTGTTTTAAAGTTGGCCTGTCGCTTGAAGCATGTCCGTAACACGGCGTATACTTATCAGAATCAAAAATAAATAAATAACTAACAGGTACGGAAATGTCTATTAGAAACCTTGCACACATTAAGAAGTATTTCAGTCATGGTGACAGTCCAGAAGAACAGCACGAGTTGTACAAAGAGATGTTGTTGATGACGCTTGCTCGAGCAACTCGTGCCGACTTGGTAACAGACGACTCTGAGGTTGCTATAGTCCAACGTGTTTGGTTAGACGTTATTGGTGAAGAAGTGGCCACCAAAGACGTGCGTATCGCAGCGTCCTCAGAACTGTATGAAACGGCGCCAATCGGTAAATATCTGGCGCGGGTAGGCCAGCAAATAGGAACATCCGAACGTCAGTCAATTGTAAAGGCTCTTATTGACGTGTTTGAAGCCGACGGTATGGTCACAGCATCTGAAATTGAATTTTTCAATATGGTTGTTGACGCTTTAAAGCTCACACCAGCGCAGACTGTTGGTCTTATTGTTCACGACGGAAAGTAAATCAGAAAATCCTAGCATTACGCTGCAGCGCTACTCATAAGGGCTGTACTGTCGAGGACGATTGGGTTTCCCACTCGTCCTTTTTGCTTAGTCCCGTCTCTTTTCTAAAGATGGGCACGAACTCAAGCTGTTTTTGCTAAAATATTTTTCATAGTCCTAATTGGACTCTCAAGAAAATTTCTGTCAATTTACCGCTTGGTGATTAGCCAGAGCAAGCAAGTTATTAGCGGTCAGTATGTTTTATCCGATTAATTAATGGATAAAAGGGCTTCGCTTAGCCCATTTTTAACGCCGCTTTTGGCTTATGTGCTCGTCACTGAAGGCGATATAAGTTCAATTTCATTTGATGGTACTTAGCTAATCAGGGATGTTTATTTAGATTCGATTGGTGATCATGCTGACTTTATTCAGCAAGTTGAAATAATCGAGCAGCGGAAAACACTCTTGCGTGCAAGAGTTGAAGATGCAAAGACTGAGAGCGACTGACTCGCATTGCGAGAAATTGCTCAGCGTAGTTAAATTTCCCTGTAAAACGCAGATAGACTAAACTGAAGACAGGTCAACATACTTGTGAGGCGTACTCATGCCATTAGATAAACTAGATATAAACAAACCACTTCCCGTAGGCAAAGCTTTTAGACACCTAATTTTTTTTCAAATTAAGCTGTTTTTCGATGCCTTTCGCGATTTATTATTTAGCCCAATTAGCATAATGGCGTTTATCGTGGATGCCGTGCTTAGGCCACCGGTAGGAGAAAGTCTATCCTATAAATTAACCCGCTTAGGACGCAAGTCAGACCGAATGATTAACCTCTTTGGCGAATACACTGCATCGGGTGAATTCACTATAGACGAGACGGTAAATGGCTTAGAGTCTGCGGTACTAAGCGAACTCAATAAGCGCAAGGATCACAACTGAGGCTGGTACGCAAAAGAGTCATCAACCGAGTACGCAAAAGAGTCGTCAACCGAGTGCCGCTGTTCAGTAGCGCTTTGTCTGAAGGCGCATCAAAACAGTATCGGAGCATTTTTTGCTAGCCGTTTTCTGATCGGTCGATGACGCATCTGTCAATCTTTGAGCAGGTAAGTTAGTATTATTGGCCTCAATATTCAGACACAGAAAACGCTCTATGGACACTTCAAAACTCTTTTCCCTCGAAGGCAAAATCGCACTTGTTACCGGTGGCTCGCGTGGCATTGGTAAAATGATTGCCGAGGGTTTTATAGCCCAAGGCGCGAAAGTGTATATATCCTCACGTAAAGCCGATGTGTGTGATGCGGTGGCAGCTGAACTTGGCCCTATGTGTTTTTCTTTGCCGCAGGATATTAGCTCGGTCGAAGGCTGTAAAAACCTAGCATCGAACTTTGCTAAAGTTGAGTCTAAGCTAGATGTTTTGGTCAACAATGCGGGTGCTGCTTGGGGTATGCCGTTTGAAGATTTTACTGAAGTCGGCTGGGATAAAGTAATGGACCTAAACCTCAAGTCGCCATTCTTTTTATTGCAAGCCTTACACACCTCGCTACTGGCAGGTGCCAGTAAGGACCAGCCCGCCAAGGTGATAAATATTACCTCGATTGATGGCCAGCGATTAAACCCTTGGGACACCTATAGCTATCACGCCTCCAAATCGGCGCTTATCTATTTAACCAAGCGACTTGCGGCGCGCTTAGTCGGCGAGCATATCAATGTGACCTCGATTGCACCTGGTGCGTTCCCATCAGAAATGAATCGTGCGGCGCGCGATCATGCAGATGAAGTAGCGGCAGGCATTCCCTCTGGACGCATTGGAGCGGCCGAAGACATGGCTGGCACTGCCATATTTCTAGCTAGCCGGGCAGGTGACTATGTGGTTGGTGATACGATTTCTGTCGATGGCGGTATCGTCAACGCGTCGCTAGGACAGAGTATCGACGCGTAAATCGATAGCGACACGTGAACCTAAGGGGCAGGCGATGCGCTGCTTAATAATAGTTTCATGTGATTGGCTTGATGGTGTTGGTAGTATCTGCTCTGTATTCTTTGCGAGATGGCGTTATGTGGTCCAAGTCGGAATACAGGGCGAGTATATTGCGCAGCTCTTAAAAGAAGTCAAGCAACGGCCGATTTACTTGGTTGATGAGGAGCAGAGCAAGCTGTAAATACAGTTACCCCAATCGACGTTGTTGACTTAGGTTCGGAGAATAGCGCCGACTTTGGATCAGTACATTGGCTTAGATTTAGTAGATAAATCTAAGCCAATGTACTGAGTAAGGTCTTTTATCGTGAGTCTGCGTCGTTAGAAATGAACGCAGTCAGTGCGCTATTCAAGCATTAACATATTCACGTTTACTACTTGCGGTCACGCAAGGTCTCTGGCGGATTGGTTCTAAGACTAAGTTTG
>JBLHXJ010000254.1:0-3982 GCA_047629535.1 Arenicella sp. | reverse complement strand
ATTCGCCTGTTTAAAGATGATTATCTAGGTGCTTTGAAAACAGTCTTTACCGACGTTAATAACCTCTGGATGCAACGTGCCGAGGTTACTCAAGTTGCCAAAAACTGGCAAACCTTAGGTACCTCTAAAGCGGTAGATATCTTACAGAAGCTCGCCACCGACTTACTCCGTAGTTCTCTATCTGAGTCTCCAAAGAGCGTGTTTTTTCCAGTACAGAGGTCATGGGTTAGCTCGGTTAGTGCTAAGCTCTCAAGAGCCAAAATTATCGCCTTACACGATGAATTGAACTACGCAAAAAAAATGCTTTCGACCACAGTAGATGAACTATTGGTGCTCGAAACACTCTCAAATAACTTTAGTAAATTACCGAGTTAACACGACTTTACTTGTTACAAAACTAAAATAACGGTATAACGCGAGTATGAATGACGCAACTGTAAATGGTAATTTGAGCAAACCGAGAAATTCGGTTATCTCGATAGCGATTAAGGATAAGCAAGCACTGTATATGTCTTATATGCCATTTATTGAAAATGGTGGCTTGTTTGTGCCGACCCAAAAAGACTATGGCTTGGGCGACGAGATGTTCCTTTTGGTGAAAATCATGGACGAAATCGAGCCGGTGCATATCTCAGGTAAAGTTATTTGGGTTAGCCCTCCCGGAGCGCTTGGCAATAGGCCGCGCGGAGTAGGGGTACAGTTTAATGGCGACGGCGCACGGATCACCAAAGAGTTAATTGAATCGAAGTTAGGCGCATCTGTCTCGCTCACGCGTGCAACGCACACTATGTAGTTAAATGCATTCTAGGCCGTTCAATACAAACTAGGTAAAAGAGCGTTTAGTGGCGTTTTTGGCGCAAAATAATACCCCCCATCATTCAGAACTATGCAAATTGTAGACTCCCATTGTCATATTAACTTTGACGAACTGGCTCAACGGATGCCAGAATTACTTGAGAACGCACGTCTAAATGACGTTTCGCACATGCTTTGCGTGTCGGTTAATCTCGAGGACTTCCCACAAGTAAAAAGCTTGGCTGACCAATATGAGCATATTTTTGCGTCGGTGGGTGTTCACCCATGCTACGAAGACGTAAAAGAGCCTAGCGTCGAAGAACTGGTAGCGATTGCACAAGACAGTAATATTGTCGCCGTTGGCGAGACAGGTTTGGACTATTTTCGTACCGAAGAGCAAGATATGACGTGGCAGCGTGATCGTTTTGTACGTCACATTACGGCGGCCAAAGAAGTTAATAAACCACTTATTATTCATACCAGAAGTGCCGCTGAAGACACCATGAGAATGCTTAAGGAAGAGGGCGCTGATCAATGTCGTGGGGTAATGCATTGCTTCTCCGAAGACTGGGAAGTAGCCAAAAAAGCCTTGGATTTGGGCTTTTATATCTCTTTTTCAGGCATCGTTACCTTTAAGAATGCGAAAACGGTACAAGATGTCGCGCGCAAATGCCCTATCGATCGAGTGCTGGTCGAGACCGACTCACCATACCTAGCACCAGTGCCGTTGCGCGGTAAAATGAACGAACCGGCTAATGTAAGACACACGGCTCAATATGTGGCTGATTTAAAAGGCTTGCCGCTCGAAGAACTTGCCGCAAAGACCACCGCGAATTTCTTTGAATTATTCTCATCGGCGAAACCTGTCGAATAAGCGATCGGCGCCGCTGGTATCGGGCTATTAGCTTATAAATGTCGCTCTATTAGGTTAAAGATGTATCGAGCGTCTAGGCTAAGCAGATCGCGCACTTTCATCAGTTTCTTCCTGCTTAAATATTGACCTTAGTAATGCTATAAACGAGCTTTCAGTCTAAGATCGCAGGAGATCGTTGTATGTCCCAGTCGAACACCCCAAACCTTGCCAACCAGAAGGGCTTTCTAGCCTGGATCGAACGTACCGGAAACGCCTTACCTGATCCTGTTTTTCTCTTTGTATACCTGATCCTTGGCATCGTAATTGTCTCAGCGCTGTCGGCCGCGTTTGGTGTATCGGAGACCCTGAGTCCTCAGATATTATCTGGCATGCCTGACGCACAGAAGGCTCGATTCGGGATTGGCGCAGACGGCATGATCATGGCGCAGAGCATGCTGTCAGCCGATAATCTGCAACGCTTATTGGTAGAGATGCCGAAAACTTTTACCCATTTTCATCCCTTAGGCATGGTCTTAACCGTGATGTTGGGCGCAGGTGTGGCAGAGAGAACAGGCTTATTCGGCACGGCAATGCGAGCCGCGGTTGGTAATGCACCTAAATACTTACTTACCCCCTTAGTTGCGTTCATCGCGATGATGGGCAACCTCGCGGCTGATGCGGCCTATGTGGTTCTGATTCCATTGGCGGCTTTGATGTTTGCCGCGGCTGGGCGACACCCCATCGCCGGAATTGCCGCCGCATTTGCTGGCGTATCGGGTGGCTTTTCAGCCAATCTGGTGATGGGCCAACTCGATGCCTTGTTACTTGGCATTACTGGCGAAGCCGCTAATATCTTAGTCGCAGACTACCCGGTTAACATTGCTGGCAATTGGTACTTTATTGCCACCATGCTGTTTATCTACGTGCCGTTAATTTGGTTAGTTACCGACAAAATAGTTGAACCTCGGCTTGGTGCTTGGGAGGGCGATGCCGCTGATATTGAAGCCTCAGAAACTGGCGTAAGGAGAACTCTCAGTGAACAAGAGAGCAGGGGACTAAGATTGGCAGGCGTGGCATTGCTATTAGTCGTGGCCGCATGGCTAGCACTGACTTTTGGTCCAGGAACGCCGCTGGTAAACGAGAGTGCCTGTCCAGATGAATTGCTGGCGGCGGGAGGCTGTTCATTTCAAGCCCGATTAACGCCCTTTTATCAATCATTGATCGCCGGCTTTTTTATCCTATTTATCGCCACTGCCTGGGTCTACGGTAAAGCCGTCGGCACGGTTAAGGATCATCGAGACATCGTCAGGATGATGTCTGAATCGATGCGCGATATGGGCTACTACTTAGTCTTGGTATTCGCCGCCGCACACTTTGTCGCTATGTTTAATTGGTCAAATCTAGGCTTAATTTTTGCGATCAAAGGTGCTGCTGCGATCGAGTCATCACAATTGCCAATCTATGCAGTCTTGGGCGTGATGGTGTTGTTTACCGGCCTACTAAATCTTTTCGTCGGCTCCGCCAGCGCAAAATGGGCGTTTCTGGCACCAGTCGTGGTACCCATGTTAATGCTCAGCGGCATCAGCCCCGAAATGGCAACCGCCGCCTATAGAGTCGGCGATGGCGCGACTAATATTATTACGCCGTTGATGTTTTATTTTCCACTGGTATTAACCTTTGCAAACCGTTGGCAGAAGGACTTTGGTATCGGCAGCTTAACCGCGACCATGATTCCGTATTCAATTTGGATGTTAATCACCGGCCTGATACTGACCATGCTTTGGGCGATTCTCGGTCTACCGCTTGGCGGCGGTGCTACGGTTGAATTTGTAATGCCGTCGTAGTAGAAGCTGATGGTGATCAATCACATTAGGTTAATAGCTGTTTAAATAGGCAACCTTGGCTACTCATATAGAATCAATCTGAAATGCAAAATATTTAACATTTTAGATAGTTTAAGCGTGGTAGTGTTGAACTATAAAATCAAACGAAATAGCTCGAAATAGCCTTTTATTTCGGGTTTAGTCTTGCTGGAAGATCAATGATCATCAAACACAATCTACAATCGTCTGCTGTATTTTTAGCGCTCTTCTTAACAGCCTGCAGTGGTGGGGGAAACCAAGGCGATGACAACGAGCCGGTCAGTCAGACGGATCTTAGCCAGCAACCGTCAACCACCCTAAAAAAGAGTGCGTATCCCACACAAGTCTTTTGGGGCGATACCCATTTGCACACATCCCAATCGATAGACGCGTTCGGCTTTGGTAATCGCTTAGATGCTGAGGCCGCATTACGCTTCGCTCGTGGAGAAGAAGTTACCTCTACTCGAGGAGT
>JBLHXJ010000253.1:0-4019 GCA_047629535.1 Arenicella sp. | reverse complement strand
TTGAATGCTTGAGAATGAGGCCGCTAACAGTATGGTGGCGCAGACGACAATGGTATTACGGATATTCTTCAACATAGATTTAATACGCTAGTTTGAGGTAAAAGTGACTAGGCCAAGCAGCTCTAGACTTTTTAAGAAGCCTATCTCGAGCACAATTTGCATATACTGGTGATTACAAAGGTGCGAATAGCATAAGCATCAATAATCTTTAAAAATGTAAGCCGGACTTTAAGGAAGGTTGCCTACAAACTCAAGTCATTTCGCCAATATTTTACATTTTCTTGAGAAATATTGAGACTTGGCCGAGATCGAAATCTCGGGAGTGCGATTCAGCTAAAATTTGGATACAATAGAATCATGTCAAACTTTCACCGTCAATAGGGTGGTGATCACCAAACTGCACTATATGCAACCATCACCGTTAGATGAAGCCGCTCTTGAGCTAGGCAGCGATTGTTACGCCGCTGTGGATCTTGGCTCAAACAGTTTTCACTTAGTCATTTCTCGATATAACCATGGCGAGTTCACGGTAATAGATCGGCAGCGCGAAGTAGTGCGTTTGGCCGCGGGTCTTGATCAAAGCAATAATCTCTCTGAAGAAGTGGCGCAAAGAGCACTGTTGTGCTTAAAAGAGTTTGGTCAGCTTTTGGCAGCGTTACCGGCCGAAAATATTCGCGCGGTAGGCACAAATGCCCTAAGGCGCCTGCATAATAAGAATATATTTCTCGAGCGAGCGGAGTTCGCCTTGGGTCATAGTATTGAAATCATCGCTGGCAGAGAGGAGGCGCGTTTAATTTATTTGGGTGTTTCAAAGTGGTCGTCAAGTCAAGATGAGTCGCGTTTAGTGATAGATATTGGTGGCGGCAGTACTGAGATAATAGCCGGTAAGGGCGATATCGCGTATTGCCGGGAGAGTCTCGAAGTCGGTTGCGTGGTGCTAAGCACACAGTTTTTTGCTGATGGTAACTTATCTAAACAGCGGTTTGACAAAGCAATATTAGCCGCAGAGTTAGCTATTCAACCGGTGGTCAGTCAGTTTCGTTTGCAGGGTTGGAATCAAGTGATCGGTTGCTCAGGCACGATGAAGTCAATGGCCCTGGCAATGGTGTCGGGCGACTGGTCGACAGACATTATTCGAAGAGATGGCTTGCAAGATTTGCTAGCGAAGGCGATAGTAGCCGAACATTTGGACAGCTTGGTAGTGCCTGGTATCAGTCGAGATCGACTGCCTGTTTTTGCCGGAGGCTTAGCCATTTTGATAGCCTTGTTCGATTTGTTCGATATTGACGAGATGTCAGTCTCTGATATCGCACTGAGGGAAGGCGTTCTTTACGATTTAGTCGGTCGTTCATCGGCCGAAGATATTCGCGATGTCACTGTCTCAGCGATGTTAAGTCGCTGGGATGTTGATGCTCTGCATGGTGATAAAGTCGGTGCCACCGCGTCAATGCTGTACCAACAAGTCGCTGGCTCGTGGGATATTAGGCAGATAATATTTCAAAGCAGCTTGCAATGGTCTGCTCAATTGCATGAAGTAGGCTTACAGATTAGTCATGACGGTTATCATAAGCACGGCGCCTACGTTCTTGCTAACGCCGATATGGCTGGCTTTGCCAAGCGCGACCAACTTTTGCTAGCCGCTCTAATTTCTGGCCACCGACGAAAGTTCCCGCTAAGTGTGTTTGAATCATTGCCATCAACATTGGTCACCCCGGCTAAGAGGATAGCCGTATTGTTACGTATTGCGGTATTGCTGCATCGTGGACGAGGGTCAACCTTAGATACTGAGGTGCGCGTAGAGGCTGATGGCCAACGCCTAGACTTGGCGTTCGATAGCAACTGGTTGGCGACACACCCGTTAACCGCCGCCGATTTAAAACAAGAAAGTTCTTGGCTTAAAACGATTGGCGTCAAACTTAGCGTTATCTAAAAATCGGTACCTGCGATCTGGGCAGCACTAATACTCGTCGGAATACTTGTTTAATAGAACTTGTTGGGCGTTAAATACTTGTTCTGTTTGGTTGCTCTGCAGTGCATGCACATATTCACCATCGTCTTGCATAAGCCAGGTGTTGCTATCATCTTCTAAATAGGTCTTTAGGTTAGAGAAAATTTTGAGTTTGATTGCGTGGTCCAAAATAGGCGTGCATTGCTCAATTCGGTTTCTTAAGTTACGCGGCATTAAGTCGGCGCTTGACAGAAATACCTCGCTCTCGGCGTCACTATTTTCAAAATAAAACACGCGCGCATGTTCCAGAAAGCGACCGACAACGGAGCGCACTCGAATGTTAGTGGATACGCCTTCGAGTTGTGGCCGCAAGCAGCAAATGCCTCTGACAATTAAATCAATTTTAACGCCCGCATTCGATGCATCATAAAGCGCGTTGATTATCGCCGGGCTGGATAATCCATTGACCTTTGCTAGCACGTAGGCAGGCTTGCCTGAGGCTGCGTTCTCGGCTTCACGCTGTACTTTTTCAATGAACATGTCGCTAATGCCGTAGGGCGATTGAAATAGTCGCTTCAGCTCAGGATTAGGACCCTGTGTGGTTAATTGCATAAATATTTCATGCACGTCTTGAGTGATTTCTTTATTGCTGGTTAATAAGCCGTAGTCGGTGTAAACGCGTGTGTTGGCTTGATGATAATTGCCGGTACCCAAGTGAACATAGCGGCGTAGCTTACTGCCCTCACGGCGCACAATCATCAACATTTTGGCATGAGTTTTTTTGCCAACCATGCCATAGACTACATGGGCTCCGGCGGTTTGTAGTTTCTGCGCGGTGGTTAAGTTATTTTTTTCATCGAAGCGAGCCATCAGTTCGATGATTACCGTAACTTCCTTGCCTGCACGTGCGGCGCTAGCAAGGTGCTCAACCATTACCGAATCAGAACCGGTGCGATAAAGGGTTTGTTTAATTACTAACACGTCAGGGTCGGTCGCGGCCTGACGAAGAAGGTCTACAACCGGTGCGAACGACTGGAATGGGTGGTGAAGCAAAACGTCGCCGTTGGTAATAGCTTCAAATAAATTACTTTGAAGGCCAATATTGTCCGGTGTCGACGGTGTGAATACCGGATACTTTATGTGCGGGCGGTTGACCATGTCGGGCAAACCAATTAAGCGATTTAGATTCACCGGTCCGTTAACATGATAGATAAAGCTATCATCCATCTGGAAGCGATTCTTCAAAAATTCGAGTATTCGTTTTGGGCAGTCTTCAGAGACTTCCAAGCGAATCGCCTCGCCATAAAGTCGAGAGGGTAGCTCGCCCTCAAGTGTGCGCGCAAGATCCTCAACTTCTTCTAAGTCAACATAAAGGTCGCTATTACGAGTGATTCGAAATTGGTAACAGCCGAGCACCTTAACGTTAGAAAATAGGCGTTTAATGTTAGCGTGTATTATCGATGATAAAAAAACATACTCGTATTCACTGTCGCATAACTCGTCAGGCAGTCTGATGAAGCGAGGCAGCACGCGAGGCGCCGGCACCACAGCGATATTATGTTTGTCGTCGCGATCAGGATCATGTAAGTCGACAACGATGCTCAAACCCTTATTAATCGTCAGCGGGAACGGGTGGGCTGGGTCGAGCCTGATAGGTGTCAGGATTGGTAATACTTCACGCTTAAAATAACTCTTAAGCCACCTCGATTGCTCTTCGTTCCATTCATCGCGTTTCAGAAATCGGATGCCATATTCAGCTAACTCGGGCAGCACACTATCGTTCAGGGTCTGATATTGTAGTTTCACCATAGCGTGGGCACGATCACTAATTTTCTCAAGCGCCAGCTGAGGCGATAACCCGTCGAAGCTTTCACCGGATACCACGCTGTCAGCTTTAGCTTTTAAACCAGATACTCGAATCTCAAAAAATTCGTCCATATTGGAGCTGAAAATACACAAAAATTTTAAGCGCTCTAACAGCGGGGTAGAGGTATTGACGGCCATGTTCAAGACGCGTTCGTTAAATGCCAATAGGCTTAATTCTGTGTGTAAAAATAACGATTGGTGTTGA
>JBLHXJ010000252.1:0-4042 GCA_047629535.1 Arenicella sp. | reverse complement strand
CTCAGTACGCCATTCGGTAGCGACAATCGAGAAGCCGATATAGGCGACCACCGAAACCAGAACGATTAGCGCATACCAAACAGAATAGTTCCAAAACAGCAGAACCATGATCATGCCAATTTCAACGAAGGTAGGCACAATATTGAAAATCATAAAACGCATCAAAAAGCTGATGCCGTTTACGCCGCGCTCTATATCTCTTGAGACGCCACCGGTTCGACGATTTAGATGGTAGCCGAGGTCTAGCGAATGCAGATGCTGGAAAACTTTGTGGCCGACTCGACGCATAGCGCGCTCAGTAACTCGGCCAAAGATAGTGTCGCGTAATTCACCGAATAAAACATTGGCAAAACGTGCGACACCATAGGCAACCAGCAACGCCAACGGAACTATTACAATAGCCTGACTTGACAGCAGTGCCTCCGCTTGATTGGCGGCATCACCATTAAGCTGGTCGACTATATGCTTGAGAATAAACGGCAAGCCGACACTGGCTAGCTTAGCGCCTACTAGGCACAATAAAGCCAAGCCTATACGACCCTTAAACTCGGTCATAAATGGGATCAGCTGTTTTAAGCTGGACCAATCTACATTATCTAAATCTGTTGAGTTTCCAGAGCCACGACGAGCACCTCTCATAGCTGATCCTGCCTAAAGGCGTTTTAAATCGGTAATCAATTGTTCAAGCACTTGGTCTCTATGACGGTAAGCGACCGTTCGATTGAAATTAAACACAAAGCGATAATTTCGGACCCTTGCTCCCGGCGATTTTGGCGCTAACTCAATATAGCCTGCGTAGCTTCGCACTCCAGTAAGAGTACCGGTTTTAGCATATACCGATGTCGACTTGGAGTTGACCTTAATTTTCTTGAACAAGGCTTTGTTTGGTTCTAGAGCTTTCAATAAATCACTGATTTGTTCAGCACTCAGACGGTTTTCTCGAGACAAACCTGAGCCTTCATTAATGCTGTGATGTCGCCAGCCAAAACGAGCCGACAAGGCCGTATTGGCGTAGTCACGGCTAGCGACAAAAGACACCCTATCAATATTTTCTCCATCGCCGAGTTTTAAGAAAACTTGATTGGCAATAAAATTGTTCGAAAACTCTAAGGTACCGCGGAGCACGTCCGCCAAACTATGTGTATTTTGATGCCGATACAGTAACGTCTCGTTACCGTTTAAGGATTGATTAATGGCGACTTCAGTGTTCGGCCAGCCCAATTTAGCAAGCAATAGTTCGGCAAAGTTAGATTGCGCATTGTCCGCATTCACTAAGTTAACTCTATCGGTGGCTTTTTTAAGCGTGTAAGCCATTTTGTTTGCTGTGCTAGTCAAGGGCGTCTGCGCTTCAGCACTCACGATGATGCCATTTTTGTTGCTCAACTTGGCCGTATTGAAATTGGCCGACACAGCAGACACTGGCGCATTGTATGGATCGGCAACCTTGCTTCGGCCCGGAACCTTAGTAAAGCTAAAATAACTATTGTCAATTCGCAGACGACTCGGTTGAGCAATGCCCTTTGCATGCAAAGCCGCTTGCAGCGCTGGAACCAATAGATCGAGCTCCTCCGAGATTAAAAATGGGTCACCATAACCTTTCACCCAGAGGGTTTCAGCGTCAACCAAGAAGTCAGTGTGAAAGCGATGACCCAAACCCCACTTCTCAATTGCTAAATAAGCCATCGATAGCTTGGTCAACGAGGCGGGTATTAGCGGTTTGCTAGCTTGCCAAGAGAAAACCGGAGCATCATTCTCAGCAACAACTAGCAATGCATCATTTTTTGTAAGCGTAATGCCTTGCAAAACCAACGATTCAGCACCCGCCACTGGCAGGCAACAAAGCAGCAACAACGACAGTAGCACGATAGGTTTTATCATTGACGCCTAGTTCCCCAACGCAGCTTTGACAGTAAGCGCTAAGTCATAGACTTCGTTTTTACGTTTGCCACTTAGCTTAGCCGCGAGTGCCGCTGCCTGCTTAACCGGCAAGTCAGCTAATAGCACTTTTAAAATCGCCGTCACATCGGCATCACTACTTGAAACTGGCTCGACCCCCGCCAGCATCAGTACAAATTCGCCGCGCGACTGATCTTCGTCATGTAAAAATGTTTCTAACACCGATTCGGCTGTGCCCGATAACACGGTCTCAAACCTTTTAGTCAGTTCCCGCGCAACAGCGATTTGACGGCTACCACCGAGAACCTCAACAACGTCAGCAAGGCATGCTTTAATTCGATGAGATGACTCTAATAATACGGTGGTGCGATGCTGATTAACATAGCAAGCCAGAGCTGTTTGCCGGGCGCCACTCTTTGATGGTAAAAAGCCATCGTAAACGAAGCCATCGGTTGGCAGGCCAGCGATCGACAAAGCCGCTATAATTGAGCTTGGTCCAGGCACCGCGACAATTGAATAGCCCTGTTGGCGTAATGCACGTACCAATACGAATCCAGGGTCACTAATCAACGGGGTACCAGCATCACTAATTAAAGCGAGGTCTAAACCTTGGTCTAACTTTGATTTAACCCATTCGACTTGCGACTCTTCGTTATGCTCGTGACAAGAGCGCAATTTAGTACCAATCGCGTAGTGATTTAACAATCGTTTACTGTGTCGCGTGTCTTCAGCCAGTATAACGTCGACTGAGCTCAATACCTGTAGGGCTCGGTGCGTAATATCACCTAAGTTGCCGATCGGCGTCGCGACCACCAATAACTGGCCGGACTCGCCTGAATCAGCCACTGGGGTGTCTTTGCTAACGGCGGGCCTGTCTTTGCTAACGGCGGGGCTGTCTTTGCTAACTGCGGGACTGTCTTTGCTAAAAGGGTCGCTCACTCGGTATACTTCACTAGATATGAAAAGGCTAACCAGAATAATCGGAATACTTGCAAAATGCATCCACAATTAAATAGCCGTATGAAACTCTTGGGTATCACCATTGCGGTGACGTTACTCGCTAGCTGCGCCTCGGCGCCGATTCAAGTTCCGGCCAAGATCGAGGCTCGAGACATAGTCGTAAGCGAGCCGGTGTTGAGCGAAGTTGATAACGCGCAATACGATGAGCTATCAACACCAATCGAAAATCGCTTTAACGACCAAGCATTGCAAGCCGAAGAACTAAACTCCAGCAGAGCCGAGTACTATGGTCAGCAGTCGCAAACGCAAGGCACTCGAAGTGAGCAAATAGATGCTACCTTAAGTGCCGCCGAATACTATATCCAAGCACAGGATTTTATCGCCTCCGAACGAGCATCCAACGAGCTTTATTACGATCAGCTAAGTACCATACAAGCCGATAGGCTGATGGTGATCAATGCCTATAGCGCTTACGCCAAGGGACAACACGTGCAGGCTATCACGCTGCTAAAGCCGTTATGGAATCGGGCGGTTGAAACGCCCGTCGTTGAGGGCATCGATGACCCAGAAGCACTGCCAACCATTGCTCCGCAAGCGAAACTTAGCATTCAGCAAGTTGACGCCCTGCTACTCGGCTCGTTTAGCTTTCAAGCTCTCGGTGACTACGACTCAGCTATCGCCACTCTTATCAAACGCGAGCGGTCGCTAGTGGGCAGCACCCGCAGCGAAACCACTCGTTATATTTGGCAGGTAATCAACTCATTACCAATTCAGCGCCGGCAAATCATTTTTGATAGCACCCAAAATACGCTAGTAAAAAACAGAATTGAGCAAAGCTTGACGACGGTATCAGCACCGACCCCTGAGCTACCTCAGCAATTCACTCAATGGCGCGAAGAGACCGATAAATTCAACAAGCAAACGATTGAAGATACGTGGAACAATAACTCGCCTAGTTCGATCGCGATCCTCTTACCGATCACTTCGAAGTTCAACCTAGCAGCACAAGCGGTGAAAGACGGTATCGACTACCAGCACAACGCTAACGGCTCATCATTTCGGCCACAACTACGCTATTACGATATTGGCGACAACCCAGCTTTAAGCACTCAATATTATGCCGCCGCGGTGCAGTCTGGAGCCGATTTCATCATTGGTCCGCTTGGGAAAGAGTACGCCAATCAAG
>JBLHXJ010000251.1:0-4126 GCA_047629535.1 Arenicella sp. | reverse complement strand
CCGACTATGGTTCCGACCCTGCGGGAATGGTAACCAGAGCACAATCAGTGCCAGGCGGTTATGAGTTGAGCGGTGCCAAAATGTGGATTTCTAATGCGCCGATTGCCGATGTGTTTGTGGTCTGGGCGAAAACCGATGACGGTGTGGTGCGTGGTTTTATTCTAGATAAAGGTATGAAAGGTTTAAGCGCACCGAAAATTACTGGCAAGCTATCACTGCGCACGTCTATTACCGGCGAAATTGTAATGCAAAACGTATTCGTGCCAGAAGAGGCGATGATGCCTAATGTGACTGGTTTGAAAGGTCCAATGTCTTGTCTGAATAGTGCTCGACTTGGTATTTCTTGGGGTGCCCTGGGCGCTGCTGAAGCATGTTGGCACTCGGCTCGTCAGTACACCTTGGATAGAACCCAGTTTAATCGCCCACTGGCGGCCAACCAGTTAATACAGAAAAAGCTCGCTGACATGCAGGCGGAGATTTCGTTAGCGCTTCAGGGTTGCCTGCGCGCTACTCGTTTGAAGCAAGACAAGAAGTTGGCGCCTGAGTTGATTTCTCTACTCAAGCGTAATTCCTGTGGTAAGGCGCTTGATATTGCGCGTGCTGCTAGAGATATGCATGGCGGCAACGGTATCTCCGATGAGTACCCAGTGATGCGGCATATGATAAATCTCGAGACAGTAAACACGTATGAAGGTACTCATGATATTCATGCGTTGATCTTAGGCCGAGCGCAAACCGGGATTCAAGCCTTCTTTTAGGCCTGAACTGACCGTTGAAAATTAATCTCAAACAGCTTGAAACGTTTGTCTTGGTTGCTGATCTCGGTAGCTTTAGAAGTGCGGCCGAGCGCCTAAGTACCACCCAACCAAATATCTCATCGCGAATAGCTTCTCTGGAGGCCTCATTGGAAGTGGTGTTAATGGAGCGCGACGCGGGCTCCGTTCGACTTACCTCTAAAGGCCATGAATTACTCGGCTATGCGCGTAATGTATTGTCATCGGTCGATCAATTCATTGAAGTCGCTAATGGTGAAAGTGCGTTTGATGGGGTGGTGCGGCTCGGCGTCAACGAAATGGTGGTGCATACCTGGCTGCGTGATTTCATGCAGGCATTTAAAGCTAGATTCCCTAATGTGCTGATAGAGCTGAGTGTTGATCTGTCGTTAAAATTGGAAACTGATTTGGCCGAGCGCAATATCGACTTGGCCTTTCAAAGTGGCCCGTTTGCACGTAAGGCTTCGGGCGAGCATTGCTTGGGTCTCTATCCAATTATCTGGGTCGCGTCACCATCAACAAATTTAGCCAGCGATCGACCGGTGAGCGCCGAGGAACTGACTAAATTCCCAATATTGACGCACGCTAGGCGCACGCGCCCATACGAAGATGTGGCAGCTCATTTTGCCCAATGGCCAAAGTTAAAGACGCGGCTAGTGCCGTCAAGTAATTTGTCTGCCTGCCTACAAATGACGGTCGACGGTTATGGGGTTGCCGCGTTACTAGCGCCCATGGTCGAGCAAGAACTGGCCAATGGTCAACTGATTAAAGTTGACTACCCCTGGGTCCCTGAGCCACTTAGTTTTGCGGCGCGCTATGACCGATCAAAAAGTTCCAGTGTGGTGCAAAGCGCCGCCGAAATCGCGCATCACTGTGCGGCAAAACACTACCATTCTTTCCAATCATCGTTTAGCCAAGATTATGCTACTCGTACAACAGATAAAAAAGCATCATGACAGATTTAGACTTGAGTAGCGGCATACGCATGGGCGTAGATATTGGTGGCACCTTCACCGACGTAGTGCTGGAAAAAGGTGGGCAGCAATTCTCCACTAAGGTGCTGACCACCTACATAGCGCCTGAGAACGCGATCCTTGACGGTATGCAGCAAGTGTGTCAAAAAGCCGGGGTTAAGGCATCTGACATTGGCCAAATCATCCATGGCACTACGCTTGCAACCAATGCTTTGATTGAGCGTAGTGGGGCTAAGACGGCGTTGATTACCACCAACGGCTTTCGTGACGTTATTGAAATGCGCACTGAATCGCGTTTCGAACAATACGACCTGAACTTAAGCTTGCCTGAACCATTACTGCCGCGCCAGCAAAGGTACACTGTGAATGAGCGAATCAACGCACAAGGTGAAGTCTACCAAGCACTTGACCGCGGCGAAGTTGAGGCGCTTGCAAAGCAGATCAAAACCGCAGGCTACGAAAGTGTGGCCGTTGGTTTGCTGCATTCATACCTAAATGACAGCCATGAAAAAATGGTTCGCGAGGTATTGGCTGAAATTATGCCGGATGTGATGGTCTCGATTTCTTCTGAAGTGTCGCCGCAAATGCGTGAGTATGAGCGCTTCAATACGGTTGTGGCTAATGCCTATATTAAGCCATTAATGAAAAGCTATTTGGGTCGTTTAGAAGGGCGCCTACGTGAGCAAGGCGTGACCTGCAATGTCTTTCTGATGCATTCTGGTGGCGGCATTATTTCAATTAAAAGTGCCGCCGAATTCCCCGTTCGCCTAGTTGAATCTGGCCCGGCAGGGGGGGCTGTATTTGCGGCCACGATTGCGGCTCGATACGGGCTAGACAAAGTGTTGTCATTTGATATGGGAGGCACCACCGCTAAGATTTGTTTAATTAATAATCAAACACCCAAAACAAGTCGCGTGTTTGAAGTAGCGCGTACCTATCGATTTAAGAAAGGTTCAGGTATGCCTATTTCAATACCGGTGATTGATATGGTTGAAATTGGTGCTGGCGGAGGCTCAATAGCGCATGTAGATTCGATGCGGCAAATTCGAGTAGGCCCTGAATCAGCTGGTTCTGAACCTGGCCCTGCTTGCTATGGTCAAGGCGGTAAGCGTCCAGCCGTAACCGATGCCGATTTAGTACTTGGTAAGTTAGACCCAAATAACTTTGCCGGTGGTTCTATTCGCTTAACCACGGCGGACTCAGAGCAAGCTTTAGTTGATGAGTTGGGCTCTAAGTTAGGCATGGATGCGCTAACAGCGGCCTATGGCTTGGCCGAAGTGGTGGATGAAAATATGGCCAATGCAGCGCGCGTACACGCGGTAGAAAATGGTCAAAACTTGGCCGACTACACTATGATCGCCTTCGGTGGTGCGGCGCCATTACACGCCGGCAGACTGTGTGAAAAGTTAGGTGTCGATCGTTTGCTTGTTCCGGTAGGCGCTGGTGTTGGTTCGGCGATTGGTTTTTTGCGGGCGCCGTTTAGCTTTGAAGCAAACCGCAGTGTATTTATGCGCTTGTCTGAATTTAACCCAACAATAATTTCCGAGCTGCTTGGCGAATTAGAGGATGAGGCGCGTGGCTTCGTCAGGCGATGTGATGAAAATGCCGATATTCGTTCTGAGTTTAAGGTCTATATGCGTTATAGCGGACAAGGTTGGGAGATACCGGTAGTGTTAAATCAACAGCAGGCAAAGAATCCAAAAATGGAAACCTTCAAAGATTTGTTTGAAGCCGATTATCGTACCTTGTTTGGCCGCATAGTAGAGGGTATGGATATTGAGATCACGGTGTGGGCGGTGAACGCTACAACACCGTCAATGCCGGTTGAAAAAGCCACTGAGTTATCGGCTATCGGCGAGGCCAAGGTTGATTCAAATCGAAGCATGTTTGACCCCGCTGTTGGTCACGCCCAAGAGGCCGCGGTGGTGTTGAGAGGTGAGATGCAATTCGGGCAAACGGTCAGTGGCCCTGCGGCAATAGTCGAAGATGAAACAACCGTTATTGTACCAAGCAGTCGCCAGGCAATAATGCAAAGCGACGGTTGTATTGATGTAACTATTAAAGCCAACTAAAAGAGCCCATTAATGACTAATTCTAGAAAACAAAACACCGTCGCGATGCAAGTCATGTGGAACCGCATGATCTCTGTAGTTGAAGAGCAGGCGCAAGCATTGATTCGAACCGCGTTCTCTACCTCAGTACGAGAGGCGGGTGATTTATCCGCAGGCGTTTATGGTTTAGACGGCCTGATGTTGGCGCAAGCGGTAACCGGAACACCGGGGCACGTGAATGCCATGGCCGATGCAGTGGCTCATTTTATTCGTCGAATTGGGCGCGAAAACATCTTTGAAGGTGATGTCTATATTACTAATTACCCAT
>JBLHXJ010000250.1:0-4151 GCA_047629535.1 Arenicella sp. | reverse complement strand
GCAAAGGTAAGAAATCAGTAACCCTAGCTGGCTTAGTGGTTGGTGCGCGCACGATGAATACAAAATCGGGCTCACGTATGGCATTCCTTACACTCGACGACAAAACGGCACGCATAGAAGTAGGTGTGTTCGGTGAACTGTATGATCAGCGCCGAGATGTGATTCATAAAGATAAAGTGCTGGTGATAAAGGGTAAAGCGAGCCATAACTTCTTTAACGATGACATTCGTATCTCAGCTGACGAACTGTTTGATATAGAGCAAGCGCGTGGTCAGTTAGCGCGGCACATGCAGATTCAAATTACTTCTGAGCAGATCGAGCAAGATACTGTGACCAGGCTAAAGCAAATACTTGCACGCAACGAGCATGGCCAATGCGGTGTCGGCTTTGAATATCGCACTCCACACGGTGTATGTCAGTTAGACGTGGCGCATGATTGGAGAATTATTCCGAATAAATTGATGCTCGAGCAACTTGAGTCTATTGTGGGTCAGCCGAATATTCGCCTCATTTACTAGTGGTATTTAAGCCATTTTCTTAGAAAATCTTTCTAAGTGTTTGCTCTTTAAATGTTTTTTAACTTAGTGTTATACTTTTCCTGGTTTTGAAAACTGTCTCCTATTTGATTTTCTTGTTTTTTATATGAATAGTGAGTGTCGAATTTAACTCCCGACATCCGGAGACAGTGCGAGAAGTGCAACCCCAAATTGCTACGCTTCTCGTCAGAACTTTCACTATCAATTTTTGTAGAAAAACATCTTAGGCTCAGGTTGTTGATAGAATACAAAGAGAGCTAATTCAATTTGCCGCTAGAGTCTAAATCACCCTATCTACGCATTAGGCTACCTGCCGATGCTATGTGTGCAATTAAGAAAAACGGTACAGCAACTATGACATTTTCTGTAAAAGAGTTCGGGGCGGGGCTTTTCGGTGGACTAGACCTCAGTCATCAAGGCCGATATTATGTTGCCTTCAGTGGCGGCCTAGATTCAACCGTATTGTTACACCTAATGGCTCAATTACGCGATCAGCACGGCTTTGAGCTTATCGCACTGCATGTTTCTCATAACCTTCAAGCACAATCCCAAGAATGGGCCGAGCATTGTAGTCGCGTTTGTCAGGCTCTCGAGGTACCGCTCCGACAAACCTCATTGAATTTAGATTCCAGCGCTGAATCAACCGCTCGAGATGCTCGCTACCAGTGGTTTCGCGAGCAAGTAGAATATGGCTCAGTTATCATGACTGCGCATCACCAGCAAGATAGAGCTGAGACGTTCTTGTTTAATTTAATGCGTGGTGCAGGCAGCACCGGCTTGTCTAGCTTGCGTGCGAAGCGTCCATTTTTTGGTGCCAAATTAGTCCGCCCTCTATTGCCGTTTAGTCAGGCAAGTATTGTTGATTATGCAGAACAGCATAATTTGCAGTGGGTTGAAGACCCAAGCAATCAAGACCAAGGTTATTCGCGAAACGAAATCCGTCATCAGGTATTGCCTGTGTTGCAAACGTTTAGAGCTGATGCAATTCAAAGTATTGCGCGTGCAGCGGCAAATCTGGAGCAAGAAAATGGATTATTACGTGAAGTGGCCATTTGTGACCTAGTCGATGTTCGAGAGCATTCAATTCATCCTCTAGATCATTCTCATGCTTTATGTGTTGATGATATGTGCCATTTAACCTCGGGCCGTCAGGCCAATGTAGTGCGATTTTGGTTGCAGAGTCTCAAGCTTCATTCGCCAAGCCGAAAATTTTTAGCTCGATTACTGTTGGCTATCAGTGAGCCGCCTGCGAGTACCGCCATACTGCAAGAAGATGGCTGCCAGTTCAGGTTTTACAAAGGTTATATGTATGTGATGCCAGCACAAGAACCGCAACAGCAATTTAGCTCTGTTAGTTGGCAAGATGTAGAGCAGCCTTTGAGTCTATTTGAAAATAAACTGATGATTGGTTCGACACAGAAGTTGCGTGAGTTAGTGTTGTCATATAAGCAGCCTCACTTACGCTTAGCGGCTAAGTCTGAACTGATTAACCCGAAAGCCTTGCAAGGCCATAGTTTAAACCTGAAAACCTGGATGCAAGATATGGGTGTGCCGCCATGGAGGCGCCAAGCACTGCCATTATTGACCATGTCTGATGCCAAAAATGATGTGATTATTGCACCAGTAGACCAGCAGTTACAGACCGACTGGTTGTCGCTAGACGCGCCGTATTAGATTTCCCGCCTTAGACAAAATATTCACATAAGAGTCTTAAAAGCGATTGTTCATGATCGAGTGCTCAAGTATCATCTAGAACCTTCTGGAGCACTGCACAAAATACTTATTTCTGGTGTTTTTCTTTGGCTCGATACGCTTTCAAACACATCACACGAACTCGATGACTAAATACGTATTTATAACAGGAGGAGTTGTATCTTCTCTTGGTAAGGGCATTGCTGCGGCATCGCTCGCCACACTTCTTGAGTCTAGAGGGTTAAAAGTAACCCTGATGAAGTTAGACCCTTATATCAATGTCGACCCTGGAACCATGAGCCCAATGCAGCATGGCGAGGTGTTCGTCACCCATGACGGAGCTGAAACTGATCTAGACCTAGGGCACTACGAGCGGTTTATTCGTACCAAGCTGACACAAAAAAATAATTTCACCACCGGTCGTATCTATGAGCGCGTTATAAAGAAAGAGCGTCGCGGTGATTACTTGGGCGGTACGGTACAAGTTATTCCTCACATAACCAACGAAATGAAGATCGCTATTGAAGATGGCGCTGGCGACGTTGATGTCGCTCTGGTTGAGATTGGCGGTACTGTTGGCGATATTGAATCACTGCCTTTCTTAGAAGCAATTCGCCAAATGCGAATTGAAAAAGGCGTCGAAAACGTAATGTATATGCATCTTACTTTGGTGCCCTATATTGCCGTCGCAGGTGAGATTAAAACTAAGCCAACCCAGCATTCGGTTAAAGAGCTTAGAAGTATTGGTATACAACCGGATATTCTTTTGTGCCGCGTAAGCGAGCCTCTGCCGGAATCTGCAAAACGTAAAATTGCTCTGTTTACCAACGTAGTCCAAGAAGCGGTTATCTCTGGTGTCGACGTCGGAAATATCTATGAAATTCCACTTCTGTACCGCGATCAAGGCGTCGATGAGTTAGTGGTCAAACATTTCCGCCTAGATTGCCCTCCCGCTGATTTATCAGAATGGGAGCGCGTTGTTGAGCGTGAGGCCAATCCAACCGGCGAGGTTAATGTCGCCTTAGTCGGTAAGTACATCGGTCTAACTGAGTCGTATAAATCGCTATCAGAGTCATTAATTCATGCTGGCATACAAACGCTAACCAAGGTCAATATTAACTATATTGAAGCTGAAGAAATCGAAAAAAGTGGCGTGGAAATTTTAGCTGGTAATGATGCCATTCTAGTGGCAGGCGGTTTTGGTGACCGTGGTACTGAAGGCAAAATCATGGCTGCGCAACATGCCCGCGAAAACAAGATTCCATATTTAGGTATTTGCCTGGGTATGCAAGTCGCGGTGATTGACTATGCGCGCAATATTGCCGGCATGGCAAACGCCAACAGCACCGAGTTTAATAAAGACACGCCTTTCCCGGTGATTGCTTTAATTGAAGAGTGGACTGACAAGCAAGGAAATGTTCAGATTCGAAACGAGAATTCGGATCTTGGCGGCACCATGCGCCTAGGGGGTCAAACATGTCATCTGACGGCTGGCTCGAAAGCGCGTGAGGTGTATGCTTCAGATACCATTGTCGAACGCCATCGCCATCGATATGAATTCAATAATATGCTTCGTCAAAAACTGGTCGATGCCGGTTTGATTATTGGCGGAGTGTCCGACGATGATCTTGTTGAAACTGTCGAAATTAGCGATCATCCATGGTTTGTTGGTGTACAGTTTCACCCCGAATTTACCTCGAGCCCACGCGATGGGCATCCGTTGTTTACGTCATATGTTGAAGCCGCTCGCGCTCAACGTGAGAAGGCTTAAAGAAGGCTATAAGTATGAAAATTGCAGATTTTGAAGTAGGTCTCTATCAACCGTTTTTTCTAATTGCCGGCCCTTGCGTTATAGAGTCGCGGCAACATGCTTTAGAAACCGCTAAAATGATCCGTGACATTACCGGTGAGCTAGGCATCAAC
>JBLHXJ010000249.1:0-4185 GCA_047629535.1 Arenicella sp. | reverse complement strand
AGCTTTTCGCATTTTACGATAAAAGCCTTCGAGACGAGTTCCTTTACCGGCGGTGAAATAGCGCGACAACTCATCAAACGGGACAATAAAATGTTCGGTCTCGACATACGCTTTACCGATATTAAGCGCCTCGAGATCAAGCTCTTCGAGTTGTTTCCATAAGCGGTATTCATCCGGTCGCTGGTATTCGAAATGACTAACCCCATATTGCTTACACAGCTCGGTGATTAACTCAGGCAAATCGGCAAAAGCGGCACTATCATCCAGCTCCAAATGACGAACATTATGACCGGCTGACTCAAGTGCCGCCGCAAAGGCCTGCATCGCCAAAAAGAAGGCTGCGATCTTTTGAATATGATGTTTTACATAACTCGCTTCTTGATACTGTTCGGCGATAACATACAGCACACTCGAGTCTTTATCTCGATACCAAGAGTGTGACGCGTTGAGTTGGTCACCAAGTATCAGTCGTAGGGTTTTATAGTTATTTGTCATTGCCGTCAGTTGTTATCGCGTAAGGTGTTGTCTAGTTGTTTGTTTATTTGTTGATTCGATTTTTTGATCTACTGTTGGCCTGACAACGTTTTGAACAGTACTTCACGTCATCCCAATTTTTTTCCCATTTTTTACGCCAATTAAAGGGCCGCAGGCAAACCAAACATGGCTTACTGGGTAAATTACTCTTGCTATGCGCCATAACCGCTTACCTCACATGGCGGTTGAGAATGCGCCGTGCTTCATATTTTACATCAGCCCGTTTACGCCATGCCCACAGAAGGTCACTGGCTTGACGATAGGTCACTGACGTATCAATGATAGGCGAAGGGTAATCTGTACCAACACTAATTTGGTACATAAGCTCTTCCATTGCCGTCATCGTCCATGGTTCGAATAACAGTTGATTAGGTAGACTTGCCAATTCAGGGCACCAATAACGAATGAAATCGCCTTGAGGGTCATGTTCTTTGGCCTGCTTTGTCGGGTTATAAATACGAATAGTGTTGATACCGGTGACACCCGCTTGCATTTGAAATTGCGCATAATGAATACCGGGTTCAAAGTCTAAAAATAGACCACCGAGATGTTCAACGCCTCGACGCCAATCAATTTGTAAATGGTGGCTTAAAAAGCTCACCAGCATGGCTCGCATTCTAAAATTTATATAGCCAGTTTCGATTAGGCAGCGCATGCAGGCGTCGACCAATGGGTAACCGGTCTGCCCTTGCTGCCAGGCGACTACGTCTGAATTTGAGCACTCATCATCACGGTAAGGTATTGCTTGATAACCAGCATTTATATGCTCAAACTGCATATTACATTCACTTTCGAATTTTTGAATAAAATGACAATGCCAATGCAAGCGAGAGGACAAGGCTATTAATGCACGACGCCAGCCTTTACGGTTCCAGTGCTGCAATAATTGTTGGTACATTTGGCGCAGACTGACGTTCCCCCAAGCCAGATAGGGCGACATTCGAGAGCAGCTCAATTGGCTTTGTAACGGTTTCGAAATCAAGTAATGATAGTCTTTGCCGCGCGATTCAAAAAAATCATCCAACACTCGTATTGCCTCATCAGCCCCGCCTTGTTGCATTGCAGGGTTTGCGACTTTCCAACAGCCAGGTAATTGACTGGTGTCGAAGTTAACTCGGACAATGTCGAGCTTAGAAAGCTGATTATCAATTAGCTCGCCGTTCATCACCTCTTGCCACCGCTTATCCCAGGAGTCACGGTTGTTACACGGTCGAATTACGGCTGCGGTTTGAGTCTCCACCCAGCTTATGCCGCGCTCGTTCAGCCATTTAGAAACGGCCTTGTCTCGAGCGAATGTATTCGCTAAGCCAGTCTCTTGATAGGAGAATATCGAGTCTATTTGGTAGTGCTGATCGACCTCACTCAATACCTCGATAACAGCATTATTGGCAACCGAAATTTTGCCCCGAATATTTCTATTAATGGCGACTAGTGACTCGGTAACAAAGCGCCAATGTCGCTCGGTATAATGCCGATCTTGGCTCGAAGACATACAATAACAATGTAGGCAGGCCCGCCGTTTCGGCGAGTTTTAAGGGCGCATGATCGCTGACACGCAAATCACGCTTAAACCAAACTAAATTAATACGCTGCCTATTCATCGTTTAGATTGGCCAGTCAGCCGCGTCGACAGAATCGAGTGGCGCTAGGTCTCGATTGCCCTTCCACAAATCAATGTATCGAGCCTCTGGATCGAACTGCTGCGTTTGCTTTTCAAGATTAAAGTGCCGTTTATCTCTAGCATCGGCGCCAACACCCGCTAAATACTGCCAATTACCCCAATTAGAAGCCACATCGTAATCGATTAAAACGCTTTCAAAATAAGCCGCGCCATATCGCCAATCCAAACTCAGCTCATTGATAAAACAACTGGCCACAATCTGACGACCGCGGTTAGATAAAAAACCAGTTTCATTAAGCTCGTTCATACAAGCATTGACGATTGGGTAGGGGGTTGAACCATTGACCCACTTTTGAAATCTCTCTGGATAAAAGCTATTCAGCGGGCCAAGCCCTTTTATACCGGAGAAGGCGAATATTGTTTTACCGTGCTTGTTGGCATACCATTGAAAATACTCTCGCCAGAGTAATTCAAAGTAGATCCAATAGGTCGAATCGTTAGCGCCCACCTCGCGTTCATAATTACCCAAGGCAGCGTAGACTTCTCGTACCGACAAACACCCGTTTGCTAACCATGGAGATAGCTTGCAAGAATTATCCCAGCCGTCGATGGCATTGCGCACATCTTTATAATGTGACGGTTTATGGCTGGCGAAATAATTCGCTAAGTGTGCAAGACCGGCGCTCTCACCGCCACTAAATGAGACCTCTTTGCAAGCTGACCCCGAGGGCGCGATTGCTCGTTCCTCTGCGCCTGAAGGCTGAGGCGGCAAATAACTCAAAGCCATAATCGGCTTGATCGGTCTAGACTCTTTGATGGCGTTTTTGAACTTACTAAAACTTACCGGCAAATCGGCCAGCGAAAACGGTAAGTCGTCGACCTCAAAGAGTGTATGCGTGGCAATCGAATGAAACTGCTTATCTGGGTATTTTTGCTGTAACGCTCGCCATATTTGATTTTCAAACCAACCAACGTTATCGCTGCGAAAGATATCGGTAATATCAAGTCGGTCAATTAGCTCGCAAAGGCCGTCAAAAGGTGGTTCGCAAAGGTGGATCAAGCGCTGACCAATAGCTCCTAAATTTTGCTCTAAGTCGGTCAGCGATTGTTGCAAAAATCGCTTCTTAGCTTGCCCCGGACTAGACATCGCATAGGGTGATGCCGAACGGCTGTTAGCACTTGATACGTACACGCACGACAGCTCATCGAGCAATAAATTAGCTCGCATTAGCGCCGGATTGTCGTGCACCCTCAGGTCATTATTAAAGCAAAATAAACCGCTTCGTTTTTTACTCATATGTTTCTCGTTTTGTTATCAAAGCCACCCTAACCTAGTCTGGGTCAACAGCACGTCGGACTTTTGCTTGACGGTTGAATAAAATCCAGTTTTATCTCTTACATCAGCTACCGCGATGATTTGTGAGACCTTTTTGTCTCTAGTGACATCCTTATATTTAAGTACCGATTGCCTAGCGGACGACACCAAAAAATTTCTATAATTTTTATACCACAGCAATGTAACTTACTAGAAGCAATTTATGACACCCCGTCTACTCGCAGTACTACTGGCACTATTGGGCATATCAAGGAATTCGATTGCCGCTGAAAAAGAAGACAGCCTAATCGCAAAACTGACACAAGCTTATGGTGGCGATGCGCTAACCAACCTTTCGAGCTACAAAATTGTAGATCACTATCTAAGCCCAACAACGGGCCAAAGCCACAGCCCATCGTTGATGGAAATATCAAGCAGCAAGCAAGTTCTTCATGTCGATATTAGAAATAATAGAGCGACTTATGACAGCTGGAACGACGGGCGCTCTGGAGCCTTTCAAAATGCAATTATTAGTGATACCGAGAAGGCCTATAGCATCAATTACCAGGCGGGCACCTACAGCCAAGCAAGCAGCACCGACCCGCATGTGTTCGCGACGGGTCAATGAGAACCTCAGATACGGTGCTGGCCTATGAGCTTACCAAGGTTAGCGATAGGGTCACTGTAAAAGATGATGTAAGCTTTATGAATCGCT
>JBLHXJ010000248.1:0-4209 GCA_047629535.1 Arenicella sp. | reverse complement strand
CTGATTTGAATTTGATTCTGCACCGCGTTTTCATGCTTGATTTGCTCGTCTACTTTGAGTTCAGCCAATTGCTTAGCCGATTCAAATTGGCTTGCAATTAGGGCGTCAGGTCGCTGTTCTAATTCTAACCAACGTTTTAGATACAGTTGGTATTTACCTTTAAACTCTGCACGCCACTCAGGGTGTTTGGCAATAAAATCCATTTGCACACAGAGCGCTTGTGCTGATTCATTGACCGTGTTTTTAAGTTTTTGTTGAGATCGGTATTGCTCAAGTTTAGCTCTGATTATTTTTTCAGATTTCTTGTCCTTACCCTTTAGCTCGCGACGAGCTATTTCTAGCGCCTCTAATTGCTGTAACTGCTCTGCTATGTGTAAGCGTGTCTCGGCATAGATCACGCCAGCGATGGCCTGCGCCTGCTCGACTGGACTAAACGTATCGAGTAAACGGACGCGTAAACTTGCATGAGGGCAGTGCTGGGCTACCAGAGTGGCCGACCCGCTATGCTCGGCTAAGAGTCTTTCAAATTGAGCTTCATTGAGTTCGCTGTCAACGCCGATTAGTTGGCAAAATGCGCTCTTTGCCGCTTGCTTAACGAGTTCGTCTTGTTGACTTTGATAGACTCTAAAAAGAGGGCGGGCGAGTCGTAATTTTTCGACGCATGCTCGTCGTACATCTGGCGACGGATCGTGCATAGCTAATTGTTCGAAAATTGCTTGGCTAGCCTCGGCTACGGCATTCATCTTCAATACTGATAGGCGTCGCTTTTCGGCTGAACTACTTTGCCAACCAGGTTTTAGTAAACTACCTAACATCGCTTGCATCTCTTATTTGGCATAATCTATTTAATAACTTAATTTGTTACTGCTATTTTAGCAGTTAAGGTAAAATAGTTGAGTGACTTTCAATAGCTATTTAGCGTTTTATCAAACCAGCTTCTATTAACCATGAACTTTCTATCAAATTTTTATTCAGTTTCGGACCATAAACAGGCGTCTGTTAGCGCCGAACAAGGGAATAATTTTGCCAAGCACGTGGCTGATGACTTTAACCCAATACACGATACTGATTCGAAACGCTTTTGCGTGCCAGGCGATTTATTGTTCGCGATTGCGCTAGAGCGTTACGGCTTACATCAGTCGATGAGCTTTCGGTTTCGAGAGTTAATTAAGGCCGACACCGCATTAAGCTATCCAGAGTTCGATCAGTCAAGTGCTGAATTTGATGTCACTTGTGATCGATCAAAACCGGTGTTGGGAATTGAGTTTAGTGGTGACAGCTCGAATGATAGTGAGAAAATCGAACAACTAATTCGTAATTATGTTGTGTTTTCAGGCCAGAATTTCCCACATATTCTAGTGCCCTTGATGCAACAGCATCATGTAATGATCAACCCGGCGCGGCCGTTGGTTATTTACCAGAGTATGTCTCTGAGTTTCGACAGCCTTGAATTTGACAAGCTTAATATCGAATTGAGCAAAACTGAGCTTGAAGTAGTCGGCAAACGCGGTAACGCCGAGCTCCATTTCGACCTTAACGATGGCGATAGAAAAATCGGTACTGGTCTTAAACGACTGGTGCTGAGCGGCCTACGCGAATACCAACAGGAATCGATAGACAGTATGTGCGAACAGTACTACGCAAGTAAGCTCGCACGCTCCGCTTAAGCCAAGATTTGGGGCATGCCATTCAGCTGCGGTTTAACTGCTGTAGATGCTAAGCGCCTAAAATACTCTGGCCACAAACGCGCACCACATTTGATTTGAGGCCGTTCGAGGCCGGGTTGGCAAACCAGGCAATAGTCTCGGCGACGCCGATCGGCAAGCCACCTTGGTTCATCGAGTTTAGACGCCGCCCCGCTTGACGCACGGCAAAGGGAATAGTGGCCGTCATTTTTGTTTCGATAAAGCCCGGTGCAACAGCATTAATAGTAATCTCTTTTTCGGCCAATTGGGCCGCGAGGCTCTCCACCATGCCGATAACGCCAGCCTTCGAGAACGCATAATTACTTTGACCGCGATTTCCAGCGATGCCTGAAATCGCGGAGACGCAAATGATTCGACCACCATGTTTAATGCCGCCGGAGCCCAGTAGTGCCTGATTTATCCGCTCTTGGCTACTAAGGTTAACATCGACGACAGAACTCCATAGATTGGGCTTCATGTTTGCCAGAGTCTTGTCTCGAGTTATGCCGGCATTATGCACAATCACGTCCCAGCCTCCGTCTAACTTTGACGCCTCGACTAATTCTGCGGCGGCGTTTTCGCTGCTCAAGTCTAAGGCTATTGAGCGGCCACCAAAGCGGCTAGCAATATTTTCCAGCGCACCTTGGCTTGGGGGATGTCTAAGCATATAAGCTCGGCACCGTCTCTTGCCATTACTTCGACGATAGCAGCGCCAATGCCCTGTGATGCACCGGTAACTAAGATTTTTTTTGCGGCAAGCGACTGCGACCAATCAATTTCTTTCTATAATCCCGAATGAGCATTGGAATACCTAAGCAAGTCTGAATAGCGCTCAAATCAAATAGTCGTAACCTCACCAGGGAGGGTGTCAGCATTTAGACTCACTTTGAATAAGCTTTTCGCAGGCTATAATAGAAAGTCCAAATCGCTAAAAAGGCGATTACGCTTGCCCAAAACAAGTGCCCGCCGATAAATTACTGTGCAATTATGGCGGTGTCTGAATGGCGGATTTGACCCGCAACCATAGCGTTAGAGGAGAATAAGTAAGAGACGGTGCGTGTGAATGTGTCAACCAGCATATGTACGACAATAAACTGACTTATAAAGTGCTGCAACAAGGCGCTTGCTTGTCGCGATAGCATTAAAAACAGGACACCAGTTGGTAGTAAAATAAGTAAACCAAATGCTGACCTAACCCGTAAAATACAGCAGATAAGGATAAATAGTAAAAAAACTCGCGATGAGACTCGCTTACTTTTCCCTGCGGCAATAATTGGCGGGGCGAGCAAACCGCCCGCCGCAATCACTGCTTAACGCCAACCGCCAACGGTTTCGATTATTGCTAGGCCTGATGCGTTTTTATAGATTTCTACTTTTAGCAAGTTACCGCCGGTCAATATGGCCGTTAGTCCATGCCCCATTTCGTGAACAAAGGTAGTGATGACGACGAATGTCCACTGAAAATAATGTCCGAACGGGATTCTGTTTAATATAAAAAAAACAATTGCCGCGAGCATTAGTATGAGTAGGCCTCGGGAACGCCCTGTTGATGGTTTACTCATGTCTTCGCCTAGTGATGTTCATCCGATCGATGATTCTAAGTGCTAATCTGTTGCTGTGGCAATCTCAACTATTGTTAATTTACCGAAAAGATTAATCGAAAAAAATTAAGGATCTACACCTATGCGAAATAAATTTCTCCTAAGCTGTGCGCTGCTAGCGAGCTTCTCGACTCAAGCTCAAGACGCAGAAATAACCACCAAGCTTAATCAAGCGCTAAGCTCTGAAATTCGAACCGAAGCCGAACTCGAACGTGATCGCAATCGGCAGCCGGTTGCGACTCTTGAATTCTTTGGAATTACACCAGAGATGAAAGTATTGGAGCTGATCCCCGGCGGCGGCTGGTACACCAAACTATTAGCGCCTGCTCTACGGGATAAGGGTGAGTTGTATGTTGCCATTGGTACCTCTCGCGTCAAATCAAATTTGTTACCGATGGCAGGGCTAGATCAAATCAATATACTTGAACCCGAGGTCGAGATAGGCGAGGGCGAGGATGATCTTCGCACTATTAATACTTTCGCCTTGAGCGAAGGCGACTTCGATGCCGCACTAACATTTAGAAATATGCATAACTTCGATGCAGCCGGACGAAAAAACATCAACGATGCTGTTTTCAAAAGCTTAAAGAAAGGTGGAATCTATGGGATCGTTGACCACACTCGACGGCATATGGAACCAATTACAAAAGAAAATCGTCGCCGTGTTGACCCAGTCACGATTATCAAAGAGTTACTCGATTCCGGATTTGTATTCGAAGGGTATTCAGGTTTGCACCATAAACCCGATGACGAGCTACGTTACGAGGTTGGACGTAAATCAGTAACGGGTAACAGCGATCGTTTTACTCTGCTATTTAAGAAGCCATAGATTAAGTCGAAAATAGCAGTCAAAAAAAAGCCATAGCGCCGGAAGCGTTATGGCTTTTGAATAATCACTATCAGCTATTGGGGGGGATAGTGAA
>JBLHXJ010000247.1:0-4238 GCA_047629535.1 Arenicella sp. | reverse complement strand
CGGGCTAACGGATATAAGTGTTGCTGGGATTGGCTCCCTTGTCTTTAGCCTAAACATAAAGGCTTTGCTCCAAGCTAACGCTCGAAACCGATTTACCTGACGTCCTCCAAAAATGACTTGGAGGCTCGAGCCGGAGTCGAACCGGCGTACACGGCTTTGCAGGCCGCTGCATAACCACTCTGCCATCGAGCCGTCAGACAATCTATTTTAACTCTATTCTAGAAAAAACAAAGCTAAAATTATTCTCAAACAAAAACGGGAAAAGTATTAACTTTTCCCGTTTTCGGTGTTCTGGAGCGGGAAACGAGATTCGAACTCGCGACCCCAACCTTGGCAAGGTTGTGCTCTACCACTGAGCTATTCCCGCTTGAGTGGGCGCTATTATATGCAGTTAGAAATATGAGTCAATCATTGTTTTAACTATTTTCAAAATAGTTCCGGTGGCTATTTCTAATCGCCTTTTACGGCATTGTAAGCCGCTCTAAGATAGATACTCATAGACCATATAGTCAGCACTCCGGCTGCGTACAATAACATTTCAGCCATAAATAAGATGGGCAAGCCAAACAGTGGCTTGGCAAATATTAAACCACCGATTGCCGACATTTGAATACCTGTTTTGTATTTGCCAACTTGAGATACCGCTACGTTCGCCCGCTTGCCTAGTTCGGCCATCCATTCTCTTAACGCGGAAACGGTAATTTCGCGGCTAATAATTATGATCACGGTTACCACAAACAAAAACTTAGACCACAACGCTTGCTGCAGTTCAAAATTACTCATCACCAACAATAACATGGTCGATACTAGTAATTTATCGGCGACAGGGTCGAGAAACTCGCCAAGTTTAGAGGTTTGATTCCAACGTCGAGCTAAATAACCATCGAGCGCGTCGCTAATGCCCGCTAATGCGAATAAAACAGCACAATACCAGTTGGCATATGCCCAGCCAGAAAAATACACGCCAATGATTAGCGGAATGGCAAGAATTCTGAAAAACGTTAAACAGTTTGGTATGTTTATCATTGGATAAAAAAATATGGTCAAATTATGGTCGAATTATGTTCGAAGTGTAACACTAAAACGATTTAAAAACGGCCACGCTTGGTGGTCTTGTAGAGGCTAATTCTTAAGGTGTTGATATATTTTTTCGGCCAATTCGACATTAATGCCGATAACTTTATTAAGATCCTTTACGCCAGCTTGCTGTATCCCCTGTAAGCCGCCAAAATGCTTGAGCAAGGCTTGCCTGCGTTTGGCGCCAATACCTTGTATCTCTTGTAATACTGATTGCGTTTGAGCTTTGCCGCGACGCGCTCTATGACCGGTAATAGCAAAGCGATGCGCCTCGTCACGTATCTGCTGCACTAGGTGCATCGCCGCTGAATTAGCCGCCAACTTAATACCTATTGACTGCCCTTCAATAAATAGTGTCTCTAAACCAGGCTTGCGGCCCTCACCTTTCGCTACACCGACCAACAACACCTCATGAATTTGCAGTTCATGCATGATTTGAGCGGCTGACGACAGCTGCCCTTTGCCGCCATCTATCAGCAGCACGTCAGGTAACTTGCCCTCTTCTTTTAACACCCGCTTATAACGCCGTTGAATAGCTTGACGCATGGCGGCGTAATCATCGCCTGGGGTAATATTACTGATGTTATAGCGGCGATAATCCGACTTAGTCACGCCTTGATCGGTAAACACCACGCAACTGGCAACCGTTTGCTCGCCCATGGTATGGCTAATATCAAAGCACTCGATACGTCCAATAGTTTGTTCGAGCTGAAAAACGTCGGTCAATGCTTGTAAGCGTTTCTGCACGCTCTGCTTTTCTGATAAGTGGCGCTTGAGGCGCTCAGTTACATTTAGTTGGGACATGGCCAACCAATCGCGCCGTGAACCTCTGACAGACTTAGTGATAACTACTTTTCGATCCGATTGCTCAGTTAGCCAAACCTCGAGCTCGGCTTGCCCCTCAAGAGCGGCACCGACAATAATTTCTTTTGGTGCTTGCCGACGATGGTAATACTGGGTAATAAACGCCGAGAGAATTTCAGACTCGCTAAACTCCAGCGGAACCGTTGGGTAATGCCCGTTGCTGCCGCTGTGTCGACCGCCACGAATAAAAGTCACTTCTACACACACTTTGCCATGCAGGCTTGATATCGTGAGAATATCAATGTCACTGTGACCCGACGTGATCGACTGATGCGACTGTACTCGTCTTAGAGCATTGGTTCGGTCGCGCCAACCCGCCGCTTCTTCGAACTTTAGGTCTTTAGATGCGGCTTCCATATTACGTTGCAACAACTCATTCAGCGACTCATCTTTACCTTGCAAAAACATGCCCGCTAGCTCGATGTCTTTGGCATATGACTCTTTACTAACCAAGCCAACGCATGGGCCGCTGCATCGTTTAATCTGATACTGTAAACAGGGCCTCGATCGATTGCTAAAAAACACATCGTCGCATTGACGAACTGGCAACACTTTTTGCAATAATGAGAGCGTTTCTCTAATCGCGGTAACCCCAGGATATGGGCCAAAGTACTTACCCGGCGCACTTCGATCACCACGATAGAAGCTTAGACGAGGGAACTCATGAGAGGTATCAATATGAATAAATGGGTAGCTTTTGCTATCGCGCAGTAAAATATTGTAGCGAGGCTTGCGATCTTTGATCAGATTTGACTCTAAGATCAACGCTTCGTTTTCAGTAAAGGTTACGGTTACCTGAACGTCGACTACCTTTTGCATCATGACTTCAGTTTTAATCGATAAACCAGTGCTGCGAAAATAGCTCGACAGGCGATTCTTTAAGTTCTTAGCCTTGCCTACGTAAAGCAAGGCGTCTTCAGCGTCGAACATTTGGTAAATGCCCGGCCCTTGGCCAACGTTTTGCAAGAAGGTTTTATGATCGAATGACACTGTGGCTCTTAGTTAAATAGTGGGTTAGAGAGTAAGCACTCTAATACAATAGCGTGATTGAGCCATTATACCGCGTATGAGTTAGGCATTCGTGGCTTGATTCACCTATAATCGGCGAAATCTAGAAACCCTCGTGAAAAACAATCATGGCAAAAATATCAGCAAACGACATCCGCCTCGGTGGCCTCATCGAACATCAAGGCAATCTATGGCGTGTGCTAAAGAAGAGCCATGTTAAACCGGGCAAAGGTGGCGCCTTTGTTCAGTGTGAGCTAAAAGACATCATCAACGGCACTAAATTAAATGAGCGCTTTCGCTCTACCGATAAAGTTGAAAAGCCCCACGTTGAGCCACGTAAAATGCAGTATTTGTATGCTGAAGGTAGCGACCATATCTTTATGGATTCAGAAAACTATGAGCAGTTGACTTTGAGCGCCGACGACTTGTCCGAGCAAACTGGCTATCTTTTGCCGAATACTGATGTGCAAATTATGTTTTATGATGAGACTCCCATTGGCGTTGACTTACCGTCCAACGTTATTTTAGAAGTAACCGATACCGAAGGCGTTATTAAGGGCCAAACCGCCGCCAGTGGTGGTAAGCCAGCGCTACTAGAGACGGGCATACGTATAACTGTACCGACCTTTGTCAATATTGGTGAAAAAATAAAAGTAAATACTGAAACCGGTGAATACGTAGAGCGCGCATAGCACTAGTCAACTTTGCCCTACGACACAATCAGGCGACAAGAAACGCCATACTGAAACGCAAAAAAGTCGCTCGATAATCTCGAGCGACTTTTTTATTGGTTCAAAACAAAGAACTTAATACGATTTTGCTATATACCCATCCAAACCGTGCGGTATCAGTCGGCCGATTTGACGCGCAACCGAATTAATATCTTTCATCGATGTCTCATCAATCAACCAACCTTGAACCGTACCAATAATGCCACCAGCATAGAAATCCGAGATGGTATCTAACTGACGGGCATTAAAATTATGGTTGAATTGAAATAAAATTCGATCCGAAATAAGTCGCGAAATCAGAACCTTCAATAGAGATAGACATTGAATACCGGCTTGGCCAGTAAAGGCCGCACGCATCATAGTCCGCTCTTTATCGCATTCTTCAAGTAAGTTACGAACACTTACTTCGACGAATTCCTCGCGACCAATTTCTGAGTTTTGAATAAGCACTTCAGTTTTAACCCATGCTTTTTCAAACAATGATTCAATCCGAGACAGTAAAATAGACTGCTTGCTATCAAAGTTAGAATAAAATGTTTGCCTACTTACACCGGCTGT
>JBLHXJ010000246.1:0-4250 GCA_047629535.1 Arenicella sp. | reverse complement strand
GCAACCAAATATAGAGATCCAAATGAGTAAACAAGATATCAGTTTTAGTGCCCGAGAAAATACTATGGGCATTGACCCGTTATTTATCCAACGTTGGTCACCAAGGGCCTTTCAAAAGACTTCAATTGATGACGCCACTATGAGTCGGATCATGGAGGCTGCTCGTTGGTCTCCATCGTGCTTTAATGCTCAACCTTGGCGTTTTTATACGTCAACTGAAAGCACCTTTGATGATTTTTTAAACCTATTAGTCGAAGGTAATCAAGGTTGGGCGAAAGATAATGCTGTAATCGGCTTTCTCGTTGGCGAAAAAAACTTTGAGCATAATGGTAAGCCAAATGAGTGGTCTGCATTTGATAGCGGCGCGGCTTGGATGTCGATGACGCTGCAAGCTCGCATGGAAGGCCTATATACCCACGGAATGGGCGGCATTAAGGCAGCGGAAGCGGCGACTTATCTAAACTTAGATGCCGAAAAATCGGAGGTATTAATGGGCTTTACCATCGGCAAGTTGGCCGACTTAAGTCAACTTGATGATGAACAACGTAAAAACGAAACGCCAAATTCTCGCAAAGAGCTAGGCGAAATTTGGCATTCTGTTTAAACTTTGTTTTAAGCCGTCGAATTAGTCGAGTATTGACCTTACAGAAGCTTCGAAGATGTCGACGATTTGGTCGATCTCTTCTTTGGTAGTGACTAACGGCGGCGAAAAGGCGACAGAATCGACCGACGGAAGTGGTCGAGCGATGAGACCGTTTTCGTAACATTTGGCGGTAATTTTGCCGGCTGTTTTTAAACTTGGGTCCAAAAATACCTTGTTTTCAGCATCTTGCATTAGCTGCACCGCGGCGATCATGCCTTTGCCGCGTACTTGCCCGACGAAGTTATCGTTAGCAAATCGCTGATTCAGTTTTTGATGAAAATAAGCGCCCACATCGGCCGCTTTACCGACTAAATTTTCGTTCTCGATGATGTCTAAGTTAGCCATGGCAACGGCGGCTCCAATCGGATGGCCTGCGTAAGTATAACCATGGGCAAAGCTACCGTATTTAGCCGAGCCTTGCTTTATCACATCGGCAATTTCTTCGGTAATAAAGGACGCCGAAAATGGGAAGTAGCCACTGGTTAAAGCCTTAGCCGTAGTCATCATGTCTGGCTTGATGTCGTACACATCGCTACCAAACCATGCGCCCAAACGCCCAAACGCGCACACCACTTCGTCGGCAATAAACAGAATGTCGTATTTCTTGGTAATTTTTTGAATCTCAGCGAAATAACCTTCTGGCGGAGTAATGACCCCGCCGGCACCCATTACCGGCTCGGCGATAAAGGCGCCAACGGTATCGGCACCGTGCTCAAGAATCATATCTTCGAGTTGCTTAGCTCGTCGCTTAGAAAAATCCAACTCGCTCTCGCCGTCTAATGCGTGACGAAAATAGTCCGGCGACTCAGTGTGCAGTATTCCTTCAATTGGTAAATTGAAGTCTTTATGAAACGAGGGTAGGCCGGTCAAACTCGCGGTAGCAATAGAGGTGCCATGATAGGCCTGCCAGCGAGAAATTATTTTACGCTTTTCTGGTTTACCAATCAGGTTGTGGTAGTACCAAACAATTTTCATCAAACTGTCGTTGCCATCCGAACCGCCACTAGCGAAAAAAACTTTCGACATATTTTTTGGCGCCAAACCGAGTAATCGCTCGGCAAGCTCAATTTGTGGCACGTTCGACATGCCGGTAAACGTATGATAATAGCTGAGGTTGGTGGCTGCAGAATGCATCGCGTCAGCCAATTCGGGCCGACCATAACCAACGTTGACGCACCAAAGACCGGCGACAGCGTCGATTAGTCGATTGCCATCGGTGTCCTGCAAGTAGATGCCTTTACCGTGTTGGATGATCCTCGAGCCAGTTTTGGCGAATTCATTGGCATTAGTCGAAGGGTGTAAGATGGTATTAGCATCAATCTTTTTCAGGTCTTTTTGGAGCAATGACATAAATGGCCGTGAGTGGAATTAAGTGGTTGTATATGACAAAGTTAGCATAGAGATGCGCAAAGCTAAGCACTCAATTTGAATTCGATATATGATTCTAGTGTGCCCAAACCGACAAATGAATCTGCGGAAGGGCTAAACAGATATCACAGATAATTGGGGACATGGCATGGCCGGCGTCAGTAAAATTAACAAAATTGATTTAAAGATACTTTCTATTCTTCAAATCAATGCACGCATTACAAATCAACAATTGGCAGAGCAGGTTCACCTCTCGGCCAGCGCTTGCTTGAGCCGTGTTAAGCGTTTGGAAGCTGATGGTGTGCTCAAACGGTACGTCACTGAAATTGATCTGGACCGATTGGCACCACACGTAGAAGCGTTTACCGAAGTCACCTTAGAAAACCATTCCCCGGATGATTTTAGACGTTTTAACGCGGCAATCGCTAGTGTTGCTGAGGTCACTGATAGTTACAAAATCAGCGGCGCTTATGATTACCTACTGAAATTCGTCTGCACTGATGTTAAGAGTTACAATGGCGTTAGCGAGAGTTTAATCACCAGCGGTATTGGTATCGCCAAAATGAATACCTTGATTATTCTAGAGCGAACTAAGGAGTTTTCAGGTTTTCCTTTAGACCTATTGATAGATTTATAAGGCATGTTTTAAATATGCCGTGTTGATTGTTATCTTGCCACTCTGTTCTAGCTTGCTAAGCTAGGCGCCGATAATTGAACAGCGCTCGCTGCACATTCGACGGCAAAGCCAATCTTACACCGCATAATCTCGTCACTAGGCTTCGATCTTCAACGCCTAATTTCGCTCTTGCTATGAAAAAATGCTTCTAACCGGAGGATTTAAATGATCTTAGTAAGAACTGCTCGCGAATCTGATATTGACGGCGTGCTCGAATTAGCCAAACAAGCGTACCCTGGGATGACGACTCTGCCACCAGAGCGGGTTGTCCTCGAGGCAAAGTTACGCAACTCGGTTAATAGTATCGAGAAGACGTTGCAAGACCCCAAAGAAGAAACCTACTTTCTAGTTATGGAGGACTCCGACTCGAATACAATCGTTGGTACTGCTGCGATTATATCTAGCCTCGGCGCCAAGGAAGAGTTTTACTCTTATAAGCTTAATAAGGTAACCCAAAGCTGCCGCGAGCTAGATAAGCGTGTTACTTTTGAAACCCTAAATTTGTCAAACCACTTTGAAGGGTTTGCCGAAGTTGCCACCTTGTACTTGCATAAAGATTATCGCAATAATGGCAATGGTAAGTTGCTGGCAAGAAGCCGCTATTTATTTATGGCGCAGTTTCGAGAGCGCTTTCCAAATAGCGTAATGGCTGATTTACGTGGTTATTTTGACGAGCATGGGCGCTCGCCGTTTTGGGCAGCCGTAGGTCAAAACTTCTTCGACATGAGCTTCGCCGATGCCGATCTCTACGGAGGTATTCATGGCAATCAATTTATTTCTGATTTAATGCCCAAGCATCCCCTGTACGTAAATATGCTGCCACAAGAAGCGCAAGATGTGATTGGCCAGCCCAATGTTAAAGGTAAGCCAGCGCTAGAAATGCTTAAGAAAGAAGGCTTTCGATGGAATGGACACGTTGATATTTTTGATGCGGCGCCAAGCGTTGACACCAAGATAGATGACATCGTGTCGGTTAAGAATAGCCATCAGGCTGAAATTATTGGTATATCCGAATTTGAACATGATGAACGCGCAATGATAGCCACCAGCGACGTAAACAGTTTTAAGGCTTTGATAAGTACCGTCTCAGTAGAGAAAGGCGGCGTAAAAATGCCCAGAGCTAGTATGAAGCAACTCAAGCTCGAGCTTGGCGACACAGTTCGCTATCTAATCGGTTAGAACATGACAAAGCAGAACGTATCAGGGCAAAACATGTCAGTCCGAAGTGGCTATGAAGTAAATTTTGATGGCCTCATAGGCCCGACTCATAATTACGGCGGTTTGTCGCATGGAAATGTCGCCTCTAAGAGCAATGCGCTGAAGATCTCGCAACCGCGAAAAGCGGCTTTGCAAGGTCTAGAGAAAATGCAGACCAATCGCAGCTTGGGTTTACAGCAAGGTGTTCTCTTGCCGCAACAAAGACCTGACCTACCAACGCTGAGAAGATTAGGCTTCAGTGGTAGCGATAAACGTATTATTCAGCAGGCATCGAACTCCGCACCAGAACTGCTCGCAAGTTGCTATTCAGCTTCCTCAATGTGGACTGCAAATGCCTGTACTATA
>JBLHXJ010000245.1:0-4254 GCA_047629535.1 Arenicella sp. | reverse complement strand
TGTTTCTCCCTGGGCTAATGTAGGTTCCATTAGTTTGCCCTGCCCTCTTTTAGTTAGCGGGTGCTAGCAAGGGAGCTCAGTCATAGCTCCTTTTATGGATACTAATATTAGCCGACGAATGCCGTTAAGGTGGCGTCAAGCGTATCAAATCCTGAGGCTCTAGGCTGATATTGAGTTTGGCTATTGAACTCAAATAGATAGACCCTTGCAACTAGGGTGGTAAGGTCATAAGCACAATCTAGATAAAATAAAATCAGGCTTGAAGAGCCCTATGTGAAGCAATTGCATAAATATTAAGACCACAATACAATATCAAAAACTATTGGCATGGTTAATGTCAATATATAAAATAATAACGTAAAGAGCAGATAACTAACTCATGAAGACCACCCGCTTTTGTTCGATCAAACTTGTCGTCATACTCGTTAGTCTGTCGGTCATTTCTAGCCCTAGGTTGGCGATGGCTGATACAGACCCACAGCCAAATATAGTTATCATTCTGGTCGACGATGCCGGCTTGATGGACTTTGCTCCTTTCGGTGGTGAAGCGCGTATGCCAAACATTCAGCGCTTGGCCGATCAGGGCATTCGTTTTAGTAATTACCGCACTTCGCCACTCTGCGCTCCTTCTCGCGCGATGCTGCTTACCGGCATTGATAATCACCGCACTGGCGTAGCGACCATACCTGAAGTGATACCGTCAGAGCATGAGAACAAACCTGGCTACACTCTCTCACTTGAGCCGGGTGTAAGAACCATTGCTGATCATCTTCGTGCGGCTGGCTACCGCACCTATATGACCGGCAAGTGGCATATGGGCAGCCGCTTGCAAGACCTACCAGTAAGTCATGGGTTCGATCGCTCCTTCGCACTAGATGCTTCTGGCGCCGACAACTGGGAACAACGTCCATACATTCCGTATTACACTACCGCTCCTTGGTATGAAGACGATAAACCCGCGACACTACCAGAAGATTTTTACTCATCAGAGTTTATCGTCGACAAAATGATCGAGTACATTAGCGTTGATAGCTCTAGTGTAAATGACGCGAGAGCGGCGCAAAGCAAGCAACCCTTCCTCGCCTATTTAGCCTTTCAGGCGATTCATATTCCGATTCAAGCGCCGCGTGAGTTTATCGACAACTACCAAGGGGTTTATGACGAGGGTTGGCATGTGCTGCGGCAAAACCGATGGGGAAAAGCGCAGCAGCTTGGCTTGATTCCAGACGGATCGCCGCTCGCTTCGATGCCGAAGGGCTCGCGAGATTGGCAAGCTCTAAGTGACAAAGAGCGACGTTATTATGCTAAGGCAATGGAGGTTAATGCCGGCATGCTCGAAGCCATGGATCATCACATTGGTCGTCTGATCGACTGGTTAGAAAGCAATGGTGAAATGGATAATACGCTGTTTGTTGTGACCTCTGACAACGGCCCAGAATTTAACGATATTCTCAACGTTCCAGGTATAGATCTGTGGAAAGCGGTTAGTGGCTACCACCACGACATCGACACCATGGGTGAGAAAGGTAGCTTAGTATCAATCGGTCCAGAGTGGGCGTCTGCCGCCGCTTCGCCAAGTAAAAAGTTCAAATTTTACAGTAGCGATGGTGGTATTCGAGTGCCGTTGATTATCGCTGGGCCGTCTATCGCGAAAGGAAAAATGCAATCATCCTTTAGCTTAGTCACCGATATTACGCCGACACTATTGGATTATCTGAATATCAAAACGACAGAAAACAGCGGTGACATAGCCATCACCGGTCGCAGCTTAAAGCCGGTAATCGATGGCATCAGCGATTATACCTATAGCCCAACAGATGCGGTCGGCTTAGAGGTCGCTGGTAACGCCGCTTTATTTAAAGGCGAGTATAAGTTAGCACGCAATCTGATTCCTTATGGAGACGGCGTTTGGCGCTTATTCGATATACAAAAAGACCCGGGCGAAACTAACGATTTGAGCCAACAGCGCCCTACTCTTTTTAAACAATTACTTAGCGATTACAATGACTATGCATTAGCTCATGCCGTTCTGCCTATGCCCGCAGGCTATGACTCAGTGCAACAAGTGACAAACAACACTTATAAAAAGCTATTTAGCGCGTACAAGGTTTACTTGATGTCATTGCTACTGCTAATGGTCGCAATTCCCCTCTGGTTAGTGAGACGTAAGCGAGCAACATAGTGATCATATTCATGTATTGTCATAGCTTATGCCAGTACTAGTTCGTCGGTATCATAATAATTAGATTTAGGTACAAATGACTTGAGTTTCACTGGCCAAGTTATTGGATTAAAAAATTTATGAAAAAGTTAGTCGTTGTGTTACTAGGTGTCACCCTAATGTCATTGCTTGCATGGCAAAGCCGTCTTGATCTTTTAATTTGGGCTGCGCCAACACTCACTAATATATTGCAGCCAACCGAACCCAACCGGCCGGTAGTATGGCAACAAGGGCCGACGGAAGCCGCCCTCTCGCCTAATCAACGGCCGCCTAATATTGTGCTGATTTTAGCCGATGACCTTGGCTTTAACGATATATCGTTTTACAACGGCGGCGCGGGCGACGGTTCACTGCAGACACCTAATATAGATAGTATTGCTCAACAAGGAGTGGTGTTCGAAAATGGCTATGCGGCGAATGCGATTTGCGCGCCCTCTCGTGCGACTCTTTTAACCGGCCGATATTCAACTCGTTTTGGCTTTGAGTACACGCCAATATTTAAATTGGGCCCACGAATATTTCAATGGATGGAAGAACTAGAACCGGGTCCATTGCCGCTGCTGGTTGACGTTGAGGCCGCAGCCGAGCTACCTTCGATTCAAGACCTTGGCATGCCGAGCGCGGAAATCACCATTGCTGAGGTACTAAAAGAAAAAGGCTACTACACGGCGCATATTGGCAAGTGGCATGTTGGTTCAAACGGCGATAAGCGACCCCAAGCTCAAGGCTTTGACGAAAGCTTAGACATGAGAGGTGGGCTTTATATGCCCGAAAACCACCCAGACGTGGTCAATGCAAAAGTTGAGGGCGCTGCAATCGATCGTATGATTTGGGCAACTGGCCGTTACGCTGCTCAGTTCAACGGTAGCGAGAACTTCGAACCTGATGGCTATCTAACCGACTACTTCACCAATGAAGCGGTAAAAGTAATCGATGCGAATAAGCATAGACCGTTCTTTTTGTATTTAGCGCAATGGGGCGTGCACAACCCATTACAGGCGGCCAAGGCTGATTATGAGGCCTTGTCGCACATCAATGATCATCGCCTGCGCGTCTATTCGGCGATGATACAAGCCTTAGACAGAAGCGTTGCAAAAGTAACCGAAGCCCTAGAGAAAAATGGCTTAGCTGATAACACACTTATTATATTTACCAGTGACAATGGTGGCGCTGGTTACATTGGCTTACCAGAGATCAACAAACCCTACAGAGGTTGGAAGCTAACCCATTTTGAAGGAGGCACGCATGTTCCTTTTATGGCTAAGTGGCCTAAGAAAATTGCGCCAGGCGTGCGTATGTCGGCGCCTATTCACCACTTTGATCTATTTCACACTATTGCCGCGGCAGCCAACGCTCCGGTTCCTAGCGACCGCACCTTAGACGGAGTTGACCTACTGCCGTTCATTAATAGACAAGTGACTGGCGACCCACATAAAACACTGTTTTGGCGTCAAGGGTATCAACAAACGGTATTACATGAAGGCTGGAAATTTATTCGCACTAAGCAGCCCGATAAAGGTAGCGAGGCGCCGGATAAAAAATTCCTATTCCATCTCGCTATAGACCCGACTGAACAAAAAAACTTGATCAATCAACACCCTGAAAAGCTAATTTTGCTCGAACAATTGCTTGCGCAGCATAATGCCGAGCAAATTGAGTCGGCATGGCCGAGTACTACTCAATCGCCTCAGCCTGTCGATAAGCATGGAGATCAAGCGTACGAGCAAGGCGATGAGGTTAACTATTGGCCCAACTGATTAAAGCCAAAACTCTAAGCAAGCAATCTCAGCGGCTTGCTTACTCTAAAACGCTGTCTTACATACACCAAGGTACCCTATAGACACTTTTGGGTTCGACCCGTTATGCGCCACCGGTAATATCTAGAATCGCCTTCACACATTTCTCAGGCTGGTCTTGTTGCAAGAAATGACCAGCATCGGTAATGGTTCTATGCTCTATGCCCTTGCATCCTGGCACCTGCTCTAAGAATTTTTTATCGCCGCCAGCCGTAACAGGGTCATTATCCGCGAATG
>JBLHXJ010000244.1:0-4302 GCA_047629535.1 Arenicella sp. | reverse complement strand
TAGGGCAACCACAATTGCGGCACCTCTGAGTGCACCAAAACCCAAGCCTAAAACTCTATCAACACCCTTAATTGGGCCACGAACGAATATCTTGGTAATAATGTAACTAATCACAGAGAAGATAAAGAGCGTAGCAATAAAGACCAATGCGAAGCCAGCCCACTCTCGGAATTTGGGCGCCGGTATGTTGATATACTGATGAATGAACTCACCAGCTTGGCCGCAATAATTGAATGCCAACCAGATAGCCAATATCCATGAAATAAGCGATAGCGATTCCTTAATGAAGCCACGGAATATACCCACTAGAATCGAAACAACGAATATCGCCGCTATAATCCAATCAAATCCACCCATCTTATCCTCTCTCTGACCGAAAGGTCGGCCAATTAATTACAGCACTCATTTCAATTTTTATTTCTTTACGGGTAAACCCGAATAAACCCTTCCTTACCCGCCTTAGATTTTAGGCGTTTTTGCTGGTTTATCGCGGCGACTCTTTTGGCGAATGGTCCAAGCCAAACTCGGGTGCCGGTCTTCTTGCCCCGATTGGTATCGACAACGCTACTAGACGCCATAAAACCCTTTTTCTTTAACTCGCTAATGAGGGCTATCGCTCGACTCTTGTCAGTAAACAATCCGACTTGAACCACCCAACCGACGCCAGTGGCCGTGTTTTTTAAAGATGCTTTCTCGGCGTCTTCGGCTTTTTGAGTTTGCGACTTCAACTCGGCAGCTAGCGCAGCTTGTAAATCTTTCTCGTTCTTTGCTTGTTGCTGATCAGGGGTTAGAGTTGCTATTTCTTTAGGCGCAGCTTTTCTTACTAGTTTGCTAGCGCTATCTTTTGCGGCGATTTCTGTCGATAAATTTTCCACAGCGGCTTTTTCTAGTGCCGCATTTTGCTCTTTCACCAGCTCGACTAAGGCATCTTCCTCCGGCTGTTCTTTCTCCCGTACTTTAGTGCTCGCCGCCGCTTCATTCGCAGCCCTAACTAGATCACTATTGCCCTTGGCATCTAGCGGCGTAATTTTTGAGATATAAACAGTTTCTTCAATCTCATCAAGTGTTACTAGAGGTTCAGAGCCCCTCGCGCTAGTCATAATATTAGCGACTTCAACCTCTGTTGTAGCGGGCACTGGATGCGCTACTTCGACCTTACTCGCTGCACTTGGCGGCCCTAGTAACCACGGCAGAACAAGGGCGCCCAAAAACAATAATACTGCGGCCCCTGTGACACGGTGCCTTAAGTCAAATTCGGGGAGCTGTTGAGTTTCTTCGTTTGCTGTTTTTGACATAATACTTCTGTAACGGATTTCGGTTTAGCCTGCCTCTCTCAGCATAATTAGCATGAGAATAACCAAATAAGACAAACCTAATTAACATGCTCAAGTATATCACCTAGAATATGGAAGGAACCAAAAACCACAAGACGGTCATCTGCCGCTAATGTGCTGACGGCCGCATCATAAGCATCTTCTACACGGTCATATTCGATAACCTCCGAAGTGGTAATCGAGCGGGCTATGGAGCCAATTTCAGAGGCCGATGCTCCACGCTCATTATGAATGGTGGCCACATGCCAAACATCGATCTGATCAGCGATCTGTTCAAGACTGATGCGAATTTCTTTGTCACTCAACATTCCACAAACTGCAACGGTTCGTCCCTCAAAGGCGATTTCGCGGTTATCACTTAAAGAATAAAGAAATTGATTTAGACGCGCGACCGAGGTTTGGTTGTGCGATACATCGAGCACAATATAAGGATCACGAGCGAACACTTGGCAGCGGCCCAAAATTGTGGCGCCACGAATGCCGTCACAAATACTCGCGCTTTCGACTGGAAAATCGGCCGACATCAGCCGCACAGCCTCAAGCGCCAAGGAACAATTAGATAGCTGCACCCCTCGTTGCTGAAACGGCAAAGGCAAATCACGCAAGGTGACTGCCGATGTTGACCATTGCCATGTGCCGTCATCTTCCTTTTGCGAATAGTCAAAGTGTTGACCGATTTGTCTTACCTGGGCGCCAAGATTAGCCGCATAAGTAAGCATATTTTCGGACGGGTTTGTCAAACCCAGCACTAGTGGCCGACCCTCTCGCGCAATACAAACTTTTTCATAAGAAATTTCCTCAATGGTATTGCCCAACCAACTGGTGTGGTCGATTGAAATGCTGGTAACAATTGATACATCAGGGTCGAGAATATTAACCGAGTCGAGCCTGCCACCCAAACCAACTTCCATTATTGCAATGTCGACATGGCTCTCAGCAAACAAATCAATCGCAAGTAATGTGCCAAATTCGAAAAAGGTAATCGGTGTATCTTGTCGTTTCTCTTCGACACGGGCAAAGGCTTCCAACAAGCGTGGCTCATCGACTGACTCGCCGTTTATATTGAAACGTTCATTAAAGTGAACTAAATGCGGTGATGTAAACTTACCCACTTGGTAGCCAGCTTGGCGATAGATTGAAGCCAACAACTCGGCGGTGCTACCCTTACCATTGGTACCCGATAAGCTAATTACCTTATAAGGCAAACCGTGCGGATACATTCGTAGAAAAACCTCACGAACACGCTCTAAGGAAAGCTCTATTTGACGGTGGTGAAGCGTCTGAATATATTCAACCCAGTGAGCTAGACTACGAGACATATTAAAGCGACCTTATGCGAGCGTCAGCCGAATAAACCTGATTAATAGCCATTGCCATCAACCTAGCATCCTTCACCCCAGGCTCAACCTCAAGACCACTGTTAAAATCTACCGCAAACGGTCTAAATTGACTGACTCGTGCAGCGACATTATCAGCCGACAAACCGCCGGCAAGGATCAGCGGTTGGGTGCTATGTTGACTCGGCCATAGGTCTAGATCTAGGGCCAGTCCGGTTCCGCCGTGCAGACCCTTAACGTAGGGGTCTAACAAAATTGCTTCAGCGTTGGTAAATTGGCTACATTCTTGAGCAACCTGGTCCGCTGATTTGGCTCTAACCGCTTTGATATACGGTCGTGTTAAAGATTGCCCAAAGGCGTCAGTCTCGACACCGTGTAATTGCACAACATCTAAACCAATAAAGTCGATACTTTGTTCAATTTGCTGGCGATTCGCATCTACAAAAACACCAACCAATGAGACAAAAGCAGGTACTACTTGGCGTATTAGCTTTGCTTGATCAGGCGAAATAAGGCGACGACTATCGGCATGCAATATCATACCGATTGCGTCCACACCTAGAGCCACAGCTTGCTCTACTTGAGCCGCTTGAGTCATGCCGCAAATTTTAATACGGGTTCTGCTTTGTGCTTTCACGCTATTCAACCTTTCTGGTTAGTTTTAAACGCCTCTGGGTTTAGGCGATCGATTATAGACAAAGGCTGTTTTCTTAGCGTTCTTAAGCGCCGACGTCTGCCTAGAAAAAGCCTAATCTAATGACCAAGCCCTATCGCACTCTACTCGCCCCAGAAAGCAATATTATGATGTCTGCTCGGTAAAACAAACTCTCTAGGATATTCCACACCCGCCAAATATAGACCATTTGGCGGTGCCGTAATACCCGCCTTGGTGCGGTCTTTTGCCGCCAGCACGTCGGCCAGCCAATCAACGCTTCGTTTACCGCTACCGATCTCGATTAAACAGCCGGCTATATTACGCACCATGTGTTGCAAGAAAGCATTGGCATTGAGATCGAACCAAATCCATTCGTCAGTATAATTTAACTCGAGTTTATGCATAGTTCTTACTGGTGAATTAGCCTGACAGCCCGCAGCCCGAAACGAACTGAAGTCATGCTCGCCGAGTAACACTTTGGCCGCCTCGGCCATATCGATGGGCTTGAGAGTTTGCTGTTCATGAGTCGCATAGTTTCGATACAAAGCGCTCTTAATAGGAGCATTGTGAATAATAAATCGATACGATCTCGACAGCGCCGAAAAGCGGGCGTGAAAATGATCATCAATAGGCGTGACCCAGCGTAGACGAACATCATAATCTAAGAATCGGTTAGTGCCGCGACACCAAGCAAATTCGGTGCGCTCAGAGGTCGAGTCAAAGTGGATAATTTGATGGGTTGCATGAACTGATTTATCGGTTCGACCTGCAGTAACTATAGGCGTGACATGGTCGGCGACGCGACTCAATGCGGCTTCAACTACCTCTTGCACGGTTCTCACATCGTGCTTCTGCGCTTGCCAACCGCTGAAGTTAGTGCCGTCGTATTCGACGCATGCAGCGTATCTCATTGGCATACACCTTTGACTAATTCTAATTTGACCATTTTAGTAGCAGCAAGTTGAGATGATGATTC
>JBLHXJ010000243.1:0-4316 GCA_047629535.1 Arenicella sp. | reverse complement strand
TCCACTTTGCTGGCTCCCAATACGTAACCCTTGGATCGTTGATACCGCCGCTGACAAACATCGGCGGATAGTCTTGCCGGGCAATATTGTCGTAGGGTGAATAACCCGCGATTAAATCGTAGTCTTCAGCACTTTCGATGGGGTTGCCCCATTCTTTCCATTCCGGTGGCGTTAACGGCAACGTGGCATCTAACATGGTGTTGAGCACATCAACAAATGGCACACCAAGGTTAACCGAGCGCCATAACTCAGGTGCTTGAATCACCGCTGCGCCCATTAATTCACCGCCGGCGCTTCGACCCGAGATTGAAATATTGCCTGCCGCTACATATTGCTCTTTCACCAAGTAACGAGCAACGTCAACGAAATCATTAAACGCGTTAGTACGCTTTTCGAGCTTGCCGTCTAAATACCAATTGTAGCCCATCATCGCGCCGCCGCGCACATGGGCGATAGCGTACACAAAACCTCGGTCAAGTGCGCTTAATCGGCCACTGGAAAAACTCGGCTCGATGGTTGCCGCATAAGCGCCATAACCATACAACCACATAGGTTGACTAGCATCTTGTTTAAAACCTTTTTTGTATACCAACGATACCGGCACTTGAACGCCATCGCGTGCGGTCGCCATTACCCGTTTAGTATCGTATTGCGATTTATCGTAGCCTGACGGAATCTTCTGAACCTTTCTAACCGCCAACTCCTTTTTAGCCAAGTCGTAGTCGTAAACAGTCTCAGGCGTAATCATTGACTCATACGAAAGACGCACAAAGTCTTGGCTAAACTCTAGATTCACACCTAGATCGGCCGTGAATAGCGCTTCTGGAAAAGCCACTTCGTGGCTATCACCATTATATCGGCGGATATGAATTTTTTCTAAACCAGCATCACGAGACTTAATTACCATAAAATCTCTGAAGGTTTGCATGCCCAGCAAGTACGAATCATCAGACCCCTCAATCAAGGTCTTCCAATTTCCTTTAACCGGATTCTCATCGCTCACCGTCAGCAAACGAAAATTCTTATGGGTGTCGTTTGCCATGATCAAGAACTCACCATGGGCATGGTCAATTCTCTGCGTGAAACCATCATCTCGACTAACCAGTTGAGTCAGCTCTCCTTGAAAATCGGCGGGCATTGCATAGCTTTCTTGCACCTCACCCTGCGAAGAGACAATTATTATAAAGTCTTCACTACTGGTTTTTCCAAAACCTATAAAGAAACCGTCGTCTTGTTCATGGTAGACGGTTTTATCCTCGCTCTGCTGCGTGCCTAAAGTGTGAATATTAATACTTTTAGAATGCCAACGGCCCTGTTCTAGCAGGGCATACATCAATGTTTTACCGTCAGAGCTGAACTCTATTTCGCCTTGCACATCGCTCAGTACATCCTCGAGATATTCACCGGTCTGTAAGTCTTTGACTGTAACTTGATAACGTTCATCTCCAGCGAGATCAGCCGAGTAAGCCAAGTAACGATTATCGGGACTGATGTCCCAATCGCCGATAACAAAATAGTCGGCGCCATCAGCCAATTCGGTTTCGTCCAAAAAGACACTCTCTTCACCGCTTACTAGGTTTTTACGACTGCGTGTTCGATACTCGTCTCCGGGACGAAAAAACCAGCGATATTCATATCCATTAGACATGTACGGCACCGAGGTTTCTTCTTCATCTGTTCGCCCTTTGAACTCTTCAAAGACGGTCTCGACTAAAGCCGCATGGGGCTTAAGGAAGTGCTGGTAGTAAGCATTCTCTTGCTCTAAGTAATTGATAACTTGCGGGTCATCGACAACTGGATAACCTTGATCTTTCAGCCAGTGATAATCATCACTTAAGGTGCGCTGATGGTGTGTTTCTTTGAACGGCACTCGGTTCGCTACAGGCGCGGCAATATCGAGTTGTTGTAAACGCAGGAAGGTAGTTTCGGGCATTGTAGTTTCAGAATTATTGGGTGTTCCCATTTGCGAGCAGCCAGCGAATGCAAGTACTGACATTAGGAGTGAAATAGATAAGCGCATGTGACCAACCCGTTTGTAAGTAATGACAAAATCATAGGTTCTTAGCCCATCAATGTAAATCATCAAGCCGACAAAAAAACGGCTCTGACGAAAGCAAACCAGAGGCCTAGACCGGTACGCTGTTATGGCGTCTGACAGACCTGACAGAAAAAGGTATTGCGCTGGCCAATCACTTTCGACTTGATCTCAGAGCCACATTGGTAACAAGGCTCTCCAGCACGACCGTAAACTTGTAACTCTTGAGCAAAATAGCCTGGCTTGCCATCGGTTTGAGTGAAATCATTTAAAGTAGTGCCGCCGGCGCGAATGGCTTTAGACAATACCGAGATAATCTCATCGGTAAGCCGTTGATAGCGCGCTTTGGAAATTCTTTTTGCGGCGATCGTCGGTCGAATGCCGGCTTTGAAAAGAGACTCGCTAGCATAGATATTACCTACTCCGACAACCACTTTATTGTCCATAATAAAGCTCTTAATTGCCTGTGATTTGCCGCGCGATAAGGTGAACAAACGCTCGCTACTAAAGGCATCACCTAGCGGTTCTGGGCCAAGGTTTGCTAACAGCCTATGCTGATCAACAGGCTCATCGATTAATAAGCAACAACCAAAACGTCGAGGATCATTGAGGCGAACCACTTTCAGGCCACCAAATTCAAGGTCTACATGGTCGTGTTTGGTTGGCGCTACGCTAACATCCAATACTCGCAAACTGCCGGACATACCAAGGTGCAATAAGATGCAGCCCTTGTCGGTATGAATCAGAATATATTTAGCTCGCCGCTCTACTCTCTTTATCTTTTGACCGACCAATGCCTGCAAGGCGGTACTCGGTATTGGCCAGCGCATCGATGCGTTTCGCACCACCACAGCGGTTAAAATCTGGCCATCCACATAAGGCTCTATGCCTCGCAGCGTGGTTTCTACTTCAGGTAGCTCTGGCATATACGTTGAGTCTAGATTAATCGAAAAAGCGGACGATTTTATTGATACTTACTAATATTGCAAAGTGTCGAATTAGCATCTATCGACTGGCACTAGCTGACCTTCGACTGCCTCGTTATCAGTGCTTAGCTGACTCAGACTGGCGAGTCTGGTCATACCGCTACGATACAGTTGCAAAGCCTTGCCACTGTCGTTGCTAGCCTCATATGCCTCACCTAATCGCGAATATGCGGTAGGCAGCTGGCCCAATTCAATTGCCTGTTGTAAATATTCTTTAGCTTTGTCCAGCTCCTTAGCTTGCAAAGAGAGCTGCCCCGCAGCTAAATTCAGCTCGGCACTCTCCGGTCTTGCCAGCAACCAACCATCTACGACACGAGCTAATTTTTTCGGCTTATCGATCTTCAACTCTCCGTACAAACGAACCAGTGGATCACTCCACTGATTTTTTAAAGTCGCTCGAATTAGCTTCTCAGCCGCGCTACTTTCGCCGTTGTCGATTAAATGAGAGACATATAGCAAAATGTTTTCAACACGCTTTCGCTGATTACGCGGCAGTGCCTTCCAAGCAACGTCTTTGTATGTACTGTTGCTTAAACTAGATGAGTAGGCTTGGTCAGCGATGCCGTCTAATACTTCGCTTGGTAGCGCCGACTGTTTACGCGCAGCGCCAAGCTGCTCATTGGCCTTGGCCCATTGATCGGTATGTTGATAAATTTGCATTAACATAGCGGTAAATTGAGCATTGTTATGGCCAATGTCTTGAATATCGAGCAATGTAGCCTCAGCTTGCTGATACTGACCAGCTGACTGATGCAAGCGCGCCTTGATCAAACCAATTGCCAAGCGCTCTTTAGGCGCCGCCTTGAATGCAGCATTTAAATAGTCATCGCGCTGAACCATACGGCCTTGTTCTTGAGCGGCTTGAGCGGCGGCCAAATAATTCACATAAGGAATGCTGCTGGCGTCAGACTTAGTCGTTAGACTTTTCTCAGCATTTCGCCAGTCGCCTTTGATTAACGATAAATAGCCGGCACCAAGCGCCTCAGTCGCGCGCTTTTTATTACTGCGCATCCGCCAAGATGAAAAAGACTTAGGCGCTTTCCAGATGATGCGAAACAATCGAATCATAAAGTAGAGGGTAAAAACCGAGACCAGTACTAGCAATACAAAACTCAGCAGGTTTAACTCGATCAGATATGAACCAGCATAGATTTTTACGTAGTTGCCCGGTTCAATTTGACCGACAAGAAATGCACTGTAGCCGGTGATGGCGGCAAACAAAATTAATAGCAAAACACGCATAACTATTGCCCGCCTCGAATGGTCTGCAATAAGCTGTAGGAACCCGAGATAGA
>JBLHXJ010000242.1:0-4337 GCA_047629535.1 Arenicella sp. | reverse complement strand
AGCTGCAAACTCAGACGCAGAATAAACCGACGCGCCAGCTTCGTTAACCATGATCTTAGTCAGTTTTAATTCTGGATGCCTTTTGATTAGGTCCGCCGCCAGCTTATCAGTCTCGCGAGATGCGGTGCCGTTGCCGATGGCTAACAACTCAACATTGTGTTTTTTAGCCAACATCGCAATCTCAGCGATCGACGCATCCCATTGATTTTTTGGCGCATGCGGATATATAGTCCCTTGATCTAGATATTGTCCTGTACTGTCTACCACGGCGAGTTTTACACCCGTGCGTATTCCGGGGTCTAGACCCAGGGTCGCTTTGGCGCCTGCTGGAGCCGCCAAAAGTAAATCTTTGAGATTCATGGAGAACACTCGAATCGCTTCAGCTTCAGCCTTTTCTCTCAAGTTGAACATTAAGTCGCCACTTATGTGCAGCAATATCTTGATGCGCCATGTCCAGCTTACAACTTGCACTAACCAAGCATCAGCAGCTCGCCCCTGCGGCGCAACACCCCATTGCTTAGCAATCATCACTTCACACGGGTGAGCGAGCGCACCGGTCCAGCCGCCTTCGGGTGCTTCTAGGTCAAGCGTGGACATTAAAATGCCTTCATTACGACCTCTAAAAATAGCCAGCGCCCGATGCGGTGGAATATTTCTATAAGGCTCTTGATAATCGAAGTAATCTTGAAACTTAGCGCCCTCTTGCTCTTTATCTTTAGCGACCTTGACCGCAACGATTGCTCGCTGCTCTAACACTGATCGGATCTCTGCGAGTAAGCCCGCATGCTCGGCAAAACGTTCCATCAAAATCGCGCGCGCGCCGTCCAGCGCGGCCTTACTATCGGCAACTGGCGTGTCCTCTGAAGTATTGATGTATTTCGCGCCTTCGACCTCGGGATCAAGCCTAGGGTCCGCCAGCAGCGCATCGGCTAGTGATTCTAGGCCAGCTTCAATGGCTATCTGTCCTTTTGTTCTGCGCTTACGTTTATACGGTAAATACAGATCTTCTAGGGTGTTTTTGCTTTCAGCTGAGCCGATTGCTTTGCTCAGATCGTCGGTTAACTTACCTTGTTCCTCAATACTATTAAGAATACTCGCTCGGCGATCCTCTAGTTCACGTAAATACTTTAAGCGATCTTCAAGGTTGCGCAACTGGGTGTCATCGAGACCGCCGGTAACTTCTTTTCGGTAACGCGATATAAAAGGCACCGTAGAACCTTCGTCAAGAAGTGTAATCGCGGCAATAACTTGGTTTGCCTGAACGTCTAATTCTTTGGCAATTCGATTTTCAATAGACAACATTTAGAGCGACAGAGTGGTGAAATTGGCCGCTGATTATGTAAGAAAGCACGCACTAATTCCATAAGAAATCGCGGCTATCTGGCTAGCTCGACATAAAAAAGCCCGGATCACTACTAGTGCTCTGGGCTTTCTATAAAACTGATTTTCAAGCTATTGCTAAGCCTTGCTTTAGCGCTCTACTTACCTTTGTCTACGACCTCGAGCTTGTCCTCAGTGCGTCGCTCAAAATCACTTGCATCATGCCGCTCGCGCAGCTGTGAGCTTAGCTCACCCCAAGCTCGATTAACCATTTTGCCGCGCTTTACCGCTTCGCGCTGGCCGATTTCTTTTACCCAGCGGTTCAAATGAGTGTAGGTGTGGGTCTGTAAAAATTCAGCGGCTTCGTAAACGACGTTATTGACCACGCCGCCATACCACGGCCAAATAGCCATATCAGCGATAGTATATTCATCACCTGCCATATATTTATTGTCAGCTAGATGGCGATCTAATACGTCAAGTTGGCGCTTAACTTCCATCGCAAAACGGTCGATACAATACTCAATCTTGACCGGCGCATAACTGTAGAAGTGGCCAAAGCCTCCGCCTAAGTAAGGTGCGCTACCCATTAGCCAAAACAACCAATTCAAACATTCGGTACGCTGTTGGTGGCCTTTGGGAAGAAACGCATCAAATTTTTCAGCTAGGTAAAGCAATATAGCACCCGATTCAAATACTCGTATTGACTGATCGCCTGAGTGATCGGCTAACACGGGGATTTTCGAATTTGGGTTTAAATCAACAAAACCGCTACCAAATTGACCGCCTTCAGTAATGTTAACTAGATAGGCATCGTACTCGGCACCGCTATGCCCTTGCGCTAAAAGCTCTTCAAGCATGATAGTGATTTTAACGCCATTGGGTGTCGCCATCGAATATAGCTGCAAGGGGTGCTTACCAATCGGTAGCTCGTGCTCATGAGTAAACCCGGCCAGCGGACGATTAATTTTAGCAAACTGACCACCATTCTCAGATTCCCATTTCCAGATTTTTGGCGGCGCATACTCAGTTGTTTCGGTCATATTATGGTTCCTAGTTGCTATCTAAATGATTCTATTTAATTATTCGTACTCAAACTGATTGTGGCCGCGACTAAGTATAGCCATTTGGGTTATTTTGTTGCCAACGCCAAAGGTCGCGCATCATGTCGTCAAGACCGCGTTCTGATCGCCAGCCTAATGCTTCTGCGCTTTTGGCCGTGTCCGCATAGCAACTGGCTATATCGCCAAGTCGTCTAGGCACAATCTTATGCTTAATAGTTTGACCGCTGGCACGCTCGAAAGCTTTCATCATTTCTAAAACCGAATAGCCTCGCCCAGTACCAATATTGTATGACTGGCAGCCATGTTCAGTATCGAGTGCCTGCAGAGCCTTTATATGAGCGCGGGCCAAATCGACAACATGAATGTAGTCACGTACGCCTGTACCATCGGGCGTATTATAGTCGTCTCCATAGACCGACAGGCACTCGAGTCGGCCTGCCGCAACTTGAGAAATATACGGCATCAAGTTATTCGGGATGCCATTGGGATCTTCACCAATAAGGCCGCTTTGATGTGCCGCAACGGGGTTAAAGTAGCGCAAAATAGAGACCTGCCAATCAGGGTCAGATAAAACTAAGTCGCGAAGTATATTTTCGACCATTAGCTTGCTCTGACCATACGGGTTAGTCGCGGCGAGTGGAAACGACTCAGTTATCGGCACCGAACTGGGGTCACCATAGACCGTCGCCGACGAACTAAACACAATACTTTTACACCGGTGATCACTCATTACTTTCAATAACTGCAATGCGCCATCGACATTGTTTTGATAATAGCGCAACGGCTGTTGAACCGATTCGCCAACCGCCTTTAAACCTGCGAAGTGAATTACAGCATCAAATTCATGTTCAACAAAGGCGCTATGTAAGGCTTCTTGATCACGCACATCAGCCTTAATAACCTCTAGTTCAACCCCGGTAATTTGCTCGACTCGCGGTATAGATTCCGCTCTACTGTTACTAAAGTTATCCAGCACCACGACCTCAAAGCCCTGCTCGATCAGAGACACTACGGTATGACTACCAATATAGCCCGCCCCACCAGTCACCAGAATTTTGTTAGTTTTTTGCTGCATCAAACGACCTCAGGAAATGTAGTTGTACTTTTGCGTGTGTGTTAATATTGGCATATTAATTGGGCACAAAGCCTAAGCTGCAAACGCTCACTAAACTGATCATAACAGCTAAGTCAAAATACAAACAAACAGGCTACTTGCTGACCTTCGAGAATGTTGCCGACACGCTCGCCACTCAGCCAAAATTTACTCGAATAGAGTCATCAAACAGACCTATCTAAACCCCACGACTAAATATTAATGTTGCAGCTCTAATGTATCAACTATATCGAGATCGCCCCTTTCTATTGCTGTGCATGGTGCTTGCCAACATTGGATTGTCATTGTGGTGCTTGAATATTGACCCTGTCATTAACAACGACGGCGCTACCTATCTCAACCTTGCCCAAATGATGCTCGACGGCCAGTGGTCGAAGGCATTTGAGGCCTATAGTTGGCCATATTATGCACTGTTCATAGCGGCTACTGCTAAAGTCACCTTTTTGGGAGTAGAAAACGCAGCATTCTTACTTAACACGATACTGGCAACATCACTGACGCTGGCGTTTGTATGCATTGTCGGCGAGTTATCGAATAATAATCGACGCATTATTCTGATCGCGATGCTAGTCATCTTATTTTTCCCGAGCATCACCAAGTACCGCTCATTCATCATTCGCGACTTTGGCTATCTAAGCTGCTACTTGTGGTCGCTTTATTTTATTTTCAGATTTTGCAGTAGCTTAGATAAACGCCACTTAATCGGTTGGCTTGTGTTTGCTGCACTCAGCTGCCTCTTTCGCTTCGAAGGCGTCGCTTTTCTACTGATTGCGCCCTACTTTCTAATATTGTTCACGGCGACTAAAATTCCGCACCGTCGGCTGATATTAATGATCTTA
>JBLHXJ010000241.1:0-4343 GCA_047629535.1 Arenicella sp. | reverse complement strand
AAAGTTCACCAGACTACAGCGGCTACGAATTGTTTTGGCCAGTTTAGACAGTTCGTCAGTGACGATAATAAATAAGGTATTCGCTGGCGGCTCTTCAAGACTTTTCAGCAGTGCGTTAGCGGCGTTACGATTCATTGTTTCAGCGTGAAAAATCAGAATCAGGCGATGCTTACTGATATGCGGATGGGTATCAAGAGATTGTGAGAGCCGCCTTACCTGTTCAATTGAAATAGTCTTTTTCGGCTTGCCCGAATGCTTTTCTAGGTAACGCCGTGCAAACGCCCCAAGCAAGTTTTCTTCAACTGCTGACTCCGGCATTAATACATGTAAATCAGGGTGTGAACCGCCATTGAACAACGATTCAGACTGACTATGGGTGTCGGTCAAAACAAAATGCGCCAACGCAAGGCCGAGGTCGCGCTTACCTAAACCGGCATCCCCATTGAACAAAAGAGCATGGTTCGAGCGCTCGGGCTCTAGGGTTAAGTTCTGCCAAATCTCTTGGTTCCAAGGGTGAATCATCGGCGTAAAGCTAGTCATCGGCAACAAACGCCTCAATCGTCACGTTAATCGCATTGCTGACAGCATCAATTGACTGGCTGGCATCAATAATTTTGATTCGGTCTGGCTCGGCCGACGCGCGTGCCAGGTAACAGTCGCGCACATCTTGCTTAAATTTGATTTTCTGTTGTTCGAAGCGATCAGGCTCACTTCGCTGCCCTGCTCGGCTTTCACCAAGTTCCACCGGCAAATCAAGCAACACGGTTAAATCTGGTCTCAAAGCAGCTTGTACATAGTGCTCCAACTGAGAAATATACTGCATCGGCATTCCGCGACCACCCCCCTGATAGGCATAGGTTGCGTCGGTAAATCGGTCGCAGAGCACCCAGTCGCCGCGCGCCAAAGCGGGTTCGATAACGTCTTGGATATGTTGCGCGCGTGCTGCGAACATAAGCAATAACTCGGCCTTATCGCCGATTCGCTCATCACCTGAGTTCAAAATTAATTCACGAATAGACTCGCCCAGCGCAGTGCCTCCCGGCTCTCTTGAGTGAACAAAAGCGATGCTAGCGGCGTGTAAGAAGCGCTTGATTACTTCGACATTCGTGGTTTTACCCGCACCATCTTGGCCCTCGATGGTGATGAACTTGCCTCGCGTCATATTAATTGCCCGCGGGGTTAGACGAAAACGCGCGACGCTTGCCGCCAAGTTGGTACTTAACAACAGCATTGTTATGCTCTTTAAGCGTTTTCGAGAAAGAATGTGTTCCGTCACCTTTGCCTACAAAATAAAGTGACTCGGTTTGCTCCGGGTTAGCGGCCGCTCGAATTGACGCTTCGCCGGGCATGGCAATCGGAGTCGGCGGCAAACCAAAGCGCGTATAGGTGTTATACGGTGTATCGGTTCTAAGGTCTTTGCGGCGAATATTGCCGTCATAGCTGTCGCCCATGCCATAAATCACGGTTGGGTCAGTTTGTAAGCGCATGCCGATTCTTAATCGATTATTGAATACGCCTGAGATGGTTGGTCGCTCAAACGCAGCGCCCGTCTCTTTTTCGATAATTGAGGCGAGTGTGATCAGTTGATATTTGCTTTTAACCTGCACCTCATCTGCACGAGTATTCCATGCGTCCTCGGCCACTGTATCTAGCCGCAAGTACGCCTGCTTTAGAACGTCGAAGTCGCTATCACCTTTTTGAAAAAAATAGGTTTCTGGCGCAAATAACCCCTCTGGTTTCTTACCTGGCGAGCCGAGTCGTCGCATGACTTGAGCGTCGGTCATCACCGCCAATTCGTCGGTCAGCAGCTTTTGCGAAGTCAACTGTGCTCGATACTCCTTATAGGTTTTACCCTCTATTAAGGTAATCGAATACTGAATAACTCGACCTTGATCTACCTTGGCGACTAAATCCGGAATATTATCGATATCAACAAGGGTGTATTCTCCCGCTTTGATACGCACATCACGCTGATTCATCCACGCGTAAATACGAAAAACATAACGATTTTCTACAATGCCTTGCTTCTCAAGATGGTTTGCAAGCCATGACATACCCACGCCATTAGGGATCACTAATGTATGACCGCGGTTTTCAAGAGGCTGCGAAATCGCATTTATGTAAACAAAATAGCCGACCGATATGGCGAGCGCGAAAATAGCGTAAAAGCTAAGTCTTATAATTCGGAATAACTTCATTTTTTATCATCAATTGCAGAAGTTTATGAGAGTTTTCATGGTCAGTATAGCGCTTGGAATTAAGTTGCTTAACAGGCCATAAACCAATAACGGAGTTGGTTAAAAACACTTCGTCGGCAGCCTCGATATGGTCAGCTGATAATGACATAGTCTTGACCCGCAATCCAAGCTTATGTGCCTGCGACATTACATACTCTCTGGCCACACCTGCCACACCCGCGAATTCTAACGACGGGGTGATAAGTTGATCGGCGTTGACCACAAAAACATTTGATTGCGTCGCCTCGATAACATTACCTTGCTGATCAAGCAGCAATGCCTCATGCCAATCATCATGCCATTGTGCGCGCGCGATCACCTGCTCTAGACGATTGCCGTGCTTTATACCCGCCAATGCCGGTTGATGTGATAAACGAATCTCGGCAATGCCTAAGGTAATGCCCTGCTGCCAATGTGAGCTCGGGTAGCTTGGGTAGTCGTGTAACGACAGTATTCTAGTCGGCTCAGGCGATTGCGGGTTGAGATACCCTCGACCACCAACGCCCATGCTAATGGTGACACGCAGAACGGCTTTCTGTTGGCCGACAATAATGGTCGCTATTTCGTCCAGCAGCAGTTCGATATCAAGCGGAATGCCGAGCACATGGCAACCGCGCTGCAGACGGTTAAGGTGAAGCTCGAGCAAACAGGGCTTTGCATTGATCACCGCAATGGTCTCAAAGACGCTTTGCCCATACAACAAACCTCGGTCTGAAGCCGAGGTTTGCGGGTCTTGCTTACCGTTTACCAGTACGGTCACTAAGCTTAGCTAAAGCGTTTTAACGCTAAGGTGCCGTTGGTGCCGCCAAAACCAAATGAATTGCTCAGGGCGTATTCAATCTGCAGATCGCGTGCGGTATTCGCTACATAGTCCAAATCACAATCTTCAGAGGGGTTATGCAGGTTGATTGTCGGTGGTGCTATTTGCGTGTGCAGTGCCATTACCGTATAGACGGCTTCAACACCACCAGCGGCGCCAAGTAAGTGGCCTACCATCGATTTAGTAGAGCTTACCGCTATATTGTACGCATGCTCACCGAAAGCAAGCTTGGTCGCGTTAGTTTCAGCCGCATCACCCAATGGAGTAGATGTGCCGTGCGCATTTAGATGCTGCACGTCTTCTGCATTAATCGAGGCATTGCGCATGGCATTTGCCATGCAACGGGCCGCGCCTTCACCGCCAGGGCTTGGAGAGGTCATATGATGAGCGTCACCACTCATACCAAAACCAGCAAGCTCAGCATAAATTTTGGCACCACGAGCCTTGGCGTGCTCGTACTCTTCTAATACTAAGACTCCGGAGCCTTCGCCCATAACGAAACCGTCTCGCTCTTGATCCCAAGGGCATGATGCTTGTGTCGGGTCTACATCGCGAGAGGATAAAGCTCTGGCATTGCCAAAACCGGCAATCGCGGTCGGCGCAATCGCGGCTTCGGCGCCGCCGGCGATCATTACATCAGCATCGCCATATTCGATTAAGCGGCCAGCATCACCAATCGCGTGGGTGGCTGAGGTGCATGCCGTTACCATAGAAAGGTTCGGCCCTTTAAAGCCGAGGGTGATCGACAAGTTACCAGAAATCATATTAATGATTGAACTCGGCACAAAGAAAGGTGAAACACGACGAACGCCTTTTTCTTGTAGTGTCATAGTGGCTTTTTCGATAGAGGTAATACCACCAATACCAGAGCCAATATAAACGCCCATTCGCTCAGCATTTTCTTCAGTGACTTCAAGCCCCGAATCTTTAAATGCATCAAGACTCGCGGCCATACCTAGCTGAATGAAGCGATCCATTTTTCGCGCATCTTTGGCTGGCATATAATTTGCTGGCTCGAAACCTTTGACCTGGCCAGCAACTTGGCACGGATAACCCGACGGATCAAACAAGTCGATTTTGCCGATGCCGCTTACGCCGCCAGTGATATTTTTCCAGTTCTCATCAAGTGTTAGGCCAACGGGTGAAACAATACCCATGCCTGTCACCACAACTCGTCTTTTGCTCATGATGTTTTTATCTAGTTAGTGCATCGCGGGTTCCTAATTAACCAAGGCCCACCGAAATACAGATCTATGAGGCTCAAACAACGAGACTCTATAAGTAAA
>JBLHXJ010000240.1:0-4384 GCA_047629535.1 Arenicella sp. | reverse complement strand
CGTGAGGAATTAAGTAACGCCATGTTCAAACGACACAGTGTTGAGCAGTATTGGTCTATCGCGCGGGTTTTCGAGTGGCGCGAGCTATTTCGACAGTTACTCACTCAAAGTAAATCCTTAGGATGGAAGATTGACGACTGGTCGACGCTTACCTTGCCTGAACAGGGCAAGAAAAAAGCCAAGCCTGACGAGAATTTTAATCAGCGATATGAAAAGCTACATCGCGCACTATTAAGCGGTTTACTAAGCAATATTGCTACTAAAGATGTTGATGGTGAATACACTGCAACTCGCAGCCGACATATACATTTATTTCCAGCGTCAGCTCAAGCCAAACGTAAGCCGAAATGGATTATGTCGGCCGAATATTTAGAAACCTCACGCTTATTCGCCCACACGATTGGCGAGATCAAACCCAACTGGGTTAGCGAAACGGCTAAGCATTTATGTCGCTATAGTTATAGCAGTCCGCACTATCACGTGCGCTCAGGAAGCATTAAAGCCTACCGTAAGACTCTGCTCTATGGGCTAACATTACGCGACAAGGAGCCGGTTAACTATGCGCCAATTAATGCCAAAGAAAGCCGGATAATATTTTTACAGCAGGCACTAGTCGACGGCGCCTACAAGCCGCTAGGCAAGCAAGCCGAATTTGTCAGCCATAACGAATCGTTGATTTCAGATATTGAAAAAATCGAAACCAAAACTCGTCGCCGAAATTTGCTGGTAAACGAAACAATAATTTTTGATTTCTATGAACAACGGCTACCGAGCCACATACATAGCCGACACGACCTAGAGAAGTGGCTATCTCAAGGCAATCAAAAAACTCTCAAGCTCAGCCGAGACACTTTGTTGCAAGCCGACCTAGATACCCAACAAACCTCACAATTTCCCGACAAGATGACGGTGCACGGTAAAGAGGTGCAAATAATCTATAAGTTCGACCCAGGCAAACATGGTGACGGCGTTACCATGATCGTACCAATTTCAGTTCTAGCGCCCTTTCCTAAGTATATTGGTGATTGGCTAGTAGCTGGTTTATTGCGTGAAAAATGTATCGCCTTAATCAAAACACTGCCGAAACCCATTCGTCGTAATTTTGCCCCCGCCGCTGATGCGGTGGATCGAGTGTTCAGCAAGCTATCGCCCGAAGATACACCACTTCATAACAGTCTAGCTGAACAACTATTCCGTAGCCGCGGTGTTAAAGTGGCTGCCGACGATTTCGAGATCGACAAACTAGATGACTTCTATCGAATCAACTATAGAGTTATAGACGTAGACGGTTCGCTGATTGAAGAGGGTCGAGATCTCGATCAGCTTAAGTCTAGCTATGCCAACTCAGTACAAGAGAGTGTGCACTCAAACAATGCTCCCGAACGATTAAAGCTTGAGCAGCACGGTCTAGTAAGTTGGGATTTTGGTGAGTTAGCCGAGGTGGTCGACTATCAACATCAGGGCATGACTGTACGTGCCTTCCCGATGCTCAAGAAGCAGCGAGATGCGTCCATATCATTGCTGGTTGATGATCAGCTCAACAGTGCCAATTATCATAGCCATCACGCGATCATCGAGCTTGCCAGACAGGTTCTCTCAAACACCACTCAGAAGCAAAGCTTAAAGTACCTGCAAAAAGAGTTGATGTCGGTTAAGCAAAAAAGTCGAGACGCTGGGGGCTTGGGCTCACTTGCTTCACAACTTAAAACCACAAGCGCAAAAATCATCGATAGACCTGAGTGGAGCGATAAGCTTATTAACGCTGGCCTTTGCCAAGCATGCTTCGATGGCGACACGCTTTGTATTCGCAACAGCGACGGTTTCGAGCAGGCACTTAAACACGGCGCCAAACAATGGGTGCCCGTCGCAACAGAGTTAGAAACAGCCCTTCTGGCAGCACTACGTCATCGTGATGGCATACTAGACCTAGCTAATAAGACGATGGTCGATAGCATCGCCACTGATTTAGCACTGGAGGATATAAAGGCCCAAGTCTATCAAATGTTTGAACCTAGCTTTCTGAGTTACACATCCTTAAGTACGTTAAAGCAGTACCCACGATACCTACGAGCGATAGAGAGCCGCATAGAAAAACTTAGGTTTTCCAGTAAAACAGTCAGCCAAGAAATGGCGCTAGAGAATCTACAAAAAGATTTCAACTCAAAGATTGATGAACTAAGTCATCCACAGTTAGAGCCGGATTACGTGTTCTTAAGTTATCCTGCATTAGTAGAGTTTAGCAAGATGCTACAGGAATGGAGAGTTTCTATTTTTGCTCAGCACCTAAAAACGCAGATACCGATTTCAGAGAAACGTTTACGAAAGTTTTGGCAAACTAATGTTTTGAGGGACAATTGACGGCACAGGCGGTAATCGCTTGGTAGCGAGCTTAATCTATGGATTACAAAAAGAGCTCAACCATGTCTTTACAGTGAGCTCTTTTAAATTCAAACCAAACAATAAGGTACCGCTAGCTTAACTAAACGATTTAATCCCTGGGTATACCGCTAAGTGACCCAGCTCTTGCTCGATGCGCAACAGCTGATTGTATTTTGCTACTCGATCAGAACGACATAGTGAACCTGTTTTGATCTGCCCAGCCGCTGTAGCTACCGCGAGATCGGCTATAGTTGTATCTTCTGTCTCGCCCGAGCGATGAGAAATAGTCGCCTTATAGCCGGCATCGTGTGCCATTTGAATCGCATCTAGGGTTTCGGTTAGTGACCCAATTTGGTTAAACTTAATCAGGATAGAGTTGGCTACACCTTTATCGATACCTTGCTGTAAAATCTTTGTATTGGTAACGAATAGATCATCGCCAGTCAGTTGAATGTCAGCGCCTAAACTTTTGGTGTGCGCCGCCCAACCATCCCAATCATCTTCTGCCATACCATCTTCGATAGTTATAATTGGATACTTACGTACCCATGCTTCCAAATAATCAACGAATTGCTCAGAGCTTAGCGATTTATTCTCAGCACTCAGATGATACTTACCATCTGAATAGAATTCTGTACTGGCAACGTCTAGGCCGATCATTATGTCTTCGCCGGCTTTATAACCGGCGTTTTCGATCGCTTGAATAATGATACCGACCGCTGCTTCGTTACTTTCAAGGTTTGGTGCAAAACCACCTTCATCGCCGACCGCCGTACTTAAACCCATATCATGCAGTACTTTCTTTAACGAATGAAACACTTCTGCGCCGGCTCGCAAAGCTTCCTTAAAGCTCGGCAGCCCAGTCGGCAAAATCATAAATTCTTGGAAGTCGATTGAGTTATCGGCATGTTCACCGCCGTTAATGATATTCATCTGCGGCACCGGCATAGAATATGTGTCATTGCCAAACAAATGCGCGAAGTGAGCATACAAAGGAACACCTTTGCTGGCCGCCGCTGCCTTGGCAACCGCTAGTGACACCGCCAGTATTGCATTGGCACCCAAGTTCGACTTGTTTTCAGTACCGTCTAAATCAATCATCATCTGATCGATAGCCCTCTGGTCAAGAGCATCTTCACCCTTGAGTGCTTCAAAAATGGTGCTATTGACATTGTTGACCGCCGAGATTACCCCTTTACCTAGGTATCGGCTCTTGTCTCCATCGCGAAGCTCTAGCGCTTCGAGCGAGCCGGTTGAGGCTCCGGAAGGGGCGACCGCGCGACCAAATGATCCGTCAGCCAAAGTTACATCGGCTTCTACCGTTGGGTTACCACGTGAGTCTAAGATTTCGCGTGCATGAATTGATTTAATAGTAGACATTCTTTGGCCTTAAAAATGAGTATAAAGTTTAATTTTTAGCGAGTTTGTTAAACGAATCTATACCAGCTCGTTTTCTAAAAAACCGCCAGCTTTAGTGGCCTGGTCGATTTGTTGCAGAACAATAAGTAAATCTTTTAAACGTTGCGTCGGCATGGCATTGGGCCCGTCGCTCTTGGCATTCGCTGGATCGGGATGAGTCTCCATGAATAAGCCAGCAACACCCGCGGCAACAGCGGCTCTAGCTAATACCGGAACAAACTCTCGTTGCCCGCCAGAGCGATCACCTTGTCCACCGGGTAACTGCACTGAATGTGTAGCATCAAATACCACTGGGCAACCTGTCTCGCGCATTTGCGCTAAGCTCCGCATGTCCACAACTAAATTATTATAACCAAACGAAGCGCCGCGTTCGCATACCGTAATCCGGCCTTTACCACCAGCGGCTTCTGCCTTTTTAGTAACGTTAATCATTTCAGGTGGGGATAAGAACTGACCCTTTTTAATATTAGCTGGGATACCACAGGCACCTACCGCTTCGATTAAATCAGTTTGACGACACAAGAATGCTGGCGTTTGAATCATGTCTACATATTTTGCCGCATGATGAACTTGCTCAGGCGTGTGA
>JBLHXJ010000239.1:0-4417 GCA_047629535.1 Arenicella sp. | reverse complement strand
AGATAATGTTTTTCTGTTTATTCTCCACAACACAGCGCTTTTACTTATAATGTCAAAAAAACTTAAGCACTTATTATTGTAATAACTGGTGATGCCCCAGCGTTAAATCCAAAATTAAGTTAGTTATTAGTTAACACCCAATTCATGACCTGGAAAGTTTACATGCTGCAATGTGCCGACAGTTCACTTTACACCGGAATAACCACCGATGTAAAAAGACGCCTAGAAGAACATAACTCCGATAATAAAAAAGCGGCGCGCTACACTCGAGCTCGGCGACCAGTGCTCTTGGTGTATCAAGAGCACTGCGATGACCGCGCAGATGCAAGCTCTAGAGAGTATCAGATAAAAAAGCTTACTCGCACCGAGAAGCTGAGACTATTGCGACCTGAAGTTAAAACATGAGCAAGCGCAAACTTAATCGGCGGCAAGAGTGGCGTGCCGAGAAAATTCAGCAAGAGCGCGAAGATCGCTCGCATAAAAAAGAGCGCAATCTAAGCCGCCAAGTTCAGTCGGGCGAGCTAAGCAGTGAGCAACAAGGGCTCATCATTTGCCGCTACAGCAAACATTTTGAAGTTGAAGCCTTAGAAGGTGAAGACCAAGGCAGCGTGCACCGCTGCGTATCGAGGAATAACTTAGGCACCTTAGTGGCTGGCGACAAAGTTGTGTGGCGCGCTGGCGCCGACCGAACAGGAGTAATAGAAAGCCGACTCGAGCGAAGCACCATATTGGAAAGGCCTGATAATTTTGGTAACTTAAAGGCCGTTGCCGCCAATGTTAATCAGATGCTAATTGTTATCGCCTGTGAACCCGTGCCACAACGAAACCTGATTGACCGATACCTAGTAGCTGCGGAGTTAATGAGTATCAGGCCTGTGATTGTATTTAACAAAGCCGACCTTATAACCGACCTCAACAGTGCTGGCTTTGAGATGCTGCTTGAACGCTATCGAGCGCTAGGCTATCAGACCACCAAAATAATTAGCTCCAGACATCAGCCTGGCGACCTGAATAATTTGCCTGAGCTAGTCGACCAACGCACCAGCATCGTGGTTGGACAATCGGGAGTCGGAAAATCATCATTCATCAATACGCTATTACCTGATGCGCAACTCGAGGTGGGTGAGCTATCTCATTCTTCTGGCGAGGGCACGCACACCACCACCAAGGCAAAGCTGTTCCACTTACCTTGCGGGGGTCAATTAATTGACTCTCCTGGAATTCGAGACTTCAGCCTGTGGCACATAGACATCCCACAACTGCAACAAGGCTTTGTCGAGATAGCCGAGCTTCTCGGCACCTGTCGTTTCAGAAATTGCCGACACGAATTGGAACCAGGTTGTGCAATATTAGAGGCCGTGGAGGATGGTCGGATAGGCCCTGAACGATTCAGCAGTTACGAAAAAACTAAGGAAGCCATACTCGAACAGCAAAAAAGGTAGCGTCAGTAAAGGCCTCTCACCAAGCAAAATCACTTGATCTAAAAGCGGCTTTAACGCCGGCTAACTGCCTAGCCGAAAGCGATAACCTCCGCTTTGCAACCAAAGCTCGTCACTATCATCGCCTGCCAATTGCATTGCTTCGATGACCCATTGATAGTAAACACTTCGATTAAGCCGCGCCCACAAATTGTAGCGAACATTAACGTAAGGCAGCCATTGCCCTTGATATTCTCGTAAAGTCACCGGGTGCTGATCGCCGATAATGACTTGTTCATGAGTGTTGGTTACCGCCACCCATATATCATCTACATGCTCCATCTGGTGAATCAGAAACGGTGTATCTTCAACCTCTATGGCGAGCTTTTCGGCCGGCGTTACTAGGTAGTGCTGGCCGTTCTCGAACCATAAAATACTAGCAAACAACACCACCAACTTATCGCGCAAGATCGGCTCGCCCTCATGAAACCAAAAGCCATTACTATCAATACGCATATCAATAGTGCCAATCTCTTTAGGTTTCCATAAATGCACTGGCGGGCGAGGCTGAGAGTCAATTTGCGCGGCAATTTTTTCGAGTCGTGTCATATGTTAATTATACCCAAGTATTGGTTGCTTGCGAGTGATCCCGTGACATGGCAGTCTGACTACCACTACTCACTCTACGTTCTTACTAACATGTTCTCACTCGATTCTCAGCTTGTTGCCGACACCATTCAAATCGGTGACCTTCCGTTATCACGCGTATTACTAATCAATAATTCAGAGCTACCCTGGGTGATCTTAGTGCCTCGGCGAGTTGATATTAGCGAATGGCATTCGCTAGAACCTCACGACCAACTGCAGCTGCACCTTGAGTCTATAGGCCTCAGCAAACTGTTAATGGGCTTATTTAACGGCGACAAACTCAATACTGGCGCGATTGGAAACTTAGTCTCACAACTGCATGTGCATCACGTTGTGCGCTTCAAAGATGACAGCGTTTGGCCTCAACCCGTCTGGGGAAAAATTAAGACATGCGTGTATTCTGATATCGATAGAGACAAAATCATCGATCAACTTCAACTGGCTCTTGCACAGGGCTTTAGCGGTTTTGTAGCATACAAAGGGGGCGCATAAATTTAGTCTATGAATCGCTTTATCGCTAACCAAACTCACTAATAACGGCTAGAAATTCTTGGCCAAATTTCTCAAGTTTTACCGCGCCAACGCCGTTGACACTTAATAGGTCAGCATCATTAGTTGGCATGCTCTGCATCATTTCCATAAGGGTAGCATCATGAAAAATGTGAAATGGCGGCACACCAAAGCTATCGGCTAGCTCCTTGCGTTTAGCTTTTAATGCCTCCCATAAATCTTGCTCTTGTTCAGACACTTCGGCCGGACGACGACGCTCTCTAACAGCTTTAACCGCGGCAAGCTCTTCGCGTAAGAAAATCTTAGTCTCACCTTTGAGGATCTGACGAGCCTTTTCAGTCAATTGAATTGCGCCATACATTTCATCGTTTACTAATAAGAAATTCTGTACTAACAATTGACGAATAACCGATCGCCATTGCTTGTCGCTTCTCTCAGAGCCTATGCCATAGGTACTTAACGCTTGATGACCAAATTGATTAACCTTGGCCGTTTCTTTGCCGCGCAGCACGTCGATCACGTGACCCGAGCCAAAACGTTGTCCGGTCCGATAGATATTGGATAAAAGCTTCTGTGCATCTTCAGTAGCATCCCAGGTTTTCGGTGGATTCAAACAGATGTCACAATTGCCACAGACTTCATCTCGCTGCTCACCAAAATATCGCAAAAGCGCACGACGACGGCAGGTATTAGTCTCACACCAACCAAGTAAACTCTCGATCTTACTGCGTTCAAGGCGCTTATGTTGTTCGTTTGCCTTTGAGTCTTGTACCATCTTAACGATACGCATCACATCCGCTAAGCCATAGATCATCCAAGCAACGCTAGGCAGGCCATCACGTCCGGCGCGACCCGTTTCTTGATAATACGCTTCCATACTTTTCGGCAAATCTAGATGCGCAACAAAGCGCACATCTGGCTTGTCGATACCCATACCAAAAGCAATAGTAGCGACCATGACGACCGCGTCTTCACGTAAAAAACGGCGTTGATTTTCAGCTCGCTCATCAGCACCTAAGCCCGCATGATAGGGTAGCGCCTTGACGCCTCGCTGAGCCAACCAGGCCGATATGCCGTCAACACGATTTCGAGACATGCAGTAAACAATACCGGCTTGATTCTTGTAGTCTTGTAAAAACGTCAATAGTTGCGCTTTAGCCTCACCTTTCTCTTGCACCGCATAACGAATATTCGGCCGATCAAAACTACTCACGAAAACCTTGGGCTGAAACAACGCTAATCGAGCAATAATTTCTTCACGAGTTTTTTCATCAGCGGTCGCCGTTAACGCGACTCGTGGCACCCCCGGAAAGGCTTGCTGAAGCACGTGTAGGCCTAGATAATCTGCCCGAAAATCATGCCCCCATTGAGACACACAGTGCGCTTCGTCTATCGCTATCAGGGACACCTCAAACGAACTCAGTCGCTCTAAAGTGTTCTCCTGCAATAGGCGCTCTGGCGCTACATAGAGTATTTCCAATTCGCCGTCGTAAATAGAGCGCATTATCTGGTTTTGCTGCTCACGCGACAGGGTAGAATTAAGGTACGCCGCTTTAATGCCAAGTTGCTGTAAAGCGGAAACCTGGTCTTGCATAAGCGCGATCAGTGGTGACACGATAATCGCCATACCACTGCGAACCAAACCAGGTATCTGATAGCATAGCGATTTACCACCACCAGTAGGCATTAGAACCAAGGCATCTTGACCATCTAACACTGTTTCGATCACCTCTTTTTGCGAGCCACGAAACTCAGTGTAGCCAAAGGTGTGTTTTAATATTTGTTGTGCTCGGTTTATCATCCAATATTCCGTTATTTAATGATGTTTACGTAGCTCGGTC
>JBLHXJ010000238.1:0-4425 GCA_047629535.1 Arenicella sp. | reverse complement strand
ATTCAATACCCTAAAAGCTCACCCCTCATCGTTCTCCTATCGTCAGGCTGCACCGATTCTACTGTGTTTAGGCCTATTAGCGTCTGCCGCACTTATACTTTCGGGCTTTAACATCGGACTAGTTTTGCCGCTAGTGTACATACTGAGTTCGCTAGCAACATCGCTGCACCTAGCATTAAAGAATAGTCAATTGAGTCTAATCCTTCGACTGCCAGCAATCTTCGCTGCGCTACATATATCATGGGGAATGGGCTTTATTAAAAACGCTCTTAAGACAACTATTACTCGGTTTACGCCGCGATAATAGATAGAACCTGAGCCTAAAAACACTTAACATCGAACAATGGCACTTACAAAAAGCATATTTGGGGTATATCACCCAGCACATAAAGCAGCGTTATTGGTCAGCGACTTAGTTGCTCTGGCGACGGCTTTTTTTGTCGCCAGCACGGTACGTTTAAGCTACGAACCTGATTTCTGGAGCATCGAATACCTTGGTCTGTCGATTATTGCCGTAAGCTGCTTATTCATCGGGGGTGCCTATACCAGCCGTACTGTAAAACAACGTCCTAAGCTGCCGCTGAACACATTTTTCATCGTCATGTCGTCCACCTTACCAAGCCTTTTGTTCATTTACATATTAGGGCCAGACCACTTTACCGCGTTATTAGGTCGAGGTGTTTTCCCGTTCGCAATTACTGGATTCGGCTTTCTCGCCGTTATCAATAGGTATGTTTTAAATCACCTATTTCACGATCAGAGCGAGGCTCGCATTGCACTTCTACTTAGCCAATCGGTACTCAGTGAGCGCTTGCGAAGTTCACTAGAGGGTGCGAGCAATCGAATCAAGCTAACCCATGCTACTAAAATTTGTAGTAACGCCTTTCCACGCAACCGATTAAACGCCTTAGTGATAGCCCCAGACTACTTTCCAAATGAAGAGGAACAACAGGCCTTATTGGAATACAGGTTAGCGGGAGTCCCAATCTATTCATTATCAGACTTCTTCGAAAGCTTTTTGTTTTTAGTGCCCGTTCAAGAAATCAATAACGATTGGTTTATCCGTTCTCAGGGCTTCACGATGTTGCACAGCTCAATTGCATTGAGACTTAAACGAGCCGCCGACATCGTCGGCGCAATAGCCTTGTTGGTCGGTACACTTCCGATTACGATCAGCACCGCCCTGCTAACCAAACTCGTCTCGCGCGGCCCCATTTTCTTTTCTCAAACAAGAGTTGGGATGCAGGGAGAGCCGTTCACCATTTATAAATTTCGCACAATGCAGCTTGGCGCCGAAACGTCGGGCGCACAATGGGCCCGCGATAACGACAGTCGTGTAATTCCACTCGGTAATTTTTTTCGCAAGACGCGGATCGATGAATTACCTCAGTGCTGGAACATTATAAAAGGCGATATGAGTATTATTGGCCCAAGGCCAGAGCGCCCAGAATTTACATCTTTACTGGCTAAAGATATTCCCTATTACGATCTACGCCATGTGGTAAAGCCAGGATTGACTGGTTGGGCACAAGTAAGCTACCCATATGGCGCATCAACCGAAGACGCCTTAAGAAAGCTGCAATACGATTTGTATTACATCAAAAATTACTCGCTGCTGCTGGATCTGAATATACTGCTTAGAACAGTATTAGTGACGCTCCGACGCAGTGGACGTTGAGTCGCTGTCTAGTTTATAAAGGCGCAAGTACTCACCATCATAAACTTCACTCGCTAGTTTCTCGATATTTTCAATTAAGCTCGCCCTGCGCTGCCACATACAGTCGAGACGAACATTTCGGTTATTAACATCTTTATTTACTAATACGTAGCTAAATTCAGGACGTTTGTATTCCCGACTCCGTAGCGACTCTAAAGCAATAAATTGCTTAAATTCGTTTAGCCCGTCATCTTGATGAAAGTTGCAGGCGACTCGTTTATCCAACATTTCTGACCATTCAAACGAATGATTCCGTCCCTGATGCCGATGTATATTTGACACGTAGCTCGGCAGCGCCGCAGATGAGTAATAGCTTGTTGCGAGGTCAGATAAGATTAGCTTTCTAGGCTCAATCAGCTGGCCTATAGAACGCAAATCTTCTAAATACCTAAACGGGCCATCGTAATAGACAAAGCGTTGACCGTAAAATATGTTCCAGTTCCTCTGCGCCGATCCATTTTGCCGTTTAACTTGAATTAGACCTTTATCGAAGTGTGAGCTAGAGTCATAAACCACCATCGACACGATCAACAACAGGCCAATTGCGGCACCTACGTGTCGAAGAGAACTAGCCATTGATCTGAGCCTCACTGGCTTGTTTGCTGCTGAATGCCCGAACTAGAGACACCAAGGCACATGCCCAAGTAATCGGGTGAAAGATAATCAAGGAAATGCGCCACGGCGAGTGGTAAGCAAGAATCGCCTGTAACCAATGATATAAATACGGTGAGGCGCAAAATAGTATCGCCACTAAGGTAGTCCCGGCCAACATCAAAGAGATTCGCGTTGGCTTAATAATCACCAAAAGTAGAGCCACAAATAAAGATAATATGCCACTAAATAACAGCCCAGAGCGAAGCTGATTAGACCAGTTTGGAACCTTCAGCTCGTCACCGAGAAAACCTATAGCAACTGAAGAACTCTCGTAAAACTGCCCTGCCGGCATGGATAAAGCCGGCCTAAACAATGACGCCAAATGCGTATAATTCACCGATCCGATAAGCAGCAAAATAAGCAAACATAGGATAGCAATCGAAACTCGTTTGGGTACGTGACTGAAATCAATTACGAGCAATAAAAAGAACACTACAACGGGCAGCATATAGGCGAGTGCCGGATCATTAATAATTTCAAACCCATTTGACTGGCGAAACGCGAACCAAGCCGAATAACAGACTAAAATCAGTAATACACACTTATACCCAGCCCTTAAAAAATCATGGTCTCGCTCGACTATATAGCTGGCTTTAAAAGACAAAACGCGGTTCACCGAAGCTAAGATTAGATAGCTTAACCAAGCCACCGCAAACCAGAGTAATTCGGCTAGGTGGGTAAAGTTAACCAATACGCATAAGACGCTAAACACTATTAATAGCGGATACGTGTCTATCAAAAACTCTCGCACACGGAGCCATATCGGCAACTCTCTTTTGGGTAAGCTATCCAAAATTGACACAAACACATAAAACATTGAGTACCAAATTGTATAGGCAATGTGCGATGGCCAAGCCGACACCCTCAGATAAGACACGCCAACACCGGGCAGAAGCACAAATAGAATAGCCGCGAGAGTGGCGAGCAATTTATCTTTACTCAAACCCAATGCGAGTAAATAAAACGCCATTACCTTGAACACCGCGCCCCATGCGGTAAAGGAGTTCCAGAGTACCGGGGCTGAAATGCCAGATAGTTTATTGGCAAGCGCCAGGTTGGCATGCCACAGCGGCGGGTAGTAACGAGTAGGCGACCCAGTTAGGTGACCAAGTTCCGGAGAAAACGCACTTTCAAGCGAAATCTTATTCGCCAGTGACATATGCCACCAAGAGTCTGAAATCTGCTCGATCAAACCACCGTTGTAAAACAACACGATAAAGATAAAGCAATACAGCAAGACTCTAAATACACCCCAATCGGTACCCATCACTGGTTTTCTTGGCGCTTTAATAAACCACAAAAATGTCACTACTGTCAGTAGCATACTCAACAATAGCAGCGGCCACTGAGCCAATGAAAAACCTAAAGAAAGGCTATCTAAAAGCAGTAGCAGCAGCCCATTGATAGCCAATGACAAGAAAAAGGCGCTGAGAATTCGCGCTTCAACCGGAGCGGTTAACTTAGCAAACCTTTTTGAATTTCGCCGTAGTATCCAGGTCAGCATCAATCCATTAAAAACGAATAGCCAGAAAATCCACAAGTGCGAAGCCAGATTGAAATAAATCGGCATCACGAGAAATAGTAGCTCTTGTACCAATTGGCAAATTTTTCTACGCCCTGATTAACAGACACCGAGGGTTGATAGTCAAAATCTTGCTTGAGCGCCTCAGTATTGGCCATTGTTCTTGGCACATCACCGTCTTGCATCGGCATCATATTGATCTTCGCTTCAACGCCAAGGTGTTGACTCATGTAATCAATAAACTCCATCAGCCGAACTTGCTCACCACGGCCGATATTGTAAACTTTATAAGCCTCAGGGCGACTCGAACTCTCTGCAATCTTAACAACGCCCTCGGTGATGTCATCGATGTAGGTGAAGTCACGAATCATATTGCCATTGTTATAAACGGGAATCGCTTCGCCTTTAAGCATGCGCGAGGCAAATCTAAAAGGCGCCATATCTGGTCGGCCCCATGGGCCATAAACAGTAAAGAAACGAAGGCCGGTACAGCGAATACCATATAAATGTGCATAGCTATGTGCCATCAATT
>JBLHXJ010000237.1:0-4428 GCA_047629535.1 Arenicella sp. | reverse complement strand
CGCCCTGAGCTTTTATTACACAGTCTATCTATGGCAGTTTTCACAGCAATCAAAGGCCACTCTTACCGCCGTGCCGGTGATAATCTTGATTCCAGCGGTACTAATGGTTTCTGTGCTGGCGGCAAAACTCGATAAGCGCGAAGCAGGGCTGATCTTCGCCACGATTCTGTTGATAAGTTCAGTCGCTCCGTTTGCGGCATATCTGCTTGGCTGGTTGCCGCCGATAGGTGACGTTGGACTTTTCCAAGTCGCTCTTGTGTCTCATGCGTTTACGGTGATTGGCATGATTGCAATCACCATTCTTTGCTTTTCGATGTTGGCGGATGTAGCCGACGAGATGGAATTGTTCACCACCAAGCGCCAAGAAGGCATTCTCTATTCGGCACTGTCATTTGTTCAAAAACTTACATTTACCCTCGGCACGGGGGTCGCCAGCCTGGCCTTGTATCTGATTGATTTTCCAAAGCAGACTGAGCCCAGTCAAGTTGCAGACAGTGCTATCAACGGGCTAGCGGTAGTGGGTCTGACTACCTCGCTGGTGTTTGGATGTTTAACCATTCTCTGTTTTATTGGTTATCCGCTAACGCGTTCGAAAATAGCCAGCATTCAGTTAAAACTGAGCTCAGAAAGGGCCGAAAAGAAGACATGAAAATTATTTTTACGGCCAACCTCTATGCTCCGAATTAGAGTTTGAATGTTACTAGGCGCAAGGCTACGCTGTTTGAGTACTATGACCAGAGGAATTAAGGCGTAGATTAAAAGAAGTTTTACGAGTGCTCAAGGACTTTGCTGGCGTTGCCTACCTACTAAGCACATTTAAACCTGTTAAGGATAATATAGCTGACTCTATAGGGCTATTGTTTCAGGGCACTGCGGCTAAGCAAGGCAAATAAGTCGGCAATAATATTTGAGGGTAAGGAGCTCAACTGGGCGCAGTTTAATGCCTTAAGCTAAGATCGGTGCCGCTGCGGCACTGATTAATAACAGCTTGCGCGGTAAGTCTCTAGTTCACTGTATCTCTATTGTTGAATCAACAAAATGACTCGTTGGTGAAGAGTTAGTTCAGGCGATTGAAGACGTAAAAAGCGATTTGACACTAAGCGATGATGACTATTTTTGGGTAGAATATTTGGCTTATAAGTGGGTCCCAGAACGGATGTTTTATTTTAGCGATCAGGTAAATGGAATGCCTGATAATAATCCATTAGAGACGATTGATATTAGAGCCGGCGAAATAGCCCTTTATATATTTACCTCAGGTACCACTGGTCTACCCAAAGCCGCGGCTATTTATCATCGCCGTTTCTTGGGCGCGGCGATGGTTTATTGCAAGGCGGGCTTTCGCGCCGAGTCGACTGACCGCATGTATGTCTGCTTGCCCTTGTATCACACGGCAGGCTTAATGCTAGGCTTTGGCAGCTGCTTGTTTTCTGGCGCATCAGTGTTTTTGCGCAGACGTTTTTCGGCCAGCTAGTTTTGGCCAGAGGTGCAGCAATATCAAACTAACCTCTTCGTTTACGTTGGTGAGCTGTGTCGATATTTGTCGATGCAGCGGGAATCTGCGGATGAAAAAAACAACCCCATAAAGACTATGCTAGGCAATGGTTTGCGCCTCGATGTGTGGGATCAGTTTCGTCAGCGTTTCAAGGTAAAACGTATTACAGAAATATATTGTTCAAGTGAAGGTAACGCCGCATTTATTAATTTTTTAATAAAGATCGCACGATTGGTGCCAGCTTACTGTTAGTTAAATATGATGTTGATGTCGATCAAATGATTCGAGATGAGGCTGGCAAGCTAGTCGAGGCTGAAAAGGCTGAGTCGGTGCTACTGCTGGCAGAAATAAATGACGAATATACTTATGTTTGATCAAGCAAGCTATCAGCAAGTGCAGCAAGCTAACGCTGGATTTTAACGAAGTCATCGCTGCGACATTCAAGGCGCCACTCGCGGGATCAGGTCGTTGATTTATGTTTGGCTTGAAACAACTAATTTAAAGTGTCACAACTAATGGAGTGTCATAACTAATCAAGTGTCACGTCTTGGATTCTGAATTCACTATTCAAGACCGAGCATCTTTATCTTTGCTGCTCGCGGCCTCTGCGCGTGCGATGCAACTCAGTACCTCCGCCTGATAGACCTTGCCTCTTTCATTGAAAAAATCCAGTGCATGCAATGAAGTGGGCACAAAGCCGAAACCAATATCTAATGCTGGATGCCATTGAAAAATCGATCCGCCCAGCCCCATCCAACCGTAAAAGCCCTCTCTGCCTTGGTTGAATTCACGCTCTAGTGTCGAGCTACTGGTGGTGCATTCTACAAACTGGTTTACGCCACCCTGAGTAAACCGAGTTTTGAATAGCCCACCCATATTTTCTGTCACAGGCTTGTCATGCAGTGCCGCCCAGGCTTGCTCACTCAAGTACTGTTTGCCATCCAGTTTCCCGCCTGCAGACATCATCGCCGCGATTTTCGCCAAGCCTCTTGCCGAACAGTTTGCGTTAGCAGATGGGGTTTCACCCATGGCAAGGTCAGGTTTATTAAAAAATCCAATACCCTTCATCCCAACAAATGGAGGTGGGGTCGGGGTTTTAACTCTGCGGCGTAGGGCCGGAATTATTCGAATCAGTCTTGCAAGGATTTGCAAAATATTGTGTACGATTCGCCGGCCGAGAAATTTTGGTTTCAAGCTCTCGAGAAGCTGAAAGCCCAACCCCAGGGGCACCACGTTGGAGACCCGAGCTAACTCTTCTCGGTTAACGCCGATGATGGCATCTGTACCCAGTGCTTGGCAGAGATCTTCACGCAGAAATTCACCAATGGTACGTCCCGCCGGCTCTACTCGACGAAATACCTCATTGACAATCCAGCCTCGGGTCACGGCATGGTACTCGCGTCTATTGGCCTCGCCAGGGCTAAATTTTTGCGCGTGTTGCTCGATAATCCGGCCTACGGAATTTTGCTTAATGTTCTCTGTGAGTAGGTCGTCTAGAACCATGGAGGTGTCAAAATTTGCCAGCCCTGCCTCGTGCCGCATGAGGTCGGCAACAGTCAATTCTCCTTTACCATTGGCTTCAAATTCTGGCCAGTAGTCGGTAATTTTCGCGTTGTAATTCATTAACCCTTTGCTAACCAGTGAGGCCACTGCGATAGACTCAAGACTTTTACCACTGCTAAATGCGTTGATTATCGAGTCGGCAGAAAAGTCACTGTCACTTGTCGTCGAAGCCCATAGATCGACGACTTTCTCTCCGCGGTAGTAAACACAGAGTTGCGTGTTTTCTTCCGCCATGGTGTTCATGTTGTGCGCGTATAACGGCCGAATCGATTCAAACCCAGCTGCGACGGTGCCATGAATTTCACATTTTTTATTTTGGCTGGGGCTCATTGATGCTCTCGGTTTCTAATTTGATATAGGGAGTATAATCGATAGTCGGCTCGCGGAGGTATTCGTAACGGACTGGTGGTATCATTCCTTTGACTTATGCTTGGCTTGAAACAACTATAAGGCTCACCCCTTGAATCTTGAATGCACAATTCAAGGCCCACATCTTTTCTAGCTACCGTGTCTTTTGCTGCTGAAAAATAACTAGGATAGGCGTGGCGGGAGTCTAAGCAAGCACGGTCTTTATTGCTTTAACCATGGCCTGTCGGCGAATACTCAAGACGCATTACTTGGTGTTATTTTCTTCGCTTAGCTAATCGTTTTGCCAACAGATTCTCAATAATATTGCTTTGCCAGTATTGTTCTAGGGTTATAGACTGTGAGTAGTTTAACGATCACTGTTTACTCTGTGAGGGACACTGTCACTATGACCAAAAATTCAAATTTAGATAAATATCGACCAAAAGTAAGACTTGATGACGTCCTTAAGTTCACCACTAACCATCCTGGCTTGGCGGTCTTTCTTGTCTATGCAACGATTGCCATCGCAGGTTTTATTTATCTGCTCACCTTCTACTCCCATTTCGGCCTCGAGGTAACGGTTTATTTAGAAGCTGGCGACATTCTAGTAGCCGGAGCTAAAGACCCAATGGTTATGTTAATGGTGCTTGGGGCCTTTTCGGTGGTTCTACTTGTTTGGGGGATAGCTTATATTCAAGCGCCAATGAGCGCGTGGTTAGACAATAAATTTGACAAAGGGATCCTTCGAATCATCCCGCATTTAGCTGGGGTGCAGAGTGTTAAGACCTTTTGGAGAAGTGCTTTAGTGGTTCTTACGGTCTATTTTTTCTTCTTTATCAATTTTCACTCGGAACATAAGGCGCAATCGATCATTGAAAAAAAACAAGGTCTGATTCTGGTCGACTCTGAAGCAACGTCTGCAAGCGGAGATGATTATTCGTTATTGGGGACATCCATTAATTATGTGTTTTTGTATAACCACCAGACTAAGAATACGTTGATTCTGCCGCTTGAAAGTATTA
>JBLHXJ010000236.1:0-4436 GCA_047629535.1 Arenicella sp. | reverse complement strand
TCAGTTACCTTGATGAAACAGCACGCGAGTATGGAATAGATAAGCATATTCAATATGGCGTACACATCGTTAAGGCCAGCTGGTCTTCTGAGCAATCGGTATGGACACTCGAAGCCACTGATGGTGAGGCTTTCACCTGTAACTATATTTTTATGTGCTCCGGTTACTATAATTATGATGAGGGCCATACACCTCAGTTTGAGGGTATTGAAAAGTTTAAGGGTGAGGTGATTCACCCTCAGTTTTGGCCGAAGGACGCTGACTACGCAGGTAAAAATGTGGTCATCATTGGTAGTGGTGCGACCGCGGTCACGCTGGTGCCAAACATGGCGCAAACAGCAAAACATGTAACTATGTTGCAGCGTTCGCCTACTTATATGGGTGCTAAGCCGTCGGTTGATCGGATTGCTAATGGTTTGGGCAAATGGCTAGGTCGTTGGGCTGCCAGATGGTGGTTCATTTTGACCACAATGTTCATTTATTGGTTCTGCAAAACGTTTCCAGCGCGCGCCAAAGCTAAGATTATTTCCGAAGTGAAGGCCGAACTTGGAGATAAGTTCGACGCCAAACATTTTACCCCAAACTATAATCCTTGGGACCAACGTGTCTGCTTATGCCCCGACGCAGATTTTTTTAAGGCTATGAAGGCCGATAAAGCGAGCATTGAAACTGATCATATTGCGAGCTTCAATGAGGACGGTATTGCGCTTGCGTCAGGTAAGAATTTGGACGCCGATGTGATTGTTACCGCTACCGGCTTGAAGATGCAGTTTTGTGGCGGAATTGATTTTGTCATCGACGGTAAGCCATTTGTAGCCAACCAAAGTTATGTATACAAGGGCATGATGCTGAGCGGCGTGCCGAATACATTTCTTGCCGTAGGCTACACCAATGCATCATGGACGCTGAAGGTTGACTTAACTCATCGCTATGCCAGTCGTTTGATTAATCATATGGACAAAAACAACCACAGCCAAGCGAGAGCAACCACCAGTGAGGGGATGCAGGACATGCCATTGATGGATCTGAGTTCAGGTTATATTCAACGCTCCTTGGATATTTTGCCTAAGCAGTCAAGCGATAAGCCTTGGCATTTGAACCAGAATTTTATTCTAGATAATTTGGCACTGCGTTTTACCTCAGTAGATGATGAGGAAATGGTATTCAGTTGATGCTTCTAATAGCCGAGGATGGTTGGAGCTTGTCTAACTAGCGAGACATTACCTCTTTTAGTGCCGACAACAATGTGTTCATTTCAGCGTCGGTGCCGATGCTGATTCGCAAGAAGTCCCGAACTCTAGGTTTGTCAAAGTGGCGAACAATAATGTTGTGTTGGCGAAGCGCCAAAAATAATCTCTCGGCGTTGTATTGTGAGTGCCGAGCAAAGACAAAGTTAGCACTTGATGGCAATACTTCAAAGCCCATCGACGCTAGCTCTGATGCGGTTCTTTCTCGTGTTGCTACAACTTTAGCGCAAGTTTCTTCTAAGTAAGCATGATCGGCAAACGCGGAGACCGCTCCGGCAATCGCCAAGGTGTCGAGCGTATATGGGTGAAAGCTATTTTTTATTCGCTCTAAGCCTTCAATCAGATCGGCTTGGCCAAGCGCGATACCAACACGCAAGCCGGCAAGTGATCGCGACTTAGACAGTGTTTGAGTTACTAGCAGATTGTCATATTTTTCGATCAGCCTTACTGCACTGTCATTGGCGAAATCGACATAGGCTTCGTCTACTACCACAACCGAGTCTCGGTTACCTTGCAGTAGCGTTTCTACTTTGTCGATAGACAAGGCAATGCCCGTCGGCGCATTCGGGTTAGCGAAAATAATGCCGCCATTGTCGAGCGCATAGTCTTCAATCCCAATGCTGAAATCTTCGCTTAAGGGGACTAGCGAATAGTCGATCTCAAATAGCTTGCAGTAGACCGGGTAAAAGCTATAGGTAATATCAGGAAACAATAGCGGTTTGGTTTGCTTTAATAGCCCGCGAAAAACATGTGCAAGAACCTCGTCGGAGCTGTTGCCGACAAACACCATGCCATCATCTAGTTTGAAATGTTTGGCAATAGTCGCTTTTAGTGCGTCTGCATTTGGGTCGGGGTATTTGCGTAAATCGCTGTTATTAGCCGCCGCTATTGCGGCGATGACTTTGGGCGATGGGCCGTAAGGGTTTTCATTGGTGTTGAGCTTAATCAAGTTGCTGATTTGCGGCTGCTCGCCCGGCGTGTAGGGCGTAAGTTGATTAACGATGTCTGACCAAAAACGACTCATGATGGCTCTAATGATTTTTAATTTCAGTGAATGGCGCTCGATGCTACTCGGGCTTCGTAAAGTCGACAAGCCTAGGTTCAGCTAGCGTTAATAGTAACATTGCTATATTTGAATGCGAGCCTATATGCAGGGTAGCGACTGATTAATCGATTCGACATTATGCAAGGTGCTGATACACTATTAGATGTAAATCAGCAATAAATAAAATTAAAGACGTGCAACTATGGTGCCCTATGAAATTAAAATTAAAATCAACGCTTGTGGTTCTTGCTGCAAGCATCATGTTTTCAGGCACGCTTGCCGCACAAGGCAACTATCGCGGATCAAGTGGCTCTTCTGGTGATATTACACTTTATGAGGATTGTGACTTTCGCGGTAAAAGTCAAACCTTGAGGCCCGGTGAGTATCGCAGCATGCGCGATGCTGGTTTTGGTAATGACAGTGTGTCCTCGATACGGGTGCCACGGGGTAGTGAAGTCACTATCTATGAAGATGATAAATTTCGTGGTTCATATGCGCGTATTGACAATGATATTCGATGCTTTGATCGTCAGTGGGATGACAAGGTCAGTTCACTAAGTGTTAGCGACTCAGGCTATAACCAAGGTAGCAACAATAACCGTCGAAACGAGAGCGATCGAGGCGGTCGTTACAATGATCAAGCTTATGATAATCGCAACGGAGGCAATCAAGGTGCTTATAATCAGCGAGCAAACGATGCCAACGTAACTGCAAAAAATGTTTCTCAAGTGGTGTTTAATGGTACCTCATTACAACAAGTGGCCAATACGCAATGGAGCATGGACAGCAACCGCGGAGCAGCCAAACAATTTGACGAAACCAGTCGCGATCGTAACTCAGTTTATCTAGAGAATAAATATACCGCCGAGCGTATACGCATCGACTTATACGCCAACGATGTAACAGTGATCAGCCGTGATGGACGTCAGCAGCGTTACAGTATTAACCGCAAAAATGCCGCCGCAGGCCCTGTCAACAACGCGCTCCCAAGCGCGGTGGCCAGCGCGCCCACAAGTTCACAGAATCGGACTATAAAAGCGGACTGTTTTAATTTTAAGGCTTACACCCAAGGGGGTAATGCTAGTCTACGTTTTCATGGCAAAAAAGATCTCTATCGGTTTAGCAATAAAGCCAGTTCAGCGCGAATTTGCCACAATGGCACACTGACCATGGAAATTGGCAAAACTAAGCCTGGTACAAATGTAATTGTTGAAATTAATGGCAATCGTTATACCTTTGCAGCAGGTGAGAAAGAAGATAAGCTGGTTAATAACTGGTACCGCAAGTCGATAAAACTGCGCGTCGGAAAATAAGCTAGGGGAACCGTCTTGAATAAGGTTTTTAGCGCCGACAATATTGTTGAAGTTGGTTTGATGCGCAACTTGCTGGAGCAAAATGACATTGCCAGCGAGCTGCGCAACCATCATAGCTCTAGTTTGATGGGCGAGGTGCCGTTTACCAGTGTTTGGCCTGAACTTTGGGTTGCACAAGGCGAGTCTGATCAAGCCCTGAAACTGATTGCCGAAGTCAAACGTGATCATCTGTCCGGGCCTGATTGGACGTGCGCTAAATGCAAAGAAGATAATCCAGTAAATTTTGATATTTGTTGGCAATGTGGCGGCCAAACGTCTGGTTAAGGGAGTCAGGCTGATTTTTTTGATTTAGTAACGCGAGGTCATTCTTTGCTATTTGCCCAGGAGCTGTCGATGTGCCCGAGTAAGCACTGATTATGCTTAAATTGTTGAAAACCAAAAAATAGTCACTAAAAGATAGATATGCCATTTCTACTACTTGTTTTCTTATTCATTGCGATACCCGTTGCCGAGATCAGTTTGTTGATTCGAGTGGGTAGCTCCATCGGCCTGCTTAACACCATTGTGTTCGTGATATTCACCGCCGTGCTGGGAGCCTATCTAGTGCGCCAACAAGGTTTTGCTACCATTGCTAAGCTGCAAGAAGAAACCAACGCCGGCCGCGTCCCAGCCTTACAAATCGCTGAAGGTGTGGCGCTTTTATTCGCGGGAGCAGTGTTAATGACCCCAGGTTTCATTACCGATGCGCTTGGTTTTGCGCTGTTGATACCGCCTGTTCGTCAGGCGTTGATTGCATGGGCCGCGAATAACTTAATGAAAGGCAATGTAAGT
>JBLHXJ010000235.1:0-4436 GCA_047629535.1 Arenicella sp. | reverse complement strand
TCTTTCCGTGAGTGCCCGCTACCGCCAAGACCCAGCGGCCTTGTAACACATGCTCGCCTAGCCATTGTGCGCCTGAGGTATATCTCAAGCCTTTATCGAGCACTGACTCTAACTCTGGATTACCTCGAGATATAGTGTTGCCGACCACAACTAAATCTACATCCTCTGGGATATTGTCGCGGCTGTAACCCTCGGATAGTTCGATGCCCAATGACTCGAGTTGAGTGCTCATTGGAGGGTAAGTGTTAGCGTCTGATCCGGTTACCGTGATGCCAAGGTCAGTTGCTAAACGAGCAAGGCCACCCATGAAGGTGCCGCATATGCCGATAATGTGAATCTTCATTTTGACTGAGCGGCTAGCTGCGCTGCTTCAATCGCGGCCTTTATTGTCTCCCATTCAACAAGCATTTCCGTCTGAAACTTGGGGAATAGTAACATTACAAGTAGGTAGCCAATTGCATTATAGCCAATGGTAAACATCAGTGAGGCGACGAGAGAGCAATCAAGTGCAGCGCGTAGAATCAGCACCATAAGGTAGATGCTCCACAGCAACAGAAACGGCAATGCTAATTGCAGAATCACGGTAACAGACATAATTACTGAAACCATTGTTGCAAGCACTGTAATGCCAAACAATGCAGTTATCGTTTGTACAAAGCGACCGGTTTTGTTTTGGCTGCGCAGCAAAGCGAAAATTGCCAATGATTCGCCAATGATCGATACCAAGCTATAGCCGAAAGGGTTGCTCAGTGAGCTCATTGATAAGAATGAGATGTAACGCAAGAACACAATGCCCATTGCAAGCAAAATCGCGGCTTGTAGACTGAAGTCGAGGTCTTGCGGCTCACGTTTACGAAGTGAGATTTGAACTAGTTGTTTGATTATTTGCATAGTGAATGGGAGTTTGATCGGCTGCAGAGGGTTTCCAATTTAAGCCGAAATCACTATTTGAATGGCTCAGTTATGAGCCGCATGTTAGCATCATCGCTTAATAAAATTAGCAGTGTTACCGAAAAAATATGAATTACCTGATTGAGGAGCAACAACAGCTCACGGACCTAGAGCCCCTGTTTCAAAAAATGAGTGAACAATCGGGTATCGTTGCTGTCGACACAGAGTTTTTACGTGAGAAAACCTACAGCGCTAAATTGTGTTTAGTGCAGCTTGGGATTGCGGAACATCAGTACTGCATTGACGTGCTGGCGATAGAAGATTTATCGTTATTGATCGATTTATTCGCCAATCAAAAGATTCTAAAATTGTTTCATGCCGCGCGACAAGACATGGAGGTTATTTATCAAACTCTCAATGTGTTACCGAAACCTATTTTTGATACTCAGTTAGCCAGCGCTTTTTGTGGCGGTGACATGCAGCAAGGCTATGGTGCCATGGTGCTCGAACGAACCGGAGTTGAGCTGCCGAAGACACAGTCTCGAACCGATTGGACCCGCCGACCGCTGTCGGCTGACCAGATCGAGTATGCCGGCGATGATGTCGCTCATCTCGAGGAGCTTTATCGTCAGACTCAGCAGTTATTAGAAGAAAATCAGCGTGTCGAGTGGTATCGAGAAGAGATAGAAAGCTATTACCAGTTAGATAAGTACATAATCGACCCAGCGCTGGCGTATAAACGCTTATCCGGTGGTGGTTTGAAAATTAAGCAGCAATATATACTTAAAGCCATGGCCGAATGGCGTGAGGCGACTGCCCAAAAGCGCGATATCCCTCGCTCTTGGGTGATGCGCGATGAAAAACTCTATGATCTGGTGACTCAGCAGCCTAAAACCGAACAAGAAATCAGAGATATGGATATTTTTGGGCGGAAATCGGTGGTCTACTTAGCGCCACTGGCACTGGAAATAATGAGTAATGTCACCGCATCAGAAGAGCGTTTATGGCGCAAAGTAGAGCCGTTGACAAAACAAGAAAAAGGCGTTTGTAGCGGTTTGATGAAAGAGCTGAGAAGTATTTCTGAAAATTTGGGCGTGGCTCAAGGTTTGCTTGGCACGCGCAAAGACATTGAGAGTTTGTATCGACATCGGCAATCTGAACGTTTGTTAGATGGCTGGCGCAAACAGCATGTTGGCGAGGTTTTGTTGGCTCAACTGCAGCAACTTGGAGCTTAGATAGCGTCATCTATTCGGTTTTTTAGATCTGCCCGAGAGTGGTTTTTTCGAATTGTTGAGGGCATTCAGTTTGCATTCAGCATGGCTCACGTAAAGTGGCTCCATCGAAACTACCATTTGCTAAAAAGCAGGAGTCTAACGATGACTAATTCAAATACTAAAAATACTCGAAAAACATTTACCCGCTCGTTGATAGCGGCGGTTATTGTTGGCGCTATTTCTTTGCCAGTTGCCGCAGGCAAGCAGCGTGGCAACTCCTACGACAATTCGACCTATGATTATGCTCGCGTTGTTACCGTTGACCCGGTGGTCGAGACTTACCAGGTAAATCAGCCTGTCGAGCAGTGCTGGGATGAAAAAGTGCCGACACGACATAACCAAGCTTCAAAAAGTAGAAGCCGAACCCCAGAGGTGCTCGGCGCTATTATCGGTGGTCTGATCGGCAATCAGATTGGTAAGCGTGGCGGCGGTAACGCGCGAGATGTTGCCACGGTTGCCGGTGCGGTGCTCGGAGGTTCGATTGGACATGATACCAAGAACAACAATCGTAGAAGCCATGAGCGCTACGATGAGAGCTACCAGAATGCTCGTTACGAGACGGTTCAACGTTGTCAAGTAAATGACTCATACGTGACTAAAGAGCATGTTGTTGCTTATGATGTAGCGTACAAATACCGAGGTGATGTGTTCTATACTCAAATGAGCCAACATCCAGGTGATAAAATTAAGGTTAAGGTCACTGTTAATCCGGTATAGACTTAATCACTATCAACATTGAGGCGGGACTTGCTTGGCCTCAATGTTGCAAACAATTACTTACAAAGTTTTTACCACTAAAATTTTTGATAACTATCTTGAGTCGTATGCCAAAACACATTGCTTATCGTTTGTTACTCACCATCGCGCTGCATTTTGTAGTCGTAAATGGCGCGTACGCATTTGATTATGGTAGTGCTCTTGAGCAATCGTCAGGGGCCTCGTATTCACTTAATGTGAGTCAATTCAGCGATCTAGAGTACAGTCAAAATGACAGTGCAAATCTACGTTCGCGTAGCGAGGTAGTGCAAGAAGTTAAGCGTCGCTACAATGCTGAAGTATTAAAAATATCTCTCGACAAGAGTCAGCAGGTGTATCGCGTCAGAGTGTTGATGCCCGGCGGTAAAGTGCGTAATTTGCAAGTTAGCGCGCGACGTTAGCCAACCTCGAAAATAAATTTTAGTTGAATTTCACCTACCCAATACGGAACTGCGGATGCGAATTCTTATCATAGAAGATGAATTGAGCTTACAAGATCAATTAGCTAGTACGTTGCGGCAGCAGGATTATGTCGTCGACGTTGCTAGTGATGGCGAAGAGGGCTTATATTTTGCTGAAGAGTACCCGATCGACTTAGCTATTATCGATCTAGGCCTGCCTAAAATTGATGGGGTTGAGGTGATCAAGCGCTTACGTGCAGCAGGCAAGGCTTATCCGGTACTGATTTTGACTGCCCGCAGTCGCTGGCAAGAAAAGGTTGAAGGCTTAGAGGCCGGTGCGGATGATTACTTAACCAAGCCTTTTCACCCTGAAGAAATGCTGGCAAGAATCAAAGTGTTGCTCCGACGTGCGGTTGGCCTCGCTGATAACTCATTGGTGTGCGGTCGGATCAAAATTGACACCTCATCAAAACAGCTGTTTATCGACAGCGAACTGACTAGCATCACGGCGTACGAGTACCGTCTGCTGTCGTATCTCATGATGCATACCGGCAAGGTAATTTCTAAGCGTGAACTGGTCGATCATATTTACGAAGAAGATGACGATCGAGATAGCAACACAATCGAAGTTTTTATCAGGCGCTTACGTAAAAAGCTTGACCCTGATAATAGCTTAAAGCCGATTGAAACGCAGCGTGGACGGGGCTATCGATTTGGTATTCCTCGCGATACGCCGGCTTAGCCGAAGGCCGGTATTTACGTGTATTCATTACGCCGTCGCTTATTAATAGTTTCAACACTCGTGCTGCTGCTGTTTTTGGGCACCATGGGGGGCGCCTTAAATCGTGCGTTTGAGCGCAGCGTTCTAAGTAACGCCGAAGATAATTTACGTAATCAAGTCTTGCTATTGATTGCTAATATCGAGGTTGCTGACGGCAAAGTAGAGGTGCCCGATGTGCTCCCCGAACCGCGTCTTGGGCAAATGGATTCGAGTCTATTTGCGCAGGTTACGGTAAACGGTCAGGGTATCGTTTGGCGTTCGGCTTCACTGCTCGATCAGAAAATGCCGTTATTAACCAATGGCTTAGGTAAATTCACGTTCTATGACGACTTT
>JBLHXJ010000234.1:0-4440 GCA_047629535.1 Arenicella sp. | reverse complement strand
AGGCGTAAGCGTCAGAGCAATTAACCACTACCTTGGACAATCTGGAATTACATTTTTTGCTCGTAAAGAAGATTGTGATAAATATCAGAATAACTTCCCGCAATCACTGCATCAGGCGCCATTCCTGATGCCCGGTCGTAATTCAGCTCAGCATCAGAATCTAGTATCTTGGTTTGTTAAATCAAAAATTGCACCAAAAATCGTCGCTGAGTTTGACGACAGTGCTCTGTTAAAATTCTTTGGCCAAACAGGCCGCGGTATCTTTTGCGTATCGACAGCGGTTGAGCGCGATGTAATTGCGCAATTCGAAGTCGCCATCATTGGTAGAATAGACGCGGTCTCAGATCGCTACTATGGTATTTCACCAGAGCGCAAAATCAAACACCCTGCAGTAGACACTGTGCTAGCAAGCGCCGAGCGCCTACTTTTCAAATCAAAAAAACCCTCGCCCCTAAAGTAACCACTTCAAAGGCGAGGGCCGAAAGAGCCAGCTCACCAGACTGACTCGGCTTGATCGATGTAGCGCTATCTGGTGATATCAACGTAGGCGACTAATGCTAAAAGCATGAGAGTCACAAAAATCATAATTTCCATAGTATTTACCTCGTTGGTTAAAGTTAATGACAGCATAGTACCGATGCTTAGGTGTTGAATATGTATGAATTCTGAGCATTTAAGTCGACTAAAACATAGACAATATCAGCTTGTGCCTGAATAAATCCCAGATCAGTTACGATTTTTTTTATCAGTATTTTCCGAACATATTTTAAAATATGCTCGACTTTTATATCCCCCAATACTAGGTATTATTAAACCACTGAAACTCGGAGGTAATAAAATGCAAACAGTAATTCATTCAAACGATTTTGCTATCACCCGCGCCTTAGACTCTTTTATTAAGGACCACGCTGACAAATCGATGCGAGTCTGTGCTGATCAAGTAGAACGCTTGGTTGTGCGCTTAAAGGATGTCAACGGACCCAAAGGGGGGCAAGACAAGGAATGCTGTGTCGAAATCACAATAGCCAACCACGCGCCTATAGTCGTTAGCAAACGCAGCTCAGATGCCTATGCGAGCATCCGTCAAGCCCTACGCCGCGCCTCAAGAATCACGCTACGCAAGCTCGGCAAGCGCCGCGCATCTATGCCGGCTAAACCATCTGCCCAACCTGAGACCACTGAAACCTGGGTATCAGAGCCCTCAAACTCACTCAACACAGACATAGAGCAATGAACATACAAAACATTATAAATAGCATCTCGCAAAATACTGACCAAGCACAGCAGGGTAATGAGCCACAAAACAATCAACCCGCCACTTCGCCTCTAGGTGGGCTAGCATCGCTTATACCGGGCGGTTTGATGGGAGGCGCGGCAGCCGGTGGCGTCATGGCTTTACTACTAGGCAGTAAATCGACCCGTAAAATGGCTAAGAAAGTGGCGACGCTCGGCGGTACCGCTGTTTTAGGCGGTCTAGCCTACAAGGCTTACGGTAATTGGCAGCAAAATAAAGCGCTCGGGCAAACACAGCCAGTTACTGATCAAGACATTCAATTAGCGTCTCAAACTCAACCGCTACTTAACAACGGATCAAATGACATTGCTCAAAATCCGCTAACGATGACCTTGATTAAAACCATGATCGCAGCATCAAAAGCCGATGGAAACATCGATGCGGTTGAGCACAAGCGTTTGTTTGACGCTATTGAGGGGGCGCAGCTGAGTGCCAGTGAGAAAGGTTCTGTCTTTGATTTGATGGCGCGAGACATACCAATCCAAGAGATTGCTGATGCGGTAAGCGAAGAGGAGCATAAAGCCGAAGTATATCTCTCTGGCTATCTCGCCATAGAGGTAGATAATCAAGCTGAACGCACCTTTCTTAATAATCTAGCGATGGCTCTAGAGCTGCCTCGAGGCCTACCGGCCTACTTGGAACAACAAGCCGATCAAGGTGTCGCTGCTTAAATTCCATAGTTTAGGTATAATGCCTGCAGCAAAAGTAGCAAGAAAAGCTCGGAAGTCTCCGAGCTTTTCTCATTTACACAACGCGGTTTTCTAAATACAACGTCTAATGAACTCTATCGACCCTGTAATTTGGTTCTTTCTTTTCGGCTTATTCGCAGGCGCGATGAAATCGGAACTTCGGCTGCCTAGTCAAATCTACGACTTTGTGTCGATGCTTTTGCTACTGACAATAGGCTTGAAGGGCGGCATCGAGCTGGCTAATCAACCGTTCAGCACTCTGCTGCCACAAATCTCGGTAATAGTCGGGATGGGCTTCCTATTGCCGCTTTTGGTATTTCCGGTGTTAAAGCATATTGGTAGATTCAGTCGCGCCGACTCAGCCTCAATAGCGGCTCATTATGGTTCTGTCAGTGTCGGCACATTTGCCGTCGCCGTTGCGTATATGAATACTCGCGGCATAGCGTTCGAAGAGCACATGGCACTATTTGTTGTGTTGTTAGAAATACCGGCTATTTTGGTCGGTATTATACTGGCTAGGGGCATGTCAAAAGACACCCAGTGGTCAACTGTAGCGCACGAAGTTTTACTCGGCAAAGGCGTTATGTTCCTATTAGGCGGACTCTTTATTGGCTGGCTAAGCGGGCCGTCTGGAGTTGAGTCTATATCACCGTTATTCTTCGACTTATTCAAAGGCATACTCGCTCTATTTTTACTAGAAATGGGGCTGATTACCGCAACTCAACTTGGTAGCTTAAAACGTTATGGCGTATTTCTGCTGATGTTTGGCATTATTACCCCGCTGGTGTTTGCGGTTCTAGGCACGGCGGCCGGTCTAGCTCTCGGCTTATCTATCGGCGGCACGACGATATTAGCCACTTTATTCGCTAGTGCATCCTACATAGCGGTGCCAGCAGCAATGCGAATCTCTGTGCCTGAGGCAAACCCAACACTGTCGCTCACGGCATCACTGGGCATTACCTTTCCATTCAACATTTTATTTGGCATACCCTTGTACCACTGGTTTGCCGGCAATGCGCAAAGCCTACTCGGGTTATAAAATATAGGTTACTAAGTCACCATGAACAATCATAATACCAAATTACTAACTATTATTACTGAAGCCGCGCTGGAATCTCGTCTAATCAATGATATAGAACAACTCGGCGCACTCGGTTACACTATTACCAATGCCCGCGGAAAAGGTAGCCGAGGCTTGCGCAGCGGCACATGGGAGGCCAGTGCAAACATCAGAATAGAAATTATCTGTGGCCCTGAGCTTGCCAATCAGCTGGCCGATCACATGCAAAAGAAATACTATGAGAACTACGCAATGGTGACGTTCACCAGCGACGTCGAAGTCCTTAGACCCAATAAATTCAGTAATTAATCAAACTAGATATGTCAACACTCGATTCGAAAGCCAACTCTTTACCACCAACCGAATTACCGCTGATCGGAATTCTAGGCGACGGCCAGTTGGCGATGATGATGACTCAAGCTTACCAGGCAATGGGTGGCAAGACGGCGGTGTTTGCCGAGCATCCCGATGGCCCGGCAAGCCAAGTAGCCGACCAACTGATTGTCGGCGACAGCCATCGCATAGAAGATTTAGTAAAATTCTTTAACACAGTCGATATCGTTACTTTGGAAAATGAATTTATAGATAGCAAGCTACTGATCGATGCATCGGCGTATAGCAACACCGAGGTTGCGCCCAATCCTGCGCGTTACCAATTAATTGAAGACAAGCTCTCTGAAAATCTCTTCTTCGAAGGCCTAGGCATCAATATTGCTGAATTCTTCGAAGTCAAAAGCGTCGATGACTTGATCGAAAAGCCGGGCTACTTGAAACTAGCCAAAGGTGGCTATGACGGCATCGGGACCTATCGCGTTGACAGCAAGAAAAAAGCCACCGAAGTATTTGAAACAATAAAAGATAGCGGTACAGTACTGTTTGAACACAGCATCAAATTTGAGAAAGAGTTGTCCTTGATTGCGGTTGCCAATTCCAGTGAAATTATTTTCTACCCCCTGTTTGAAACTCATCAAGAAAATGGCACATGCCGTTTCGTAAATTATCCTTCAGGTGTCACCGCTGAGGTTGAAAAAGACGCGCAAGATCAGGTTCGAAAAATCATGCAAACCTTGGCTACTCGTGGGCTTTTCGCATTCGAGTTTTTTCTTGATGATAACAATCAATTAACCTTGAATGAGTCTGCCCCGAGACCGCATAATTCAGGCCACATAACGCTCGATTTAATGGACTGTTCGCAATTTGAAAATCATATGCGAGCGGTTGCTGATTTACCACTAGTGCAGCCGGCACTAAAGCACCCGTCAATGCTCATGGTTAATCTATTGGGCACACGTAATGGCCCATTTGATGAAGACCTGACATTAAGTCAAATTACCGATAATGAACTCTCCTTCACCTTTTATAAAAAGCACCAGTCGCGAGTTAAGCGCAAGATGGGG
>JBLHXJ010000233.1:0-4470 GCA_047629535.1 Arenicella sp. | reverse complement strand
ATTTGATGCTCTACCTGATAACGAGAAAATAGCGGAACGTTATCTTCGTACATTTTCAGCTTAATAACATTGTGCGGCATTACTTGATTCATGAAGCGTGTTGCACGATCAAAAATTTCTTTGTCATCAATGATGATTTCAGTAATGTCGCTGCGGAAGTAATCGCGAATAGAGCGAACCACTAAGTTAGTTTCTTGGTAAACCAAGAACGGTGCAGCTTGTGCTTCAGATGCCTCGTGAATCGCATCTGATAGACGTTGTAAATAGTCTAAATCCCATTGCAGCTCTTCAGCACTTTTACCGATGCCTGCGGTACGAGCTATCAGCGCGTGCTCGCGCGGAACGTCAAGCTCTGACATGGCCTCACGCAACTCTTGACGCTCTTGCCCTTCGATGCGACGTGAAATACCGCCGCCCTTTGGATTATTCGGCATCAATACCAAATAACGACCGGCAAGGCTGATGAATGTAGTTAGTGCCGCGCCTTTATTACCACGCTCATCCTTTTCGACCTGGATCAGCAGTTCTTGACCAGACTTGAGAACGTCGGCAATGTTTACTTGTGATATGGGCGTATCAGAATTGTAATTTTGAAAGTAAGTTCGAGAAATTTCTTTCATTGGCAAAAAGCCTTGGCGATTACCACCATACTCTACAAAAGCCGCTTCTAGGCTTGGCTCGATTCGAGTGATTTTACCTTTATAGATATTGCCTTTTTTTAGTGCAGTACTGGCCGATTCGATATCGAGGTCGACTAATTTTTGACCATCTACAATTGCAACACGCAGCTCTTCAGAGTGGGTTGCGTTGAATAACATTCTTTTCATGTTTTCCCCTATGCCTACATTGGCAGGTTAAGAAAAACAGCCTCTAATCTGAAAGCGCGAGTAGTGAGAAGTCGAATACGCAGAAGTTATGATTTTACTGCAGGACTTACCTGTAGCTGGCAGCGTTTGCCTTGGCTAATTTACTAATAAAGTTACTGATTGGCCCTTGCTAGGAATTTTTTCACTAGGTTTGTGGGTGTTTCAGTATCTATAATAAATTCATAGACCTGTGCATCGTTGTTGGTCTATACGCCTAACTAAAATCATTGTTGGCATGATTTGAACGCGTTAAAGCGCTTACGAAAATCAAGCCATTGTGCTGAGTGTGATGTGATAATTAAAATCTATCATCACGATAGACTGTCGTACTAATATGTTGAGAGTCTCAATATTAAGCTTCAAAAATCAATACAGTTATCAAATCACCAGCTAATTCTTTCTGCGAGGGCTAAGTCAAAGAGGCTAATCATGTTGTGATAGCGTTTGTTAGCGCTTAATCGCTAAATCACTACTACTAGTCTTTTTTAATTAGTAGCTGTTCGTATTTGCTAGCAATGGCTGGTGGTCATATTAGAGCTCACTTGTTACGGAGTTAACCGAAATGGTAAAGCGCTCTAATTATAATGACTCAGCTTCAGAGTTAGCGATGTGCCTCATAATTCAGGGTGAGGTACATTGCCCTGTTACACAGCACGTTGAATGGATTGCAAATAAAAAGGTGGAAGTCGACGCAATAATAGTTATCTCGAATGGGCCGTGTGTTGCCCGATCGGTTTGCTAAAACTCGCTAGAATGGTGTCTTTTTGATACATCAAAAAACACACCTATGCGAGACGCTTGTGTAGAATTTTTAACTCAGTCTATTGCCTTTAGTAAGCCTTAAGCCGAGGTAAAAAACTAACCGCATTTTTAAACCGGTTTCGATACTATTTTTGCTAGCGATTTCATGCCAAATTAGCGGCCAGATAACGTCTGCAGTATCCTAAAAATTATCAAAATCACCCATTTTTATGGATCAATTCGTAACTCGTTGAAATTTTTGTGTTTACTTTATTCCTAAATCCGACCGAACACCGATCAGATGCCCGAAGTTTAACAGTAAGTAAGCGTATTAGCAATTGCTCAAAACACCCGTCATTATTAGCTTTACTAGACATTGGGTTAGTCAGCAATCTACTCTATAATCGCCTGCAGTCAGCCAAGAGCATTCTCGTGTCAAAAAAAATAAATTCCAAGCCTAATTCGAAAAACAACAAGAACTCGAGATCGAAAGAGACTCGTAGGTCTAGTCGTGATTCGACCTCTAGATCCTCGCTCGAGTCTAAAAGAAGTCGGCGTGAGCCTAGGCCAAGTCGCTCGCGATCCAAGCCGGTATCTACCACGCGTATCGCTGACGATAGGGCGCCTGAAAATAGTCGCTCTCACGGCCGCTCAACTCGCACCGCGGATGTCGGTGGCGTAGGCGATCGAAAAATGCAGAGCGCCGCCACAGCCACGCTGAGTAAACCCGCCGCCAGCGCGCAAGCTAATGTCCCAAATAAGGTTAGCTTTGTCGAGATAGACGAAAACCATGATGGTCAGCGCTTAGATAATTTCTTGATTACCCACCTTAAGGGTGTGCCCAAGACCCACATTTACCGAATTATTCGAAAAGGCGAAATTCGGGTTAACAAAGGTCGAGTGAAGCAAACCACTCGTCTCAAACAAGGTGACTCGCTAAGAATACCGCCAATACGGCTAAGTGAAAGGTCATTGGATGATTTGGATGGGCAAAAGTACAGCTTTCTCGCCAAATCGGTATTGTTTGAAGATGACGCATTATTGATCATTAACAAGCCTTGCGGTATGGCGGTTCATGCGGGTAGCGGAATAACTGTCGGCGTGATTGAAGCTATGCGCGCGTACCGCAGCGATTTGAAATATATTGAGTTAGTTCATCGCCTCGATCGAGAGACATCGGGAGTGCTGGTTTTGGCTAAGAAATCAAGCGCCCTAAAAATACTTCACGACGACTTCAAAACTAATTCGCTAAAGAATCCCCGGCTAGACAAGCGGTATCTAAGTTTGGTAAGAGGGCCGTGGCGACATGGCACTAGGCGAGTAACTAAGGCTCTAAACACGGATGCCAGGCGTCACGGCGAACGCTATGTTGTGGTTGACCCCAACGGTAGTTATGCCAGTTCTATTGTGACCCCGAAGGCGGTTTCAGAGGCCGCATCACTAGTCGAGGTCAAGTTACTTACTGGGCGTACTCATCAGGTAAGAGTGCATCTGTTATCTGAGAATCATCCGGTTGCTGGCGATCAAAAATACGGCGAGCATGAATTTAATAAGCAGCTTAAGTTGCAGGGCTTATCTCGTCTATTTTTACATGCTGCAAAACTGACCTTCTTTCACCCGTTGACAAAAGAGTCGACCACTATTGAAGCGCCGCTGCCAACTGAGTTAGTGACGGTGTTGAATAATTTATCTTTAGAGTTTAACTAAGCGATGTATCAACTTATTATTTTTGACTGGGACGGCACCATTATGGATTCGGCGCAGAAAATTTCGAATTGTATTCGAGCTTCAGCGCGAGATGTTGGTTTAGCGGTTCCCACCACGGCGCAGGCAAAGAGCATCATCGGGCTAGGCTTGGTAGAAGCCATGCGGCAGCTCTTCCCAGCGGCTAATAACACCCAGCTAAGTGCCATGGTTGACGCCTATAAGTACCATTTTGTAACCGCAGATGGTACTGAGCAGAAACTATTTGACGGCGTGCTCGAAGGTTTGCAATCGCTTGAAGATGCCGGCGCAGTGTTAGCGGTCGCAACCGGGAAATCGCGTCAGGGCCTTGATCGGGCGTTTGCTGCGTTGGACTTAAAGCATCATTTCATCACCTCTCGCTGCGCTGATGAAACCCGCTCAAAACCACATCCACAGATGCTGCATGAAATTCTCGATTTCACTGCGATTGAACCTCAAAAGGCTATTATGGTAGGTGATACAACATTTGATTTAGATATGGCGGCAAATGCAAATATAGCCGGCCTTGGTGCTGGCTATGGTGTCCATTCTGAGCAAATGCTGCTCGATTCTAAAGCAGTGTCGGTACAACAAAAATTTAACGGCATTATTGCCTGGTTATTAGATGGACGGGTGGAGAAAGCATATGCCTAGTAAGCTAATAGGCTCGATTGAGGTCTTAGAAGAAGGTGGTAAGGGTTTGCGATTTGACGTCAAGAACCCGACGGGCGAAGTGATTCCTGCGTTCGTGATTCATTACGACTATCAGTACTTTGCCTACCTAAATAAGTGCGGCCATATCGCCGTACAGTTAGATTATATGCCGGGTGAGTTTTTCAGTGATGATGGGCAAAGTTTAGTCTGTGCCACGCATGGCGCCGAATACGCTCCAGACACTGGTGCGTGCCAGGGTGGGCCTTGCTATGGAGTGGGCCTAGAGCCTTTGCTGATCTCTCAAAAAGATGGCCAGTTATTTCTCGAAAATGAAGACTTTGATATCGTCGAGAAAGGCTAAGTTGAGTGAGTAATTACCTCACAGACAAGAAATAATTTAGACAGTATTGAATTAACCAGAGGTTTTAGAATGTTCGGACGAAGTAAAAATAACGCGGCATTACCAGGCAGTAATAGCGTGCCA
>JBLHXJ010000232.1:0-4523 GCA_047629535.1 Arenicella sp. | reverse complement strand
GAACCAGCGACGCAATATAGCCGAGCGTTGCTTAGCTGTTTTAGCTCGCCACTCGGGCATCGCCGCAACCGCCGCGTCGACGGCTAAGGTGGCATCATTCTTGTCAGCGCCTTGCAGGGTACAGATAACCTCACCATTGGCCGGGTTGCTGACATTGAAGCTATCACCACTACCTGTATGCCATTGGCCGTTAATATAACTACTGTTTTTAATCAGTTTGGAATTTAATCTGTTCATATCTGTATGCCTTATCTGAATTGCTAATAGTTATTTGTTGAGGCTAGCTTTCGAGCTTTGCCAATAGCGGGTCTAGGGTTAGTCTATTGATGACTGCCTTTAGATTTAGCCGAAGGCTTTAACCTGGTTGATATTACTCAGCCGCCAGCCGCTTTTGCGATTCCCTATAGAGTGCTTTTCTAATTTCTTTCCACACTTTACGATTAAATCCCATGCCTATATGTGCCGCATTTATTTGTATGTTCTGCACCTTGGGGCTGAGTGAGTCTATGGCGGCATGGCTGGCAACTATTCCGTCAGTGTTACTGTAAATTGAGGTAATTGGTTGGCTGATGGGTTTGCTATTTCGCTTTTCGATAGCCTGTTCTATCCAATCTAAATCGAACTTTCGGGCTTTAAACAAACCCGCGGTTGCGCTGTATTTTGGCCCACCAATAACGGGCGCCCCAAAGGTAATCAGCTGGGCTATCTGCTCCGGTAGTTCGCGCGCGCACTCTCTAGCGATGTAGCCGCCCAAGCTCCAGCCAATAATCACCACCGGCGATCCTAGTTCTTCTGAGCGCTGCTTTACGCGGTCGATGGCCTTCTCACATAGCATCGGTACGCCACCTTCCCCTTTGTAGGTCTCGGGAGTGTAGTTCTGCGGGTAATCGATTTCCCACATCGGCGAAAGATCGTCTAGCGAGTGCTTAATATCGGTGCCAGCTAAATTAGTCCCCAGACCCCAGCCTTCGGTTGTATAGCCAAGGTTTCGTAGATAATATTCGAGCGCTTTTAAGTATCGTTCATTGCTGCCGAAGCCTGGAAACATGATGATCGGCAAACTGCCTTGGCCAACCTTTGGCGATAATATACTACTAATTAACGACAGTGGAACTGAGGCGAAATCGAATGCTGCTCTGACTTCGAGCAGTAACGATATAGGTGCAGGTGGCTTTTTGTTGCTGTCTTTTTTATCGCTCATTTATTATGCGCACTTATTCGTTTTTGATCGAGATAAGAATTGATCGAAGCAAGCTAATAGCTCTACTTCGACCACTAATTCTCTGTGTTTTGGGTCAGAAAACGTTCTGCCGTAATCGATTATAACAGCTGACAATGAAAAGCCCCGTGGCAAGCGGGGCTTTAGTGTTTAGCCATTCGAGCGTTTAGAATGCTTTTTGCCAACCGACGGTCATTACCGAGTCTATTTCAAGCTGTGGACCAACGAGGTCTTGCCGAAGCGGTTTGGCGTATTCAACAGCTAAACGATAGCCGTTGTCGAATAGGTAGTTGATACCCAAAGAGAGGTCAATACGCTGTCCGGCGTGCAAAGCCGTGTCGGCGGTTTGAATCATACGAGGGTTGAGGGCTGGGTTTTGCCCGCTGGTGGCATCTCGATCTTGATAGTTGACCCGTAACGCCAGACTTAGGTTTTTACTTAAGTCTTTGGCAATCCATGAGGTTGCTCCGAGTTGATCGCCCAAGGAGTAGCCCTCATCGCTATCACCAGTGCGGATAACCGCGTTTACCTGTGCCCCCCAACTAATGTTGCTAGTTCGATCTGACGTACCTCGGCCGGAATAGGTGACGGCAGGTAATAAATCGTAAGTGCCTGAGCCGATCTGCATCGGGTAAGGTAAAAATGCATTTTGCATGGCCGGCGTGTCATCACGCTTATCGATTGAGCCGGTCGGCAGACTAACGCCGATCTGCCAATGCATTTTGTGATGGCCAGTGTCGATGATGCTGACCAAGGCACTTAGTTTTGTATCGCCGATACCGGATGATTCAGTGGTGAATTCGCGGCCGTTACGAATGAGGTGACCCATCGAATTACTAACATAGCTGGCCATACCCATTAGCGTGACTTTATCTGACAGCCCGTACATCGCGCCGAGCATGTGCATATCCATCGGCATTGAGGTAGGTGCCACCATGAACTGACCTGGTTGGTTCATATTGCCAACAATCTCACGTGCAGACGCGCGTTGAGTGCCGATTCGATTGCCGTCCATGTCCATACGCATATAGCGATATGAAAACATAAACTCGCCTTGCTTGTGTAAGTGGTCGCCCATCACCCCTAGTGGCGCGTGTGACGATGCAGTAGTAGTGTTACCGTCGGCATTTGCCGTGGCACAGAAGGTGGCGGCCATAGCGGCTGCGATACATAAGGTTTTTTTCATTTCAAATTCTCTAAATAGCCCAAGCAATCGGGCAACTAATTGAGGTCAATACGGTGAGACGTCCACCTATATAGACACAACGTGTAGCGTATTTAAGTTAAAGAATTGTGGGTGGTGCGCGCGCCCGTGGCGGACTTGAAAAAGTCGAAGGAAAGTCGGCTAAGGCGGTAATCGCCTGCAGCTGATGTGATTGGTTAAAGTCATGCACATTGTCGCTATCGAGTACCGCGTCTAGGTCATGATCACCACTGAGGCACATGAGACAGTGGGCGCTGTCGACTCTGGTATCTGTTAGGTCACGAAGGTCAACCCATCGATAACCACTTGAGGTACATAGCAGAATTTGATTTGCGCTGTCTGACCCAGTCGGGTCTTGCTTGTATGACATCGCATTCGCGGCCAAGGGTACGACTGCATTAAACAGCATAGAAATCAGCATCAGCCAGACGATATCAGCCTTTGTCGGCCGTAAATGTCTGCAAAACAGAGCTAAGTTGAAATGCTGATTAACCATTGCCACAGTTTAATTGAGTTGATTACTCATCACAAGACTCTGTATCTACTGACTAATCGGTGCTTACGGCTCTTTTTAAGTTACACAAGCGCTACTTAGTCGCCAATAGTCGATCAATTTCGTTGACTATTCGTTTGCTCATTGGCGCCGTCGCCGAAGCGAAGTGCTTAACTGTTTTGCCGTCCGCGGATACTAAGTACTTGGTAAAGTTCCAACCTGGTTGGTGGCCAGTTTTTTGGCTCAAAATTTTGAATACTTTATTGGCCTTCTCACCTCGCACGGAACTCGGTTCGAGCACCGTAAAGGTAACGCCATAGTTGACGTAACAGACCTCAGCGACTTTCTCGCTATCACTGTGTTCTTGCTTAAAATCATTTGAGGGAAATCCAATAATAGCGAGTTTGTCACCATAGACTTGATGTAGTTTTTCTAAGTCTTTGAACTGTGCAGTAAAACCACACTGGCTAGCGGTATTAACCACCAACAGAGCCTTCCCTGAAAATTGCTGGCAAAATTCTATTTTTTCAGATGAGCGTAACTTGGTAGCACTGAAATTTAGCAGTTCATGACATTCGACATTTGCCGCCGCAGGGGTGCTTATCAGCGATGCAGTGGCTAGTAAAAAAAGGGCAATAGTTACCTTCATGGTTTCTTACATAAATTATTTATAATACCAGCACGTTACCACTGCTGAGTTAGCGTGGTGTGGATTTCGATCTGAACTCTAACTGCAAGCCAATTAATGTCTGATGACTAAGCCGCTAAAAATACAATTGTCCGAAGGCGATACTTCCCGTGTTATTGAGATGGCCTGGGAAGACCGAACGCCGTTCGAAGCGATTGAAACTAACTATGCTTTATCTGAGTCGCAGGTGATTAAGTTGATGCGTAAAGAAATGAAAGCCAGCTCGTTCAGAATGTGGCGTGAGCGAGTCACCAGTCGTAAGACTAAACATTTATCTAAGCGCACTTTTAAAGTTGGCCGAGCGCACTGCCCGACTCAATACAAACGCGGCTAGGATGACCTGCCGCATAGGGGTAGACATGGAATTAGTAAATTATCCTAGGCTAAGCTAGAAAATTACTGGTTGCGTTTACCAGTTGAGCCCACCGCAATTTGCTGTCTTTGAGTCATCCTGAGCGAAGTGACACGTCATCCTGACCGAAGTGACACGTCATCCTGAGCGTAGCCGAAGGATCTCATCGTTGCTTTGGGTTCTGTGACTACTACGTAGCTTCTGATTCTTATCTAGATTGCCCGCCACGGCGAGTAGTAATCTATAAAAGAAGTGGGAATCTACGGATTATAAGAAAATCGATATCGTCAGTGAGATCCTTCGGCTTCGCTCAGGATGACGGAAAAGAGGGACACCTATTTCTTAGGAAGACAGACAGAGGGAGCCCCCGTCAATAAAACTACAAATCTAACTTCTTCTCTAACTCGGCAATAATTATTTCCATCTGATCAACCTTGGCGCGTGTTTTCAGCAACACCGCTTTCTGGATATCCAGCTCTTCGCGAGTGACAACATCAAGATCACTGATTACATCTTGGATCGCCGATTTGACGTTTTCCTTAACGTCATTGCTCAGCGATTCGGGCA
>JBLHXJ010000231.1:0-4619 GCA_047629535.1 Arenicella sp. | reverse complement strand
AGCCGCAGGTGTTTAAAGTTAATTTGAGTGAACAAGAATGGGCGCGATTCTCTGTAAATCGCCACCTTTTTCGAGGCGCTAAAGTGCGGGCCCGTTTGCAGCGAAGCTACCCATATGGTGGCGAAATGGCACATGTTTTAGGGTATGTCGGACGCATTAATCAGCGTGATAAAGACAGCATAGATGCTAAGGCTTATAAGGGTACTGAGTATATCGGTAAGCGCGGTATCGAAGCGAAATATGAAGATCATTTGCTCGGAAAAGTCGGTGTTGAGCAAGTAGAAACTAATGCGCATGGCGAGCGTATCAGAACGCTTGATCGCAAGCCGCAGATCTCAGGCGATGATATTTATTTAAATATCGATGTTGAGTTGCAAATTAAAGCGCGCGAATATTTAGGCGATCATCGCGGTTCGGTTATTGCGATCGAACCGGCCACTGGCCAAGTATTGGCGTTCGTGAGTAACCCAGTCTACGACCCTAATAAATTTGTTAATGGCATTGATCATCGCTCGTACAATGCTCTGCGAGAAGACATTAATCGGCCTCTACTCAATCGTACCATCAGCGGTCGCTATGCTCCTGGGTCTACTATTAAGGGCTTAGTGTCTATGGCTGGCTTAGAGAATGGCTGGAGCCAGAATAAAAACATTACTTGCCCAGGTTATTTCACTCTGAAAGGCAGTAGTCATCGTTATCGGTGTTGGAAAAGGGCCGGTCACGGTACTGTATCAATGCTCGAATCTATTATGTTCTCTTGCGATGTTTACTACTATCAATTGGCTAATGCATTGGGTATCGACAAGCTATCTGCCTTCCTTAAGGACTTTGGCTTGGGTTCGAAGACGGGTATTGACCTCGATGGTGAGCCGTCAGGTTTAGTGCCGTCACGAGAATGGAAACGAGAACGTCGAGGTGTGTCTTGGTATCCTGGCGACAACCTCAACACAGGTATCGGTCAAGGTTTTATGTTGGTAACACCACTTCAACTCGGGGTTGCAACGGCTACCTTAGCTAACCGCGGCAAGCGAATCGAACCTAGAATTGTAGGGCGTTTGGAACATAGCTTAAACGGCGACAATGAACACGCAGTTTCACAATTGCGGGGCGCTGAATTAGGCCAAGTTACCGCTAGCTCTAAAAGTTTCGACACTATTATTGACGCGATGACAGCGGTTGTTGCGCACCCTCGTGGCACCGCGCATCGATCGGCAGGCTTAAATGCTGAATATACGATGGCCGGTAAAACCGGCACGGCACAAGTGGTTGCTATCGCCCAGGGCGCTAAATATGATGCTAGTAAGCTTGACGATTTTCATAAAGACCATGCTCTATTCGTCTCTTTCGCACCAGTTGAGCAACCTAAAATAGCGATTGCGGTGATCGTCGAAAATGGTGGTAGTGGCAGTGGCGTCGCGGCCCCAGTGGCTCGTAAGGTAACTGACTTTTACCTACTTGGTAAAGACGCCAATGCGCCAGAGCCTAGAGCAGGTGCCGCTCAACCGCTTGCTGTGGTACAGAACTAATGTTTCGCATCAAAGTTGATATGCCGTTGTTGTTTGCATTGTTGTTGCTTTGCGCCAGCAGTTTATTCGTACTATGGAGCGCCGGCGGCGAAGATCCTCGCTTAGTCATTAATCAGGCTATACGTATGGGAGTCGCTATTACCGGCATGATTGTCTTGGCTCAAATACGACCCGATACGATATTTCGCTGGACGCCTTTATTGTACGCTGCAGGTCTGCTTATGTTGGCCTTGGTAATGGTCGCTGGAGATGTCGGTAAAGGTGCTCAGCGCTGGCTGGACTTAGGGATTATTCGGTTTCAGCCATCCGAAGTGATGAAGTTAGCTGTGCCGATGATGGTTGCTTGGGTGATAACGCGTAAGACCTTGCCACCGGATTTGAAGAATTTAATTTTAGCATCGGCTGCATTGCTGTTGCCGTCGGCTTTTATTTTGGTTCAGCCTGATCTAGGTACTGCGATTTTGATATTGATGTCAGGCGCATTGATTATTTTTCTAGCGGGGTTTTCTTGGCGCAATATCATGATTTTACTGGTGTTAGTTTTGGTCCTGATGCCTATCGCTTACGTGTTTGTACTTGAGCCCTATCAACAACGGCGAATACACACCTTAATCGACCCCTGGGCCGACCCACTCGGCTCTGGTTATCAGATTATTCAATCTATGATCGCGATCGGTAGCGGCGGGGCACAAGGCAAGGGCTGGACTCAAGGCAGTCAGTCGCAGGGGGATTTTATTCCAGATCGACATACTGATTTCATTTTTTCTGTATTTTCCGAAGAAATGGGTTTCATTGGCGTGTTGCTGCTGATATCTCTATACGTGGCGATAGTGGCGCGCGGGCTTTACATAGCGTATTACACCAAGGATACGTTTTCTAGGTTATTGGCAGGCAGTTTGTCGATGACTTTTTTCTTTTATGTGTTTGTGAATATTGGCATGGTGGCGGGAATGCTGCCGGTAGTTGGTGTGCCATTGCCTTTGATCAGCTATGGAGGTACCTCGATGGTAACTTTAATGGCCGGCTTTGGTATCCTGATGGGTATTCATAACCATCGCAGCTTAATGTCTCGATAGGGTTTTCTATGTCAGTGAAAAAATATGTACTTGCGGCGCTTTGTATTGGCGTTTTAAATGTTAGTTTAACTAGCATTGCCAGCGCCTTGGAGCTTAAGCAGCAGCCTAAGCTGCAGGCTATTGCAGATCAGTTAATCGCCGAAAGTCTGTATACCCAGGAGGAGCTCGAAGCGGTGTTTAGTAAGGCTGTCGTGCAGCAGTCTGTGTTGGATGCAATGACCAATCCTGCTGAGTATAAATTCACCTGGGGTAAGTATCGCAAGCTCTTCCTGAAAGATGATCGCATTCAACAAGGCGTTGAATTTTGGAATGAGTATCAGCAAGACCTAGATAGGGCCGAGCAAGAGTACGGCGTTCCGGCCAGTGTGATTGTTGCTATTGTTGGCGTTGAGTCAAAATATGGGCGCTATAAAGGTAGCCATAAAGTACTTGATAGCTTAGTGACACTCACCGTAGGGTTTCCTCGACGCAGCAGTTTTTTTGCTAGCGAATTAAAACAGTTTTTGATTCTTACCAAAGAGAATGGCCTCGCGTTTGATGAAATTCTTGGGTCCTATGCTGGTGCTGTTGGCTATCCTCAATTTATTTCCAGCAGTTATCGAAGTTATGCGGTGGATTTCTCGGCTGATGGAAAGACCGATTTGATTAATCAACCGGTTGACGCGATCGGCAGTATTGCCAACTATTTTATTCAGAATGGTTGGCAGCCAGGAGAGCCAGTAACCTCTCCGGCGTATGAAACGGTTGACGCAAATATCGAAAAACTAGCCAACCGAAAGCGTAAAACTCAGTTTACTGCCGCCTCGTTGCGTGACAAGGGTGCGCTGTTGCCAGATTCGATTAGTGGCGACGAAAAACTTAATGTGCTGATGCTCGATGCGAGTGAAACGGTCTCTGAGCCCAAGACTAGTAATATTTATATAGTCCGCTCTGGTGATACCGCATGTCAAATCGCTGAAACGTTGGGTATTTCATGTAAGGCTCTGTTTAAATTGAATAAAATAAATAAGAAAGGTGATATATTCAGAGGCCAGCGATTACAGCTTCCGGCCAAGGCTCAGGCGCTTATCGCCAAGCAAGAGTCGTCAAAAATGCTATCTGTTAAGGGTAGCAAATGGGAAGTAGCAAAAACCATAGATAAGCAAGTTGAGCTTGAGCAAGTTGACACTGTAAAGGAGCGATTCTTCTTCACGCATCGAAATTTCTATGCCATTACTCAGTATAATCACAGCGTCTTATACGCTATGGCTGTGCACGACTTAAGTCAAGCTATCGATTTGGCCAAATCTAATCACGACCAAACAACTAATAGCGATAGCGCGGAGTAGATGGTAATGCTTAGGGGAAAGTTAGTGTTCGGCTCAAATGGTAACGCGATCGGCCATGACGCGGTTAGCCATTGGCGATCAAATCGAGTTCGAAATTCATCTCAAAGGCGTATGTCTGGCTACTTGGCAGCCATGCTTATTAGTTGTGTAATTGCGCTTTTTAGTGTCTCGGCGATGGCGCAAACAAAACCGATTTTAGACGCCAGTGCATGGGTGCTGATGGAGATCAATAGTGGTTCAGTAGTCACTTCTCAAAATGCTGAGGTGGCTTTACCACCGGCCAGCATTACAAAGTTGATGATGAACTATGTCATGTTCGGGCGTCTGCAGTCGGGTGATGTGGCGCCGTCCGATCAAGTACCAATAAGTGAATACGCGTGGCGAGCTGAAGGTTCTCGTATGTTCGCCGATGTGAATACTAAAATTGAACTGGGTCATCTGCTTAAAAGCACCATTATTCAATCCGGTAATGATGCCTCGATTGCCTTGGCCGAATTTACCGGTGGAAGCGAATTTGCGTTTGCACAATTAATGAACCAAGACGCAAAAAAATTAGGTTTAGAGCAGTCTAATTTCGTCAATAGCACAGGCTTACCGGCTGAAGGTCATTTAATGTCGGCACTTGATATTGCCAAATTAGCGGCAGCGATTATCAAACAATACCCAGAATTCTACAGATGGTATTCGGA
>JBLHXJ010000230.1:0-4642 GCA_047629535.1 Arenicella sp. | reverse complement strand
AAAAGAATTTTAAGCATAATATCGACATCATCATCGATCGCTTGGTGATTAAGGAAGGCAACGAACAACGCATGGCGGAGTCGTTCGAGACCGCTTTAGAACTAGCCGAAGGCGTTGCTGAAATATTGGTGATGCCTAGCGACACACAAAAAGAAACAACCTTGGTTTTTTCTGCGCGTTATGCCTGCAACCATTGCGGCTACAGCTTGAGTGAACTCGAGCCTCGACTGTTCTCGTTCAACAACCCGGTCGGCGCCTGTACCTCATGCGACGGGCTTGGCAATAAGCAGTATTTCGACCCCAAGCAGATTATTTTCGATCACGAGGTGAGCTTGTCGCAAGGTGCGATTAAAGGCTGGGATCGACGCAGTCTGTTCTATTTCCGAATGTTACAGAACGTGGGTAGTCACTATGGTTTCTCAGTAGACGAGCCACTTAGTACGCTTAATCCAGCGCAAATGGACAAACTACTTTATGGCAGCGGCGACGAAGCTATTGAGTTCAGCTACTTGCGCCACAAAGGCCAAGGCGTGGTACGACATCACTCGTGGGAAGGCATTATCCCCAATATGGAACGCCGCTATCGCGAGACTGAATCGAGCGGTATGCGCGAAGAACTTGCCAAGTACATTAATTCGCACACCTGCCCCGACTGCAGCGGCACGCGTTTGCGCTTAGAAGCTCGAAACGTGTTTATTAAAGAAACTAGTATCGACCAAATTGTGCATCGCTCAATTGGTGATGCTCTGGCCTTCTTTGAAAACCTCGAGCTGACGGGCAATAAGGCTGAGATTGCTGACAAGATCGTCAAAGAGATTCATGACCGCTTAGGCTTCTTGGTAAATGTTGGCCTTAATTACCTCAGCATGGACCGATCGGCGGAAACATTATCCGGTGGCGAAGCGCAAAGAATTCGACTTGCATCACAAATTGGTTCGGGCTTAGTCGGCGTAATGTACGTGCTAGACGAACCGTCGATAGGACTGCATCAGCGAGACAATGACCGATTGATTGGCACACTGACTCACCTGCGCGATCTGGGTAACACTGTAATCGTGGTAGAACATGACGAAGACACCATGAATCACGCCGACTATATCGTCGATATCGGCCCTGGCGCGGGTGTTCATGGCGGCCATATTGTCGCCCAAGGCACCATAGAAGACATTAAAAACAACCCTGACTCCCTGACCGGCCAATTCATCTCAGGCAAAGAAGTAATTGCGGTGCCTAAAACACGTCATAAAAACAATAAAAAGGCACAGATCAAAATAAAAGGCGCGACCGGCAATAACCTAAAGAACGTGTCGGTAGACATCCCGATCGGCTTGCTCACCTGCGTCACTGGCGTATCAGGTTCAGGCAAATCAACCCTGATTAACAATACTCTTTACCCCGCTGCAGCTCAAAAGATCAACCGCAGCCGTATAGAGTGTGCGCCTCATGAGGATATCGACGGCTTAGATCAGGTAGACAAAATAGTCGACATTAACCAAAGCCCGATTGGTCGCACCCCGCGATCGAACCCAGCTACGTACACGCAATTATTCACCCCTATTCGTGAACTATTTGCAGGTACCCCCGAAGCAAGAGCGCGTGGTTATAAGCCCGGCCGCTTCTCGTTTAACGTTAAGGGTGGTCGCTGCGAGGCATGTCAGGGCGATGGCATGATCAAAGTTGAGATGCACTTCTTGCCAGATATCTATGTCGCCTGCGATGTCTGTAAAAGCCAGCGTTATAACCGTGAAACCTTAGACATTCGTTACAAGGGTAAGAATATTCATGACGTTCTTGATATGACCATTGAGGATGCCACCGATTTTTTTAGCGCCGTGCCGAATATTAACCGCAAACTCGAGACACTAATGTCGGTTGGATTGGGCTATATCAAACTAGGGCAGAGCGCGATCACACTTTCGGGTGGTGAAGCGCAACGTATCAAACTCTCGCGTGAGCTTTCAAAGCGAGACACGGGTCAGACCTTGTATATATTGGATGAGCCGACAACCGGCCTGCACTTCTTTGATATTCGCCAGCTACTTGAGGTGCTTAATAAGCTGAGGGATCACGGCAACACTGTGGTCGTGATCGAACACAATTTAGACGTTATTAAAACCGCAGATTGGGTCATCGACCTAGGGCCCGAAGGCGGAGACGGCGGCGGCCAAGTGATCGCCGAAGGCACTCCCGAAGAGGTCGCAAAAACTAAAGGCTCGTATACCGGCCATTACTTAGCGTCTTTTTTAAAGTAGCAAAGTGACGCTGCCGGTGCAGTCCAGCAGCGTTACATGGCCACTTTTTGTAACGGCTGATCAGCTGAAATCCAGCCGAGAATATCACCTTCTAGTTGATAAAGAGGCCGACCTGATGTGTAGTCGCTAGCCTCTAGAGAGTCCGTTACCGACTTTGCTCTTTTACCACTTCGACAATAGAACACCATATCTTGGTCTTTATAGCGGTCCAACAAAGCAACATCGCCAAGAATCGAACTGTGTGGAATATTAACCGCACCGGGTACATGCCCACTGGCAAATTCTTGCTGGCTACGCACATCTATAATCACTACTTCAGAATTAGCTTTTAACTTCTCGCTTAACTGCAGGTGATCGAGGCCAACTAGCTCCGCCCGAACCGCTTGGGTTGCCAACAAAAGCGGTATCATTAATACCGCGGCTAAAGCGGCCGTATTGGTTTTTACTGAGGTTTTTGGATTCATAATCTAGCCCTGTTTAGTAAGTAGTTAGTACGCTCAAAAAGCCGTACGTAGTCGAGTAATGAGACAACTAGCTCTACTTTGATTGAGCTCCGGTGGACAACTATTAATATGACCAAAACCTAGCAGCTCTGACGCTGACTGCGCTTTGGCACTGTCGTCACTTGAGTATAATACACATACTGCAAAGTCGACACGATTACAGTGCTGACAACAGCCGCTTAGCCCGCGGCGATTAAAGTCAGCAATAGGATAAGATTTCTGACCCATATCAGGCTATTATTTAGTTCCTAGGTTCTGACCAACTAACGCACAAAAACTCTTATGCTAATTGTTATTTCCCCAGCCAAAACATTAGATTTTAACGCCGCTCCGCGCGGCTTAAAACATACTCAGCCGAGCATGCTCAAACAAAGTGAGCAGCTAATCGATGTCCTGACTACCAAGTCGCCAGCCGATATCGAAAAAATGATGAAAATTAGCCCTAAATTGTCAGAGCTAAACGTTGAGCGATACCATACCTGGAGTAGACCATTCACCAATAAAAACGCTAAACAAGCCGTATTAGCATTTAAAGGTGATGTTTATACAGGCTTAGACGCGGACAACTTTAGCGAGCAAGATTTAGACTACGCTCAACATCACCTGCGCATTTTGTCGGGTCTCTATGGGCTGTTGCGTCCACTCGACCTAATGCAAGCTTACCGACTTGAAATGGGCACAAAGCTTGAAAACTCAGAAGGAAAAAACCTTTATGAATTCTGGGGCAGCAGCATTACTGACGCGATAAATAAACAATTGAAGGCGATTGATTCTAAAACTCTTCTAAACTTAGCATCAAACGAATACTTCAAATCGGTCAAGGCGCAGGAGCTAGTCGGCGAAATCGTCGCCCCAGTATTTAAAGACTGGAAAAATGGCCAATACAAGATCATCAGCTTCTACGCTAAAAAAGCGCGTGGGCTTATGTCCGCTTGGGTTATCCAAAACCAAGTTGAGGACCTAGAGACACTTTTAACCTTCGAGCAAAGCGGCTACCAATACAGTGCCAATGATTCTGATGCTCTAAATCCAGTTTTTTTGCGCAAGCAATAATATTTCATTGCAAACAGTCGGCATTGATGTCGCGCTGTTGTTTCGGCTCAAGCTGTTGTTTCGTCTCAAGCTGTTGTTCCGGCTCAAGCTGTTGTTCCGGCTCAAGCTGTTGTTCCGGCTCAAGCTGTTGTTCCGGCTCAAGCTGTTGTTCCGGCTCAAGCTGTTGTTCCGGCTCAAGCTGTTAAAGCACTAAATTCATATCGCCGCGCTTACCCTTAACTAAGGCTGCGGCAATACTCTTTGCGACTAACTCAGCTCGTGATTTCATCCGTTCAGCGTTTTCTCCGGCATGTCTATAATCCACCGCGCGGTTGAATAGAAACAACCATCGAGTGAAATGCCCTGGTCGCAGAGGCATTTTTTGATGAATATTAAGATGCTTTTGCAGGGTATTACCACTGTAATTGCTATTTTTAAATAGACTGTCGTCCCAGAAATCGACAATAATCGGCAAATGATGCTCCAGGCTTATGTTAGCCACATTGGTAAATATAAAGCCAATTATCGGATCTTTTAGCATCACATCATAAAAACGTGCGACGATATCTTCTATATCAGACCTTAGTAATACGTCTTTTTTTGACATTACTTGTTATACTTTTAGCCAGTTTGAATACATCACTAGTTTAGCCCACCACGGATATGTCTGATACTACTGTTATAAGCAATCGTCCAAAAAACAAGCCAATCGTCGCTGGTGAAAAACTGCGCGGTGCCGAACAGATCGCCTGCATGTCGGTCAAAAGCAAGCAAACGTTGACACCGTTTAGCAAGTCCAACTGCACTAGCATTGGTGTTACTACGGGCAAAAAACTTCAAACAATCAAACAAACG
>JBLHXJ010000229.1:0-4679 GCA_047629535.1 Arenicella sp. | reverse complement strand
TTTTCGAATGTCGGCTGAATAGCTAAAGGGTACTGACAAGTTACCTAATCGGCGTACAGAACGAAAGGCCGGCATCACTAAGCAACCGCCCTGCTCCAATCAGCAAACGCATTTGTCCTGAGGTTTCGATAGTGACTCGCCTTAATTAGATGGCGACCCCGGTTAAATAAATTGTAAAACGATGCCTGTGTATCGAGGAACCTCTGGGCCTAACCCGTCGATTTGAAACGTCTCATTACCCGTTCTCTAACCCCAGTTGGTTGATGACAAAGCTCGGATCGATTGTTGGCATTTTGGGTAGTGTCATGAATAACGTCAGGAGACAACTGGCGGTGAGCAACACCATAACTTGCTAGCTTATTCGTCACAATTTTCTGAGGTGTTCGCCCGTGAGTTTTAAATAGTCGTGCGAAGAAACGTTTTACAGCTTGACCGTTACGGCGTTTTTGGAGGAACACATCAACGACTTCACCATCTTGATCCACAGCTCGCTACAAATAATGTTGCTTCCCACCAATTCGGTCAAAAACCTCATCGAGGTATAATGTGTCTCCGAATACAGAGTGTTTCCGTCTAAGTCGGCGCCAATATTTAGAACCAAACTTAATACACCAAAGACGAATAGCTTCGTAACTGACAACAATCCCTCTCTCCGCAAGTAAATCTTCGACGAATGGCCCGGCAATCTGGCGATGGCTCAGATTAAAACGAAAGTACAACCAAACTGCGTAACTGATAATTTCTGGTGGGAAGCGATGGCGTTTATAAGTTTTCATAATGCAATTATCGAGCATCTCTATTTAACTTGTCAGTACCGGCCAAAGTTGCCCTATGAACTAGTAGTAAATCTACTAATCGCATTTTGTGATTTTTCCGAGAATTTTGGCTTATCGTTATAAACCTCTGCAGACAACCATGCTCTTTCATCATCGGCCTTATCGATGGCAATTACAGTCTCCCAACCTTTGGCACCTCCATCACTGCCGTCTTGCCAACTGTAGCCCCGATTTTTCAGGCCATCCTTCGCTTCAAAAGGGGCATATTCGGCTCTAATCGTAATACTGTCTTTTTCGGCAATATTGATCATTTTTTGAAAATAACTTTCGCCCGTTTCATCAACCTGTGCAAGTATAGCAAGGCCTGCCAAACAATCTTTATCCGCTTGATGTGGCTCAAAATAAAAACCTAGATCCGATGCTAAGTGCGTCAGCTTCAGACTCTCAAAACCCAGCTCTCGCCAAGGCACATTACTCATAGAGCATGCCCACTTCTTTGTGGCAAAAATTTCGCTAAGATCATGCGTAAAAGGCCGATCAAATGAGGCGTTATGAGCAATAACAAAATCTATTTTTTCCAAGATAGCGTCGATTTTTTCAATATCTAGACTTTGGCCTTTGAGCATATCCATTGTAATGCCGGTTAAATCGATGATCTCTTGGCTAAGTGGCTCTGAGGGTTCCTTAAAGCCGACATAAGGAGGATATACTCCAATGATCGTATAGTTATTTTTGATAGGGTCGTGAGCGTATATAAAGGGCAGCATACATAGTTGAATAACCTCATCATCTTTATGAGAAAGCCCTGTTGTCTCAGTGTCCAGATAGACCCCTCGATAGATAGCGCAGTCCTTCTGATTAGAAATACTAGTCTGCGGTGGGTTCGGAAAATTAACTCTACGAAGCACCATGTGATTAACAGACGACTCTAAAAATTTAAGAGCGTTCTCGTATCCATCATCATCATAAAATTTTAGAACAGGTTCATTCATTTAAGGCCCCAATGCACATGTTTTGGCTTAGTGAAAATAACTATAATGCTTCTTCGAATCAAACTCGACAATTTTTATCCTGAGGCCGCTTCTTGCTGACACTCGTTCGCCCCCTTCAGCGCTTATAGCGGATGCAATTGTTAGGCCGAGCCGTTACGACGAGATGAGTAATAGAAATACAGCGAAGCCACGATGCATAAGGACAACATCACATTCAATTGCCAAACTCCTTCTAGACTCCAAAAAGGCTCCGAAATTGACCTCGGTTTTATCTCCGCCATCGCTTCCGTGAGCCTAATTCCAGAAATGTATGCCGTATGGCTGCCAAATACTGAGATCGCCATAATGTAGATGTACAGAAAGTTTAGAACAACCGCCTGACCACGAGAAAGTTGTGCGGCAGCAAAATGTGCTACCAAAAGATATCCCGATAGAACAGCAAAAAAATTAGTCATCGCAGAACCTAAAATCTCAGCCTGTGTTTGAATAAGTGCAGTCTGCGCTTGAGCGAGGAACCCTTGTTCGCGTGCGCCCTGCGCGACTTCTAGTGCTAGCATTGCAGTCTCGTACTCTGTCATAAGAAAACTCGTATTGTGGTGTCGGGATTGAGGATGGAATGTACGTTTCGAGTATTCTACAGCCTTTTCACTTAACCAAACTAATGTAAGCAAACGCGGTAACAGCTGGAATCAAGTAAGATAGCATCGTTAGATACACGGCCATAGTCAATACAAAAAAGGAAATCACAACCTTTCCTGTCGAGTGCTTCTACATAAAGCGAATTAAATATTTCATGTAAAAATATAAGCTCTATCGATTGCCTGACTAACAATTTTATTATCCGACATTATCTCGGGATATTTAAAATATTCGAACACTCGAACTTTAAGGTCATCAAATGTCTCAAATGAGTTGTGCAACCGCACCTCCCCAGATAAAAGGTTTGAACAAAGCGGCCAGGTTTGTCGAGCCAAACGGCGTCGATGAGAACCGTGGCGATTCACACCGCTCGACTACCCTAGTTCTCTAGCGACAACTCATATTCCGGTGCAAACGCTATTGGGATCACATAAGTAGCGTTTACTTGCGTGTATCGATCATCTATCGGTGCCGCATCGTCTGCCACGTCGGGGTTCCAGACTACTTCAATCTTGCGCATTCCCGGTTCGAGCCTCGCGAGAGGCACTAGTCCAATGAGGCCGCGCATACCGATGTCGGCACGTTCAGCTGTTTCGAACGTCGACATCGGTACTGCTGTGCCATCAATCGAGACGGACCAAAGTTTACGCAAGCAATCTACTTGGTCTGACGCTTGTTCTGGGCTTATGCACCATTGATCGAGCAACAGGTTGTCACGCAGCGGTTGGTAAGGCAAGAACAGACCGACGAAGCTACCGCTTTGCTTGAAGCTGTCTACTCGGGGCCAGCCACGTACCGGATCCAGCGAACTGGGCATATCCTCGTAATACGTGCTGCGAAACCCTTGCCGGACTAGTTCGGTATCCAGATACACAAACTCGCCAGAGAGTGTGAAATTACCCCATGCCGCCGCGCGCGTGTTGCCGATGATGGCAATGGCGACAATGCCCAAGGTTATCGCTGCGAAAACCGCAAATGGGCGCGTATTGCTTTGCAACGTTAGCTGCACTGGCAATACAAGGCGTTGCGGATAGGCGAGCCCCGCAATGCGCCTGAGAAATCGAACTAAGCCCGAATAGTTTGAGCTCTCGCACAGGCGCGGAAACCGCGACGCAAGTTGCGCATCAAGCAGATACACAAGTATTGGTACACCGATGAAAAGAATCAGAAGTCCCAGCAAGCCGATGCCCATTGCGGTATTGGTGATACCGAAGCGCGCACCGATTGCCGAGGAAATGACAAGGATTCCGACTAATATCACACCGAACCACAGGACACTTAGCGTCAACATGCTGATGACAGCAAACAACGACGACGCCAATCGATCGGTTTTCTGGATTACGGTATCGAGGCTCGGGAGTGTGTCGCGATAATACTTACGGCTCATAGGGCCGAGCCCTGGTGTTTTGTTCCAGTTGATGCCGTCTGGGAAAGCAGCCCGCAGCCCAATCAAGCCAACCCAATAAGCACGCGCCATCAAATGCACAATAAAACAAGCGGCCAAACCATAGCTGACACCCGCCAATAATGCTGTACCAGCACTGCCGGCAATCGCAAGACTGGTCGAAAGGTGCGTGAAAACGCTAGCAAACTTGCCGTACAACCAATCAGGCATAGCCAATAATGCAAATATTGTCAGGCTCGAAATAATCAACTCGAGTTCATCAGTGCGATCGCGTAACCGATCCATTGCTTCGGGATCATTGCTGTTACGCGCCGAGGTTCTTTTTACTTCCGTCAAATCTTGCTGCTCCCGTTATGATTGCTCACAAGCTGTCTACTCGGCAGCTAGCTGTATATTTTGACCTATCCCCGTACCAGTCCAAGCATATTACGATATGGCCGTTTCGAGTATTCTACAGCCTTTCCACTTAATCAAACATCTGTTCGCGAAAAGACTGAAAATTGCCCTAAGCGGACACTGGTAAATTTCATTTTGCAGTCATCCTGAGCGAAGCGAAGCTTCATCCTAAGTGAAGCGAAGCGTCATCTTGAGCGAAGCGAAGGATCTATCATTAACGATGAGATCCTTCGGCTTCGCACAGGGTGACAACGGGTTAATTTGTATTTAGTGACGATGTACTTACGGCATCGTTACAACGATTATTTAGATCAATTCTGCTTTTTATTTCCAGAGGGCGTTATCTGCCCTTTACGGACTTTTTAGGTCAAACCTTGCACTATGCAATGCTTCATAACGGCCGCTTTGAGTATTAAGCTGCGGCTAGATTGAACCAAACACCACCGTTTCGACCGATGACAGCGGCTAATA
>JBLHXJ010000228.1:0-4715 GCA_047629535.1 Arenicella sp. | reverse complement strand
GATCAGCGTTAACGGCCCAGTCGGCGGTATGGAATACCCCATGATCACCTTTAATGGCCCGCGTACCAAACTGCAAAAAGACGGCTCACGTACCTATACCTTGGCCGAGAAGCGCTTCTTGCTAGGAGTGGTGATTCATGAAGTTGGGCATAACTATTTTCCCATGATTGTTAATTCAGACGAGCGTCAATGGACCTGGATGGATGAGGGTTTGAACAGCTTTTTAGATGGCGTTGCCGGTCGCGAGTGGGACCCTGATATCCCCTGGGGCGTTGAGCCGCGAGACATCGTTGACTACATGAAGTCAAACGTTCAAGTGCCAATCATGACGCAGTCAGATAGCGTTTTAAGGCTTGGACCTAACGCTTATACCAAACCTGCAGCGGCTCTAAACATTCTACGAGAGGTGATCTTAGGGCGAGAATTGTTCGACTTCGCGTTTAAAGAATACGCCCTTCGTTGGGAAAACAAGCGACCAACTCCATCTGACTTTTTTCGCACAATGGAAGAAGCTTCTGGTGTCGATTTAGATTGGTTTTGGCATGGTTGGTTCTACACCACCGACCATGTAGATATAGCGATTGATAAAGTCTACAAGCTGCAACTAGATACGCTTAATCCAGACATCGATTCAAAGCGTCGTCGAGCTGAACAAGCTCGTGAGCCTAAGCCTTTGTTCGAGCAACGTAACGAAGCCGAAGGCCGTAAACTCTGGGTCGATTTAAATAAAGACGTTAGCGATTTTTACGACCAACATGACAGGTTTACGCCGACCAACAAAGAGCGCAATAAGTATCAACAAATGCTCGAAGACATTAACCCTCGTGAGCGTCAAGCGCTCGAACGCGCGGTGAAAGAAGATAAGAATTACTACGTAATGAGCTTTTCCAATAAGGGTGGCCTGGTAATGCCGATACTCTTAACCTTAACCTACAGCAGCGGTAAAATAGAAGAGCTGGTTCTGCCGGCAGAAATTTGGCGCCGCACGCCTAAGCGCGTAAGTAAGTTGCTGATCACCGAGAAAGGTAAAAAACTCGAGTCAGTGGTGGTTGATGTTAATTGGGAAACCGCCGATGTCGATATTGAAAACAATCATTACCCGCGTCGCATAGTGCCTTCTCGAATTGAAGCGTTTAAGAAAGAGAAAAGTAAGAAGCCTGTTGGTCGAGACATAATGCACGAGATCAACACTAAGCTGAAAGACGTTAAGAAGAAACAGCACAAGAAATAATGCGAGGCCTAATTATAATTTGTGCACTGGTGCTTAGCGGTTTGGTAGGCACCAGTTTTGCGCATCAGCAAAAAGAGGCTTACATTAGCCTGTTGTTTAACCAGCGCACGGGCAATATAGAGGTGAGTCATCGCTTCTTATTGCATGATGCTGAGCATGGGTTGGGCTTAGTCCTTGAGGGTGCTGGCGATTTGAGTATCGATGAGCCGACACAACAAAAGTTTTCCGAGTATGTCCAGCTACATTTTGCGGTGGCCAGCGACAATGGTGAGCTTATTACGCTGCTGCCAGTTGGGTATGAGGTTGAAGGTAAGTATTTTTGGGTATATCAAGAGGCGAAAATACCTAACACTGAAACACTTAAGCTACGCCATTCAGCGCTACACGAGCTATGGCCAACTCAAACCAATCATATCAATATTGAAAAGGACGGCTGGGTCAAATCTGTTAGGTTGCAAAAAGACAACAACTCGAGTTGGCACATCATTCGCTTAGACTAAGTTAGTCCTCATTTATGCTCGAAACCCAATAATGATGCAAGCCTAGCATTGCCTAATGCCTACTTTTCAGGCGTTTTCCAGGAAAACTAGAGTCTTGTAATTTTCCGTCTTTAACCACAAATGAACCGTTAACGATTACGAAATCTATCCCTGTGGAACCTTGGTAGGGTTGCTTATAAGTCGCATTACTCTTAACCGTTAGCGGGTCAAATATGGTGATATCCGCATCAGCGCCTATCTGAATGCGCCCTTTTTGTCTGAAAATAGGCGCGAATTTTTGCAATCGCATGGCGGGCTGTAGAGTCATCTTCGACAGCGCCTCAGACAGACTTAATAGTTCTTTTTCTCGGACATATGTGCCTAGAATTTTTACAAAGGCACCGTTATGTGGAGCGACTTTTCTATCAAGACTCTCCATAGGCAATAAATCACTGACGATCATCACACCAGGCTCCTGCAAAGCTCGCTGAGTCCACTGTTCTTTAACGTAATGATGAATTACTTGTCCGTTAGGGTGCTGTTCTTGATATTGCCCCCACATGTCTTTGTTAAAACGCTCTCCGGTCGCTGCCCATTCGACATCGCTGTAGGTGATATCAAAAATTTCTTGCCAGTTTCGTTTAAACACCGCGGCTGAAATTGAGGCAGAACCAGCATTAAAGGGCAGAACTTCGGTGCTTACATCAATACCTTCGGCGCGTGCGCTACTGATCTTTGCCAGAAAAAGATCGATGTTCTTCATCGCATTGTGGGTGATATGGCAAATATGCAGTGAAGCCCCTGATCGTCGTGCCTGGTTCAGGGCCTCGTCAAGACCACTAGGGTCGCCGTTAATCCCTCGACGTAAATGAATAAAGACCGGCACACCTCGCTTGCCAGCCAAATCGAAAATCATGGCCAGCTCGCTTTGATCTACTCCCTCGCTAACATAATCTAAGCCCAGCCCAATACCCAAAGCGCCATTGTCTAGACCCTCACTAAGCAGCGCTAATATTTCTGTTTGTTCAGTGTCGGACGCTTGCTCGTTGCTTGCCTCATCTGGCTGAGAAAAGATCGACCTAACGGCGGTCATATAACCCTTAAAATTTATCGGCTTAGGCGAACTGATATTTACTAAATGGGTTACTTCAAGCCCCATTTTTACTCGCAAGCGTATGGGTAAGTGGCCTACAGAAGTGCCAAAATTAATACGCGGGTTACTAGAAATATCGTCCCCGTAAGCGTCAACAGGGAAGCTTCCAATTTCTAACTCAAGCGCCGTGGTGACACCACCAAGCGCTTGATAATCTTGCCCAAGCTTGGTCGGGCTATGGGTATGTAAGTCAATAAAGCCGGGCGCGACCACCTTGCCGCGAACATTAATCACCTGGTTGGCGATTAATAGACTTTCAGAAATAGCTACGATCTTGCCTTTGTTGATAGCAACATTACGCACGGCGTCTAAACCCGTTTCGGGGTCAATAACCCTGCCGCCTTCCAGTACTAGGGAGTAAACCTCTTCGGCTGCGTAGGCGTTTGATAAGCTTAAGAACGCTATTAAAATAGAGCTAAGAAGGGTGTTTACAAGCTTATTCATGAAAGTTCTTATATTAGTGAGCCGCATTATTTTTAGACCAGAGCTGATTTGAATCAATACTATTTGTTAGCGCATGAAATAACAAATAATTACCATACTTGGTTTGTCTGAAATTGATCTTTGTAATCCTAATGTTGCTTAAGTATTTTCGTCAGCAAGAGTCAGTTACTACCGTATTAGAGCGCTCGAATAGATAGGTGTTTTGCGTCATCGTCGGTCAGCTTTAAGCATTATCAATATGACTTTTCATCGCTTAGAAACTTTGGCTAAGTCTGGCCTATGCTTCTTTAAATGGAGGGGCCACGTCCATTCGAACTTCAAAAAATGGCAATATACATTGTAAATTATACAGTGTAATATAAATAGATGCCGAGAAAGCCGTTGACCAAAACAGATATAGAAAGCTTCCGTGATACCTTTTGCGAAGCGGCTTATGAGCTTTATGTACAAAATGACTACGATGCGGTAACCATGCGCGGAATCGCTAAGGTGTTGGAATGCAGTCCGATGATGGCGTACCGCTACTTTGAAAATAAAGAAGACGTTTTTTCCACGCTTAGAGCAATACGGTTTGACTGTCTGGCGCAGGCTCTTGAGGCGGTGTCCGATACTCAAGCACCACTGCAATACTTGAGAAGCTTAGCACAGGCATACGCCGGCTTTGCGCACCAACATCCGCACGCTTATCGATTGCTCTATATGATCCCAATACGTCAAATTAAAACCTCCCCTGACGTCGTTCGAGCACAACAGCGAACGCAAAATGTATTGTTCGATGCAACCCGCCGAGCGGTCGATTCAGGGCGTATTCAGGGAGACCCAGTCTTGTTAGCACACACATTGTGGGCATCAACTCATGGCTTGGTGTCTTTAGATTTGTCCAACCAACTCAATCAAGGCGTAACCTTTGAAGAATTATTTGGTTCGATGCTAGATTACATAATCAAGGGTAACTGATCGAGTTGCGAGAAAAGATAGCGTCACTCGAAACAGCTTTATAGGCGCAATAGTCCCTAAACATAAAAGTGACGGGAAAAATTAAGAGTCGGAAACCATAGGAGAAAATTAAGATGTCTCAATTTGCAGGTAAAACAGCGGTAATTAGTGGCGGAGCTGAAGGTATAGGCTTATCAATTGCTAAAGCCTTGGGTCAAGAAAAGATGAATATTGTACTCGCCGATATTGATCAAGAAAATCTTGAAAAAGCGTCTATCGAACTGCAAAGCGCGGGGGTTCCGGTGTTGACCGTTGCACTAAACGTGGCCGAAGAAGCCCAGTGGCAAGAAGTCGCCGATCGCGCAGTCGAGCGATTTGGTAAGGTTCATATGTTGGTTAATAATGCTGGGGTCGGCGGCGGTTCAGGGTCAATTGACGAGCAAGATTCAAACGCCTGGCAATGGACCTTGAA
>JBLHXJ010000227.1:0-4738 GCA_047629535.1 Arenicella sp. | reverse complement strand
GACTATGGTTCTGGAAAAGCGCTAACGGGTTCTGGAAAAGCGCTAACGGGCTCTGGAAAAGCGCTAACGCTGGGGTTTTATAAAAGCGCTATCGGCTAGCGAGAGTCATTACTTTTAGTGCCGCTCTCTCAGATGATAAGTGTTGCAAACGCAGGAGCTTTTTTGATCTGTCGTCCCTCCCCCCGAGGATAGGCTTCGCGCTCTTATGTATCTCCGCCCCCCCCTGAACGTCGCTGCTGTGCATCTCTGCACTCAAGACATACCGTTCGTCCTGAACGTCGCTGCTGTGCATCCCTGCACTCGCGACATACCGTTCGTCCTGAACATAAAAGCCCCAGATTTCTCTGAGGCTTTAGATAATTACTCGCGCTTCAAAACCTTACTATAGGGTCTTGTCATGCTCTACAACAGCAAATGCGCTGTGGTTATGGATCGACTCAAAATTTTCGGCGTGAACGTAATAACGCGAAATTCTATCGTTGTTGTCAAACTCATGTGCTATATCGCGGACCACATCTTCAACAAACTTGGGATTGTCATAAGCACGCTCGGTAATGTACTTCTCGTCTGGACGTTTGAGAATCGCGAATAGCTCAGCGCTTGCCTGAGCTTCTACGCTTTTAATTAATTCGTTCAACCAAAGCTTGCTTGAGCAGTTGATTCCAACGGTAAGGTGAGAGCGTTGAGCATGCGCGCCATAATCGGAAATTTTCTTCGAGCACGGGCATAAACTCTTGACCGGAATGGTCACTTCGAGAGTTGATGCTAGATGGCCATTTTCGATTTGCCCGATCAGATTAACTTGATAGTCCATCAAGCTCTTAACACCTGATACGGGTGCGGTCTTCTCAATAAAGTGAGGAAACTGCAACTCAATATACCCTGCATCAGCTTCAAGGCGCTCGACCATATCGGCCAGCATTTTATGAAAGTTTTTAGCAGAGATTTCAGTTTCTGTTTCGTTCAACATCTGTAAAAAGCGCGACATGTGCGTGCCTTTTTGATCATGTGGCAGGCTTACAGACATAGAGAATGTAGCGATGCTCGGAGACCGAGAACCATCACGATTGATGATGGTAATTGGGTGTTGAATATCTTTGATGCCGACGCGGCTGATTGGTATCTGGCGCGTGTCGAGACTAGCTTGGACGTCTTCCATAGGAATAGAGAAATACTTTAGGTGTTTAGTTATGCAGTCTTGAAACGAATTTTAAACGAGGTTCGAATAAAAAACGTATTACAAGTTCTGCGCGTTAGCCGCCGGCTGGTAAAACGGTGATGCAATGATCGTTCGTTCAATTCCAGCTGCGTCTAAGCCGCATTCGGCTAATAAAGCAGTTTGGCTACCATGATCGATATATCGGTCTGGTAAACCTAAATTCAAGGTCGGTGTGGCGATTCCTGCAGCCGATAAATATTCGTTGACGGCTGAACCTGCGCCGCCAGCAATAACATTTTCTTCTAGCGTCACCAGTAAGTTATGGTTTCTGGCTAAATCACTAATTAATTGTTGATCCAGTGGTTTAACGAAACGCATATTAACGACCGTAGCGCCTAAATTATTAGCCGCCTCTATGGCCGCTGGCAATAAAGTGCCGAAGGACAAAATCGCGATATTGCCGCCGCGCTTGATAGTAACGCCTTTGCCCATTTCAATTTCGGACATCTGCGGGTTCTCGGCTGCGCCAGTGCCAGCTCCGCGAGGGTATCGCACCGCGGTGAGGCCGACGTGTTTGTAGGCACTGTAAAGCATGTCGCGACATTCAGCTTCGTCACTAGGTGCGTATATTGTACAACCGGGTATGCAGCGTAAATAGCTGTAATCGAACACACCTGCGTGAGTTGCGCCATCAGCGCCGACTAAGCCGGCTCGGTCGATCGCCAGCATGACATCGAGATTTTGAACGCTGACATCATGAATTAATTGATCGTAAGCCCGTTGTAAGAAGGTTGAATAGATAGCCACAATAGGCTTTTGCCCATCACAGGCCATGCCAGCGGCGAACGTAAGCGCATGTTGTTCGGCGATCGCGACATCGAAGTAACGTTCTGGATATTCTTCTGAGAAGCGCACTAAGCCCGAGCCTTCACGCATTGCCGGAGTTATGCCGATAAGCTTATCGTCTTGCGCGGCCATATCGCATAGCCAGTCGCTGAACACGTCGGTATAGGTACGAACTTTAGCCTTTTTACCGATTTCACCGGTAGTCGGGTTAAATGGCGACACACCATGGTATTTAATCGGCGCGACTTCCGCTGGCTGAAAGCCTTTGCCTTTTTTAGTGACAATGTGCAAAAAGCGAGGCCCTTCAATTTCTTTCAGGTTGCGTAGGGTGGTAACCAAGGTTTCAATATCATGGCCGTCAATCGGACCAGCGTAATAGAAACCCATTTCTTCAAAGAAAGTACTTGGCAATATCATGCCTTTAATATGCTCTTCCCAACGTCGCGCGTAGTCTCGCACTGGCGGAATACCGTCTAATGCTTTCTTAGTTGCATTGCGCACCGAGTTAACCGTCGGGCCAGTCATTAAGCGGGTAAGATAATTCTTGAATGCGCCAACATTTGGCGAAATCGACATATCGTTGTCGTTTAAGATCACTAATATGTTGGCATCCATGTCGCCAGCGTTATTCAGTGCTTCAAACGCCATGCCAGCGGTAATAGCGCCGTCGCCAATAATCGCCACGACATCACGATCAAGCTTTTGCTGGGCGGCGGCTACGGCCATGCCTAATGCAGCGCTGATTGAGGTGCTTGAGTGGCCAGCGCCAAAGGTGTCGTATTCACTCTCTGTGCGTTTAAGAAAGCCTGACAAGCCACCGGCTTGACGAATGGTGTGCAACTGGTCGCGACGACCGGTTAAAATTTTATGCGGGTAAGCCTGATGGCCTATATCCCAAACGATTCGGTCGTCAGGAGTGTTGAATACGTAGTGCAGCGCAGTGGTCAGCTCAACCGTGCCTAAGCCTGCGGCAAGGTGTCCGCCGATCTTAGAAACCGTATCAATTAAAAATTGGCGAGTCTCGTCACACACTTGTTGTAACTGGTCTTCCGAGCACAGCCTAAGGTCACTAGGTTGATCTAGCGTCATTAGCAGCGGATATTTGGTTTGTTGATCAGTCACTTAAAAATTTTACTCTGGCTTTGCGTATATTACTTTGGCTGGCAACCTGCCAAAACATGGCGTTAGCGGCTTGGCTGCTAGTATTTATTTAGTCCGCTCGACCACAAGTTTGGCCAAGTCTTCGAGAAGCAAGGTATTATCGCTTATAGCAGCTATGCTGACTATGGATTCTTGATAAAGATTTTGTGCAAGTTTTTTAGACTCTTGTAAGCCAATTAGCGCGGGGTAGGTTGATTTACCCATCTCAATATCACTACCGCTTGGTTTGCCAAGCTCTTCGGTGGATGATTCAATATCTAAGATGTCGTCGACCACTTGAAAGGCCAAACCTAGGTTATTGGCGTAGTTACTGAGGTTTTCCAGTTGTGATTCGGTCGAATAATCGCTGCACAGAGCACCACAAATCACCGCGGCGTTGATTAATGCACCTGTTTTTCGTCGGTGTACATCTTCTAACTCGCCGAGGCTTAGTTGGCCTTCGGTTGCTTGAATGTCGAGTATTTGGCCACCGACCATGCCTGTTTGCCCTGAACTTTGAGCCAGTTTTAAGCAAATGCGCCGAGCTTGAGCGTCGGTTAACTCAGATGAGGCGCTGGCTATCAATTCAAACGCCAGTGTTTGCAGTGCATCGCCGGCTAGGATAGCGGTGGCTTCATCGTACTTTATATGACTGGTTGCTTGCCCTCGGCGCAAATCGTCATCGTCCATCGCCGGTAAATCATCGTGAATAAGCGAATAGGCGTGAATGCATTCCAGCGCCGCCGCTACCGCGTCTAAACGAGCCAACGGCGCGTCGACCGCTAAACCTGAGGCGTAGACTAATAGTGCTCTGAAGCGCTTGCCGCCAGACAGCGTTGAGTAGCGCATCGCCGCTCGCAAACGCTCGGGAACATCGGCATTGTCGAGGCAAGCCTCCAAAAATCGTTGATTACGTGCTTGGTATTCGAGCATAACGTCGCCCATAGCGGCTAGCCCTGCGGACTATCTTCGAATGGCTCAGTGTGAAACAAGCCGTCATTATCTTTAACCAGGATGCCGACTTTCTGCTCGGCTTCTTTGAGTACCCCATGACAATGCTTCATTAGTGCTACACCACGTTCGAAATCGTTAAGCGAATTTTCCAAATCTTGCTCTCCGCGTTCCATGCGTTCAACGATATTCTCAAGTTCCTTATAGGCGTGTTCGAAGTCGAGTTCGATTGCGGGAGTGTCAGACATTTTTTGCTCAATTGTTCGGTAATTATTCTAGGTCTGCTTATTCTAACACCGCTATCGCAAAGTTAGGCCATAAGGATAACTTTTACTCGTTATTCATATCGAAATCGCGTTAAACTCGGGACAGTCTCTTATTCTTTTAAGCCCAAATTAATTAATGTCTACAGATTACGATTCTTCCGCCATTGAGGTCTTAACCGGCCTCGAACCTGTGCGTAAACGACCAGGAATGTACACCAACACCGAGCGCCCAAATCATTTGGTGCAAGAGGTGGTGGATAATAGTGTCGACGAAGCGATAGCCGGCCATTGCAAACGCATAGACGTAACGCTTTATAAAGACGGCTCGGTCGAAGTAAAAGACGATGGCCGAGGTATGCCGGTTGATATTCATCCT
>JBLHXJ010000226.1:0-4751 GCA_047629535.1 Arenicella sp. | reverse complement strand
GCTGTTACTTGCTCGTAACGGCCAATTGGAAGCGTGATCTGGCCGCCTATATAGAAGTGTTGCTCCAAGCTGACATTCAAATGAGGGATTCGGCGCTGCACAGTCCCTTCTGATTGATTGCGATCATTTAGCACTTGCTCTCGATTTCTTATCGGAGTAAGCGATCCGCACTCTTTGCAATTCGACGGTCAAACGCGTTCTGATATGGGTCGTCAAGCTTGGCGAGTCTCTGAGGTAACGCTCGACAGCTTTAATGCCGTATTGATTGGCCCACAGATGATCAGCGAGAACCACCCCGCTGCTCCAGGAAGCTGATAATAAACCAAGGTTTTCAAGTATCGAATTACGACTCCAGTTGGCAAATCTGGCATCGAAGTAAGCCTGTGCTATGAACTCATCACGATCATCTAATTCTTCGTGGGAGTCTAGCTTTGATAGTGTAGAAGCTGGGTCGTCACCCATTAGTGATATGTTTCTATCATGATGCTGCTGAAGTGACCCTGCTATCAATTCTGCCGTCTTTAATTGACGATCTTGGTAAAATTGAAGTCCTACAAAGACCAACCCCAGCAATAGGCCTATGTTCGCGCCAACCTGCAGCCAGTAAGGCAATGCGTTGTTTTCCATCTAAGCCTCAAAATAAAGTAACGATAAATAGAGATAGGATTGATATCTTACCCTAGTCGAGAGCGGTCATACCTCCGTGAGTGAACAGTATACTAGGACCAGCGTGATCATTTGAGCAGAAAACAAGGTTTATGGCGGCGTCAGTTATGACATAAAACGCAATCCTAATTGACTACACTTGGCATAGAAAAGCCCGCACAAGCGAGAGCTATTCGTCTGCTTGCCTATTAAATTCCAACCACCACCCTTTTCACCAACTGCAACGCCGTATCTATTCCTTGAAAATTGTCATAGAGCTTACCGTCTTGACCTGAGTAATGGCCGTGCCCAATGGGCGTCATAATATAAGTATGCTGATTTTCATCTAGATTTATTTCTGTACTATAGATAACCGATGGTTGGCCTGATGAACCTGAACCGCTATAGACAGCATCATCTGGGTACTTATCTTTAGTGTAAAAACCATTAAAGTCGTAAGATCGATTGATTTCCATCATCACTTTAAACTGACGCAAATCTGTATTCAATTTACTACGTACATCATAATTACCTAACGGGGTCGCGCCCGTCATGCCATCCAAGTCGGTGTTATCCGCGCTTGGCATAAGTGCGTTATCAGCATAGCTTACGCCACGTTGGTGGGCCCAGTACGGCAAGCTCTCTGGACGGCTTACCGTTTTGAATATATTGTCAGTAGGAACAAAACTACCGTTGCTGATTTTTTGGGTTACATAAATAGTGCTGATATAACGGCCAGCTAAGTCTTCTAGCCAGAACGCCACCTGCGGCGTAGTGGTGTAGCTTAGCCCGAGGAATAATGGCTGAGGTTCTGATTCATAATGAAGACCTTTACGTAATTCAATCTCAATCGGAATTCCTTGATCCCCAACATTGGTCGTTAGTGTTTGAAAGCTGCCCTCTTCTACGGAAATTGATTTGCGCAGGTTTTTACCAAACTCCAATACCGAACTGAACGGCGGCAATGCCAACAAAACACCGACCGTTAGAACGAGCCCGCCGGTAACGCTTAAACTTAAAAATTGCTTACCCTTATACTGATATACATAGTTAATCAGTGTTTTAAAATTGTTGCGCAAATGAAAAATCATTAGAAATATAAAAGCGATCCCAAACCAGGTGTGAATGCCTGCTATCGATTCGCTATAAGCAAGTAAATATGAGAGAACTCCAGTAATCGCCATTCCGACTAAGGACGCAATCAAGCTAATGCTGACCCATGAGCGTTTGTTTGCTCGAGGTTTATTAATTCTGGCAGCCTTGGTGGGCTTGGTCGGGTCAGCCGAAGTCGCTTGATTAGGGTTATTCATAGTTTAGTCCGATGTTGGATTTTGCTCTTCAAAGACGGTTCTAAATTGATTGCTCAATCGATAAAGCTGCTCTAGTTGTGCAGCACTAAAATTGTCCGCTAAGGCTTTTAAATCAATATTGAAATGCTCTAGCGCTGATTGGTGAGCAATTCGCCCTTGCTCAGTAATCACCACGCTCTTTTTTCGAGCGTCTTGTGGTTGTGAAACTAGCTGAACCAGACCATTTTTCTTTGCCTGCTTAATTACCTGGCTCATCGCTGAAACAGTGACGTGCGAGTTCTTAGCGATGTCACTGACCATTTCATCTTTATTACTGGTATTAATTAAGTGATTTAAAAGCTTAAATTGGGCCGTCGGCAGCTCTGCTGGCAATTTAAGCTTAAAAATGGCATCTACTCTCTCTTGCACAATTCCGAATTCACGAAAAGTAGCCAATACCAGTTCTAGTGGGTTCATTATATTTACTTAAGTTTCTTAATAGTTAAGAAGCTTAACTATATTCCTATATCATGAGATTGCAAGGAAATTGATTAATGAGTAATTACTCTGCCGAAAAAACGAAATGTTATGAGGCAATGGGAAAAGGGGGTTAAGTGCTTCTGCAGAGCCCCACCAATGTTGTTCTACCTTATGCATCCATACGGTCGTGCGCTCTAGCGAACTAATCAGGCATAAAAAGCCGGCACGAGGCCGGCTGTTCATTCGAGTGGTGGGGCGTGCGTTGCTCGAACGCCCGACCGCCTGATTAGAAGTAGGTCTTTGAGGCTATAAAAAAATACAATCAATGACTTATAATTAAAATTGCTTATAACAGCTGTTTCTTTTGTATCAGCAACTCAAGCCAATTTGGGTGATTTTACGCAAACCGAGCACTGTACCGTGTTGTATCCATTCTTAATTAGGGCTCATTTTTATGCTGCGTAGAGATTACCACAACCCCCAATCTCTGCTCGGTCTCTACTCTATGATGCGCTTCGCGAGCCTGCTCAAACGAATAGATTTTATCTACCACTGGTTTAATCTTATTGTCTTCAATCATTTCCTTAAGTGTGAGTAGCTCTTCCTCTGTTTCTCCAGCAAAAGCAAACATTGCTGTCTTATCAGTAAACTTGGATGTCAGTACCGATCTCAGCATGTCCGATAGTCGAGGGTTGCCGATCAAATACCGGCCCTTGGAGTTAAGTACATTTACGCAACTGTCATAGGAGCTTTGGGCGACCATGTTAAAAATCACATCGTAAGTTTTGTCGCTTTTCGTAAAGTCTTCTTTTGTATAATCGTAAAAGCGATCAGCACCAATCTGACGCAGCATGTCTTGCTTGGTACCAGTGTCAATAGCGGTTACCTCAGCACCCATTGCTTTCGCAATTTGTACTGCAAAAGTGCCAATGCTCCCGCCTGCCCCATTAATTAATACCTTATCTCCATTTCCTATTTTCGCTTTTCTCAGAAAGTGTAGTGCGTTGAGCCCTCCCAATGGTACGGCCGCCGCTTCTTCAAAGCTAAGGTTATCGGGCTTAGCCACAAGGGTGTAATTCTCTGGTAAGCATAGATACTCGCCGTACCCGCCAAACCGGAGTTGGGTTGAACCAAATACCTGATCGCCTTTTTTAAACTTTGAAACACCGTTGCCAACTGATTCAACTTCTCCTGCAATATATCCACCCAATATTTGTTTCTTTGGTTTAAAAAGTCCCATCATTATTCGTAAAGGTAGCCAAAACCATTTAACTGCAAATTTGAAGCTACGCATTTCACAGTCGGCTTTGGTTGCTTCAACTGCATGTACCTTGATCAAGATCTCGTCACCTTTTGGGGTCGGTTTTTCCACCTCGGCAAGTTGCAGAACATCGGGCGGTCCATAGTTTTTATATACAATTGCTTTCATAGTGACCTTTAAAGTTTAGCTGCCTGAGGGTGAGGGTGCAGACTTTACTGAGACGCCACCACACAGCTCAAATCTAAACTCGGCATAACAATTATCAGACTTAGTTAAAATAATTCTCGGCCTTCGCTATTGTTCCTTAGCAGAGATTATCGGCGATGTTGCAAACCGCTAAGAAGTCTTTACCGGTGCAGCTTGATTGAATTTCTGAACACCCTCGGGGAGTATTTCCCAGTTTGCTTTAGAGCCAACGCATATGTGCATACCAATCTCTATTTCTGGATCACCGTTAACACAGCCCAAAGTGACGCCGGGAACAACGCCCTGAAAAACGCCGCAAAGAGTAGATCCGCATTTACTGCAAAACTGAAGTCCGGCCCCGTCCTTGCCAACATAAGACGTTAGTAAGTCTTTACCAGACAACCAGACAAATTCTTGTGGATCAACTAAGGCATAGGCTGACGCTTGAGAGTTGAACGCCTTACGGCAACGAGAGCAGTGACACGATCTTGCATCACGAAGCCGACCATCGACTTGATATCTCACTAGTCCACAAAAACATTCGCCAGTTATTTGCATTTCAATCGTTATCTTGTCAATTGTTAGTCGTAGGTTTACCCGGTCAACAGGTTCACCTACCGGGTGAGTCGAAGCCCTTTATAATAAGGCGTATGCTTAGTGTAATTTCGAATAGCCCTCCAGGAATAACGCTAACAATGTCAACAATTTCATTGTGTCCGAAAAGCTCCATAACAGAGCCCGATAGAAGGAAAATGTATCCAATCATTCCCCAGACTGACATTAGACGTGGAATCAGCTTTGATTGATATAATACACAAACAAACATCAAGCCACCTAGACTCCATAGCGCCATTCCCATGTGGTAGCCAATAAAACCGCCCTTCTTAAGA
>JBLHXJ010000225.1:0-4798 GCA_047629535.1 Arenicella sp. | reverse complement strand
TCGTAAAATGGCTGCACCGGAATAGTTCCTTGTTCGAAAGACATTTGCGTCGAATCAACAAATGACGTCACCGCTTTTTGATACTCTGGACTAGCTCTATCGGTAAAAAACAATCCTTTGTCATGGCCTAATAATTCACTGTGATAAACAGGCGGTACCGCTATCGGTATTATGCCGATTTTGTCTTTGTAGTGATTATGCAAACTTCTCACAATATGCATATCTTCATACGAGTCAGGGCACCACAAGCCGCCATTTTTGTCAGCGCGTTGGTGTCCCATTCCGCCACCGCCGAATATAAAAACGAGACTGAGTTCAGCTCCTGAGTCAGCAATAAGCTTTTGCAAACCTAGCTCTGTGCCGTTGCTATCTGAGACGGTTACTTGGTCTGAGATACGCGAACCGAGTTGGTAGTATTCTTGGCTGTTGGCAATAGACGGGAAAGTCATCAGCAAAGCCAGTGACGTAATAAATTTGAACATAAGGTTAAAACCGTTTTTTTATTTAATTTAAGTAGACGCTGGCTTGGTTGGAGCCAGCATCAGAAGTTTATAGGCCTTGATACGGCCAAAACTCTTGTTCGAGACTCATCATCAATCAATGACTGATTCTCGTAATTATCAAGAAGCTGATTTATTTCTTTTAAATGAGGCATCAAAAGCTCTTTATCTTTTGGCTTCATATCATATCGATTTATGCTTCTCAGTAATGCTATCGAAGCACTGTTTAAGCTTTTATTCTGTCTTGGAGTTGGATTGTCGTGAGGCGTTTCCAGGCCCATTTTTTGCATCACTTCTTGCACTACATCACCCTGGTATTCGAATGTTGATACCTTATTTTTACCAAACAATGTTTGGCACTCTGTGACAAAACCCAGATAATCTAAATGTCGCGAAAACCACTCTATATCTAACATTTCAGCAAACGATAAATCTTTGCCATAACAGCGGTTATTTTCGATCTGTGGATTGCGAATACATTGCTTGTAATAGCTTTCAATAAATTCCAGTGGCTGGCGAAACCATACCCAGACTTCGGTATCGAAAAGCTCACTGAGTTGGGCTAAAAAATCTTTCGATTGACTCGGAAAATCCCACCAATAGTTATAAATACCTTCAGATGAGAGGATGATAGTGTGGGTATCGTTTTTGACTTGAGCGATAATATTTTTAAAGTTTTCCAACAAGTGCTGCGAGTGTGTTGTGACTAAGTTTTTCTCAAACCATTGATGTTTCGGTGCCGTAGGGTTTTGTACTTTGTCCAGGTTGTGCGGATAAAGAATTCCTTTACCTCTAAGCTTTCGTTGTTTTTTATCTAGGTAGGTTTGTAAGCTAGTGGTACCGGTTTTTGGTGTCCCCGCATGGATAATCAGCCTCAGCTTCTGACCGTTGAGTTGCTCAAATGGCGTTAATAACGCCGCCAATTGCTCAGCAAATTGATTCTTCGAATACTCCATTAAGGTAGAGAAAGAGTCGATATTATATTTGTAATAAGGCGTTTAACGTGAGAGTCATTTTTCATCTTCCGCTCCTTCAATTTGATATTCTAAGCTTTGCCAGCCACACCATGATTGACCTGGTTGCAGACAAATTTTCTGGCTCGCTAAAACAGACTCCACACATAGCATGTTTAAGTAATCTTGATCTTGCATATCATTAAATTGTTTAGCTCCTTCGACCCACGGATTCCAAACTACGGTTTGTGTAAAGCCTGAAGACTCAATCAAAATACGCTGCGCTGGCGATATCAACAACAATGGCTTTCGCTTGTCACCGGTAAAATACACGCGGTCAGTCTCGCCACTAATTTCAACTAGCACTTGCCGCTGCAGATCACGTTTACCATTCTCGATATAAGCACACTCCTCCAAACCAGCGATGTAAGTCTTACTTATATCGGCTGTCGCTAGGTAAGTATGCAACCCCCCACTAAAGCTAAATTCTTTATCGTCGGAGTTAGTGACTTGGTAGGCAAGTTGAATGCTCGAATCAAGCAAAGTAACCGTCAAGCGCAAGTTAAACTCAGCAGGCCAAATACGTTTAGTCTCCACGCTGGCTGACAATTCCAGTGTAATAGTATCGCTATTCTGGCCTCTAACTCTAGCCACACAAAGCCAATTATTGAGCCTAGCAAAGCCATGATTAGGGGAGTTCTTTTGCGCCCCAAAATGTGGAAATAGAACCGGCACTCCGCCGCGGATCGCCGCAGATCCATCCAATACAGCAGTCTTACTTAAGTACAGTTGCTCTTCACCAAGCGGCAGCGGTTTCCACGAAAGCAGGTGGCCTCCATACAGGGAAATCACCGCACTTGCTCCTTTGTCGGTGCGCATCTCTATAGGTTCAATCTCTGTATTTAGAATTGCTGGCATCGCTTTAACCTTTAAGGACATATTTTGAGTAGTTTAACCACTTAAGGCTTCAATCGCTGTTATTCGATATTTATGATTAATTACTTCTGATAATGCCACATTGCAAACTACAGCGAACAGCAATCAACGCTAAAGGAGTGTGTGGCGCAAAGAAAATAAATCATTTTTCTGAAATAAAAGCTTACGCCGATGTCGCGCCTCAGAGCCGGCTGCGTTTGGGCTATGACATAAAACTAATGCTTACCGAGCCTCGCTCTAAGACCTCAGCAAAAAAATCTACCACTACGCTACTGTCATTTATCTTGCGCAGGGTAGACTAGAGTCGGGCTCAAGCAAATCTGAATTAATATAGGCACTATTACGTGTTTAAAAAAAACGCCGTGGGTGATCGGCGGCCAGGCTCGGATCATCTGCCGCAAACTTAGATTGCTCTCTATGGTAGTCGTAAATTCTTTGCTACTGGTAATTACTATTTAGGTTTATGAATGGGAAATGGCATTTGACCATTTTCCACCCGCAAAATATTGTCAGCCACCACCCGCGCAGCCGACTTCGGGTACGTGGCGCCGGCGGTATGTGGTGTAACGAATACATTATCTAGGTGCCAATAGGGGGACTCCGCAGGCAGGGGCTCCTCGACAAAAACATCTAATGCCGCGGCCGCTATGTGACCCGATCGAAGCAACTCGATTAGCGCTATATCATCTATGATTGCACCCCGGCTGACGTTAATTAAAGACGCGCCTTTGGGTAATTGACTCAAGCTAGACTTATTTAATAAATGGTAGGTCTGATCGCTTAACGGTAGGCAATTAATAAGCACATCGCTACACGCAAGCACCTCCGTTAGGCCCTGATCGCCACTATGGCAAACAACTTGAGCTAGGTTCTTTTGGCTTCGGTTCCAAGCTAAAGTCTTATAACCATTTAACCCAATACGCTCGGCAATAAGCGAACCAATTAGACCTAAACCTAGTATCGACACGGTGAAATCTACTGAGCGGGTAACTTCATGACGCTGCCAATATTGAGTAGATTTTTGTTGCCGGTATCGCTCGTACTGACGATGAAAGTGCATTGTCCAATAGCAAGCGTACTGCGCCATATCGTTGCCGACATCGGGATCTAGCAAACGCACCAATGGCACATCAGGTAGTTCAGGGTCTTGATCTATATGGTCGGTTCCAGCACCCAATATCATCACCGCTTTAAGATTAGGGTAATTAATTAGATCGCCATGCGGGTGCTGCCATACCACCGCATAGTGAATATCCTCGGGGCTTGGAATATTGGGGAATTGGTAAATCGGCAGCTGCGGCAAATAGTCACTTAGAGCCTTAGCCCACGGTGCATTGTCATAGCCATGATTGTTTAACAAAATTGCCATTAGAATTCGCTGTTTTACTCCAATTAAATAGTTAACTTCTGGGGTAGAGTGTCTCAGTGTTGCCATCAACCGCAATCATCTGCCCAGAAATATGCTTTCCATAGTCAGACGCTATATAACAAATTAGGTCGGCTATTTCCTGTGGATCAACATAGCATTGCATAGACGTGCCTATCGCATACATATGGCGCACTTGTTGTGGCTCTAGCTTATCTGCTTTGGCATGAGCATCAATTACCCGCTCAATTCGATCGCCCTCTACATTGCCCGGAATAATGCCATTAACACGAATGTTATTTACTCCAAGCTCCATCGCTAGAGTTTCGGTAAAGCCTCGCACAGCCCACTTGGACGATGCGTAGGGTGTTCGAGTAGGGTAACCCAGTACTCCGGCGGCGGAGACAATATTGATAATAGATCCCGAGCGTTGCGCTTTAAAAATTGGCACGGCCCGCCGCACGCAATAAAACTGAGAATCAATACAGACCGACATACACTCTCGCCACTCTTGATCACTTATGTCCTCGACTAACTTAGTTGGTCCAGAAATACCGGCATTGTTGACCAAGATATCCAAACCACCCGGCAATATTTGATCAAACATGGCGTTCACCTCGGTAGAGTCTGAGACATCACAGTGAAATGCGCATATATCATCTGGCAAGCTTGAGAGTGCTGTATCGTCGACATCACAGGTGAAAACCTCGGCGCCTAAGGTGTTCATGGCAATCGCAATAGACCGCCCAATGCCCGCACCACCAGCACTAATAAAGGCACGTTTTCCATCTAGAGATACTTTCATAAAACCATCGCACAAGAAGTTTAGATCTACACCTTAGACAAGAATAGATTGCAATCTCAATCTTGTAAAACGAATTTAACTTGTATTTAATATCGATTAATTTGAATTGATGATGAAAAATTAATGAACATTGCTAATATCCGTGCGTTTTTAGAGGTTGCCTCGGCCGGCAGTTTTCAGCAGGCCGCACAGAATTTGAGTATTACCCAGTCAGCAATGAGCGCGCGGATTAAAAACC
>JBLHXJ010000224.1:0-4802 GCA_047629535.1 Arenicella sp. | reverse complement strand
TATAAAATCAGTTCTTTTACGCTTCATCCACCCTGATTAGTCTGTTTTATCATATAAATAAGATAGAGGCAAACGGGGCGAGAAGGCGTGCATAGGTTTCGGATTGCTCAAAAATGATGGTTTCTGGTATTTTTTTGATTACTATTGTCTAGTTTTGTAATCTATTCGGCGGCTGGCGTACACTTTTGCAGCATATGTCCATTAATTGGGCGGGGCTTGTATTGCTAGAATTTTAAAAGAAAAATCAGTTTATTTATTAAAAGGCTATTTCTCGATGGCAGGAGGCTGTTGCTCATCGTGTTGGTTTTTATGCTCGGCTTCCCAGTCTGCAAAACGCGTTAATTCTTCTGAAACCTTGCTAAAGGTCCAGATTAATATTGCCGCGTCATCGGTAAAGCCAAGGCCGACAATAAAGTCTGGCAGCGCGTCGATCGGCATCACAAAATAGATAATAGCAGCGACGATTAAGCCAAAATTCTCTAGCGATATATCTCGATATGTTCCATTCGCATAGGCTCGAATAAGGCGATATGAGGAGCGGATGGGCTCTATAATTCCGGCCAGTTTGGTTTGCGCAAGCTTGGCTGCTTTTTTCTGCGCCATGTTGGCCAAGTCGCGCAACCTAGAAGGCCTTTCAATAGTCGCACCTACCAAGCGTTTAGCTCTGCGGTAAGCGCGACTCTTCATGAACTTTTTCAAACTATTGCATTCCTTAGCTGGGGAGTGCTTTAGGCGCCTAACGATGGGTTGATTAAGAACTTTTCGCCAGTTTTTTTGGCGTTGTACTTAGCCACATAGCTAGGGGTCATCGCTTGTTTGAATGAAAGCTCTTCGGTGAAGTTGCTGGCAAAGGTGGTGCTAATTTCATCGGCAACGCGTTTGTGCAGTTCAGCAACACGTTGTGGAGTCACTTTTCCCAAGAATTGCATTAGTAAGAAGCCACCAATACCCCATGACATGCCATAAGCACGATTGAGAACCGTTGGTGAGAAGTCTAAGCCGCCGTAAATATAAACCTGCTTGTTTGACGGCGAGCCATAGGTATTAAAACCAACCGCATCTTTGCTGCCGACACGTTCCATTGCCGTAAGAATGTCACTGACTAGGTCTCCACCACCGATTGCATCAAACGCCAAGGTTGCCCCAGTTTCGTCAATCGCGGCGAGTAAATCCTTCTTGAAGCTGTCAGATGACGAGTTGCAAACGTACTTAGCACCAATTTTCGTAAGGATGTCTACTTGTTCTTGGCTACGAACGATATTCACCAATGGCACGTCTTCTTCGATGCAAATCTTGTTCAGCATTTGGCCTAAACCTGATGCTGCTGCGGTATGCACGAGTGCGGTATGACCTTCCATTCTCATGGTGTCGACCATGCCTAGAGCAGTAAGCGGGTTGACAAAAGATGAAGCCGCCTGAGCCGCAGTGGTGCCCTCGTTATGCGCCATGCAGGCTTGAACCGGAATGCAGCAGTATTCGGCATAACTAGCGCCAGAAAGAACCGCAACTGTTTTGCCCATTAGGGCTTGTGCGGCATCGCTATCACCCGCCGCTACCACTGTGCCGGCGCCTTCATTGCCAACTGGTAGAACTTGGTCAAGACGTGAGCCTACACGCGAGGCCATGCCCGGGTAAAGTGGAGCACTCAAGACCTTTTTATCGTCACTGTACTCTAGCGTCGCTTCGGCTAAATTGGCAGGGCCGAACATAGGCCACATATCAGATGGGTTAATGGGTGCGGCTTCAATGCGAACGACTACCTCATGAGGCTTTGGCGTAGGCACATCACTTTCACGAAGAGAGAGTTCCAGTTGGCCTGCAGATGATATGTTGGAGAATAATTGATTATTGCGTTGCATTCGGGTTTTGCCTCGTTGATATTTTTTATAGTGTGTAGTTATTATACATTAACATTTTATTTGCATGCTAAATGTCGCTAGCTTATGTGCATGCTGAGGTGCCGGAAACCGCTAGTGTTTATTCGCTTGTGCTCTACAATTGTTATTTAATAGAGGTGCTAGTAAATGTCGGCTAAAAATATCATCGAACTTGTGATCTTGGCGGCGCTCTGGGGAGCCTCGTTTTTGTTCATGCGCATTGCTGTGCCGGAGTTTGGTGCGGTGGCATTAATTGCCGCAAGGGTGCTAATAGCTGGGTTGGTGTTATTGCCATTTTGGTGGGCGCACGAATCAGCCTCGAGTCGCCACAAGGTGCGCCAATACTGGCCCAGAATTTTCCTCGTAGGTTTGTTGAATTCGGCTATTCCATTCGTTCTTTTTGCCCATTCGATGCTCTATATTACCGGTGGTATGGCCGCGATTTTGAACGGTACTGCGCCGATCTGGGGTGCTGTTGTCGCTTGGTTTTGGCTTAAAGATAGGCTGGCATTAAACGGTGTGGTTGGCCTTTTCGTCGGCCTCGTGGGTGTCGTTGTGCTGGTGTTCGATGAGTTGGCGGTGTCGGTTGAGGGTAAGGCATTGGCAATAGCGGCCGCCGCTTTTGCACCTTTTCTATACGGAATCGCGGCTAATTACGCCGCAGAAAAGCTTGGTGATGTATCGGCGTTGAGCATTGCGACCTTTAGTCAACTCGCAGCAGCGCTTACCTTGTTACCATTATTGTTCTGGTTTATGCCAACAACAATGCCAAGTTTCGAAGCATGGATGGCGCTATTGGCGTTGGCTGTTTTATGCACCAGTATTGCTTACTTGATGTACTTCAGACTATTGGCCGAAATTGGCAGCACTCGAGCTATTACGGTGACCTTTTTGATACCTCTTTTCGGCTCACTATGGGGCGCCGTATTCATTGACGAAGAAATAACTCTAACGATGATGGCCGGTATGGCAACTATAATACTTGGCACTGCCTTAGTTACGGGTGTGCTTAAACCTCGTTAAAGTACAAAACAACGAGGTAATTAGTGATCATTGAGTGGCGATTAAAAATTCACATTTTACTAGACCGTAATCGGCATAATGCATTTGTCTCGATTAAAGGGGCAGCATATTATTAGTCTCTAGTGTGGTGGTTTTTATGAGTGTTTCAAATTTACGTATCGTTGCTAGCGAAGATATCGATGGCCAGCCAAAGCAAAATGAGTTTGGTGAAACGCCGGTGGCCTTCTCGCCGACTATTCGATTGTCAAACGGCGAACACGCTGTTCCTCAACAATACCTCGACGTTGATCGTAAGCTTGATAACCTAAGTAATGTAGTGGCGCATATTTCAGTGCCCAAGGGCTACCAACTATTTGCCGGTCAAGAAGGCTCCTGCATGTACCTAGTTGTCGGTATTATTGGTAAGGAAAATTATCCAGCATCGGCAGAAAGCCTGAAAATTGATAAGATAGTTTACAGTCGTCGTTGGATAATTGAGCCAACCACACCTACGTCTGAAATTGTACAAACCGCTTTGTTAGCGGTTAAAAAAGCACGCGAGCACGAAGTACGTGAGCTGTTCACAGTGCGAATAGAACAAGGGTCTCGCATCGCGACTCCGTTTAACTGCCACTTAGACTTACCTCTAATGGCTGGCAATCAATCAGCCTTGTCTAGCGCGCCAGCACTAGAGGTGGCTGACCAGTTAAAAGACATAAAATTTGCGGGCTATTCTTTTGAGATTCAACAGCAAATTTCGCTCGGACGTAAACAGCTGTTTGAGCTAGCCGTTATTGGCCGATCGGCACATTTTCGCGAGTTGGCAGATAGCTCAATTTCGGTTATCTGCGAGCACCAAGATAAACGTGATTTCGTGCACCAACTTATCACCGCATTGATTGCTCGAAGCGAGCGTTTTGTCGCCGAGCTAGTCAGTTTTAAGGGATTTAGCCGATTTAGCCACACATTGGACCCGATTGAGCTGGCAAAATTTTCCTACCAAACTCGTAATATTGAAGTGACTGATGCCCGGTTTGATACAAACTTTAAGGATATGAGTTATAAGGTTGATTCGTCTAAAGCGCCATTTTATAACGACGGCGAACTTGGCCGTCAGCAACGGTACCTAATTTCTAGCTTTAATAATTTGGGTGGCTATTTGCCGCTTGAGAAGTCGTCGCCACATTCGTAGTTTAGACATGACTTTCAAATGCCAGCACGGGCGTTGATACGGTTGCGCTAAAGCAAAATAATTTTGGGCCGAGCGTTTTGTGATTGGCTATAATTAGAGTATGTTATTTGCATAATAAACCTACTTTAGCGCGATCATGAATGTATGTAATTTACGGCCCGTAAGTAAGCTCTTTCTTACGCTTGCTCTACTGCTTCTTAATGCTTGTGTAAGCCAGCTAAGTTCGCAAAAAAAAGTTGGTGATGCCGCTTATGCAATGCCCGATCGATATGCGGCGACGACGGTCGAGGCTATTTTGCTCGATGGGGGCAACGCAGTTGATGCCTCTGTGGCGGCGGCCTTTGTGCTCGCGGTTACCTTTCCGGAAGCCGGCAATATTGGCGGCGGTGGTTTTATGTTGGCGCATATGGATGGCCAAAATCACTTTTTAGATTACCGTGAAAAAGCGCCTCTAAGCGCCGACCGTGACATGTACCTTGATGCCAATGGTGAGGTAATCGAGAAATCAAGCCTGGTCGGGATCCGAGCGGCCGGAGTGCCTGGAACCGTCGCTGGATTGTGGAAAGCGCATCAAAAATTTGGTTCTAAACCATGGGCCAGTCTAGTTGCTCCGGCGATTGCCTACGCTGAGCAAGGTTTTCAAGTTCACCCTAAAAAGGCCAAAGACATAGTCGATACAATCGCATGGTTTGACGGCCAAGTAAATTTCGTTGAGCACTTTGCTGACATGG
>JBLHXJ010000223.1:0-4836 GCA_047629535.1 Arenicella sp. | reverse complement strand
TACTCACCGGCATGCTATTTATTCAAATTTTCTACTGGAGTACTAATCAAACAATTACACAACGAGCAATGGCATCACCAACGCTGCAAGAAGGGCAGAAAGGTGTCTATGCGGCAGCGATTATTCGACTTTTGATCGTGCCTGCCATTATCGTTATTCCAGGCATTGTTTCATACAAGTTATATGGTCGCATCGAGAATGACGGCGCTTATGGTCGTATCGTCGGCGACGTGTTGCCGGTTTGGTTATCAGGTGCCTTTGCTGCGGCGATTGCTGCCGCCGTACTGACCAGCGTCAACAGTATCCTCAACGCCTCTACTGCCTTATATGTGTGTGATATTCATGAAAAATATTCGTCGAGTAAGGCCAACGTTAAGAAGCTGAACGCGATTATCACCATCACTATTGTTGTGATCGGTTTAGTTCTTGTGCCGAGCTACGCCAAGTCATCTAGCATTATTGAAACCATTCAACAGATGTACGGCTTGTTGAGTATGCCGATTCTTTCGGCATTTTTGGTCTGCCTGATATTTAACGATGTCGACTCGCGCGCCGCTATTATTGCGGTTGTGTTTGGCGTCGGGCTCTACGGAGTTCTGTTTTTTAACGCACCGATCCACTACATTCATTCAATGTTTGTAACTCTTGTCAGTTGTGTGTTGCTTTCTCTAACAGCGAGTCGCTTTGTGTTAGGAACGTCGCCAACGTTTGTCCGGCGCAGTGCATAGCGCGCGGCCTATAAAGGTCTCTTAACGTCACTAGTAAAGCGAGTCTAAAGCAAGGCTCTATTAAGCTCGGTAACTATCGAAATCTTAATTGAGCCTTTTTTATTTAGCTGGCTATTGAGTTGTCTCGGGTGAGCAAGCATCACTTGCGGCGAGTGATAGATAAAGTAGCTCTAGTTGCTTGGCGATGTTCGGCCATGAGTAATGCTCGGCGGTATAATTACGCGCTTTTTCGCCCTTGGCTTTAAGCGCTTGTTGATTCGCAAAAATACCACGTAAGTTGGCCTCAACGTCGTCAATATCAACTGAGCAAACGTAGCCAATTTGATTGTCACTGACCACTTTCGATAGCGCTACGGCATCGGTGATCAAAGGCGTCAAGCCAGACGCCATGGCTTCTAAAACCGAGATGCCAAAGTTTTCCGAGTATGAAGTCAGTGCGTAGAGATCAGCGTGATGCAAAAGCGCGGTTTTTATCTGGCCGCTAACGTGACCGAGAAAATAGCATTGATCGTCGATTTTGAGCCGCTTACTTAAGGTGCTGAGAGTCGTCGTATAACCCGCCTCGCCGTCGCCAGCGATTAGTAGCGAAAATTCCGCGCCATCGATTCGAGATAAAGCATGCATCAGAAGTTCTAATCCTTTTTTTTGATGTAACCGAGATAGATATAAAATGCTGAATTTGCTCGCTGATGCGGGCATAGATAAGTGATCGAATAGTTGGTTTTTACTTAGCTCTGGGCTGTCGGGTGGATCAATTCCTAGTGGGATTACATGACCAGAAAGTTTGAATCTTTGATTCGCCTCTTGTTGTTCGATTTCAGCTGTGAAATGCACTGCCGAAGCGGATTCTAGATTTGATCTCTCTATCATCTTCAAATAGAACTCTTTCTTGGTCTTAGCTTGTTGTAACGACCAATGCTGAAGCTGTCCAATAGGGCGAACGACGTAGGGCACGCTTTTTTTTCGAGCTAGATACATCGCATAGCTTGAGCAATAGGAAAATATCGCATGCACATGGATTACATCATAATTGCTTATGTGGCCTTTGAGCCAACGTGCGAAGCTCGATGAATATGAAAATTCGCGAATCGAATTGATAGCCGGTGTGGCACGTTTGAAGAAGCGCACCGGAACACCATTGTAATCGATAAGCCTGTTAAGACTAACCTCGAGATTGCTAGCTCCATCGTCGTTGGTGGTGGCTATTTCGGCATCTAATCCGAGGCGACGCAGGCTTAGTACCATCTCCAGCACAGCTTTGCTCGGCCCTCCACGACAAGCAGCGACAGAGGGGATAACGTGCAGGACTTTCAGGCGACAGGCCTTATTTGACATGCCGCGCTTTCCAGTCGTTGAGTACCACCAAGCTCCAACGGCGATACCACGGCTGAAGAGGAATCCATTTTGGTGTAACTGGCATTGGCATATCATTCCAGCTTGACTCAAACCACTCATCAAATGGGAATCTAAACCCTTGTTTAGGGCGATTGACTACCCAAGATGGCAACTCCGGCACGCAGTCTATTAGTAATTTTTTTCCTTGTTGTAGGCGTATATCTGAGGATATAGTACTAATTTGCTCGATAAAAACACGGTCGATGAATGGCACACGTAGTTCTAGACCCCAAGCCATGCTCGCCACGTCGCTATCGCGTAATAATTGATTGCGCAAGTAGGTGCTTAATTCAAGGTGGCTGATGTTATCCGCCTCGGATGGGTGATTTGGCTCGGCTACGAAAATTTCCTTGGGTGCTTTATTGCAAACTATATTAGTCAGTTCATACGCTTCAGATATAGAAAATATTCCCCTGAAGCTCTGGTGGGCAGCGGTTAAAGAGTGCGAGTTATTGAGCGCATCGCTAATTCTTCTTTGACGAGGCGATAGAGTTTTATAGAGCGCCTTACTGAGTGGCTTTAGCATAAAGTTAAGCTTTCTCAGTAGTCGACTTTTACGCATCATTTCGGGCAATACTTCGAATGTCGTATAACCGGCGAATAACTCATCGCCACCGAGTCCCGACAAGACGACTTTTTCACCAGCCTCACTAGCCAGTTTTGAGACGCAATATGTATTAAAGCCGTCAATGCTCGGTTGATCTATGTCGAGTAGGAATTGATTGAATAATGGCCTCGCGATTTTTGCAGTGATCAAAAATTCAGTATGGTTGGTGCCGAAATGTTGCGCTACCCGTTTAGCAATATCGGCTTCGTTCCACTCAGGGCTCTCGAATGCGATCGAATAGGTGTTGATCTGCTTTTTACTAAGTTTGCTAGCAATGGCTACTAAGGCGGTCGAATCGATTCCTCCACTCAGGAATATTCCAACGGGCACGTCACTCACCAAATGAGCGCGGATACTATGTTCTAAAGCGGTTCTAGTAACTTCGATGGCTTTAAGGCCGCTAAAATGCTGTACTGAGAAGTCTAGATTCCAATATCTATGCAGTTTTGTTTTGCCCGATTTCCAGGTCAAGTAGGTGCCTGCCGGAAGCATCTTGAGGTTTTTAATTGCGGTATCTGGTTCTGCCACAGTGCCCTTAAGTAAATAGCTCATGACTCCACGGCTAGATATTCGTCTGGAGCTATAGCCCGAGGCTAAAACAGCCCTCAATTCGGATGCAAAGATAAATGAGCCGTCAGATTTCAGGTAGTAAAACGGCTTTATACCTAATGCATCTCTAGCGGCGAATGCTTTCTGCTCTTGTTCATCCCAGATTAAAAAGGCAAACATGCCGCGCAATAATTGCACGCACGCGGCCCCCTTGCTTATGTAAAGCTTTAGAATAACCTCGGTATCCGAATCACTCTCAAACTCTTCTCCTTCGACCTCCAACTGAGTGCGCAGTTTTTTATAATTATAAATTTCGCCATTGAAGGTAATAGTGTAGCGCTGATTGGCCGCACTCATTGGCTGATGGCCGCCGTTGCTCAAATCAATAATCGACAGCCGAGTATGTGCCAGTGCGGCTTGGTATGAGGGGGAAAAGAAAGCGCCTTTACTATCAGGGCCTCTATGAGTCAGAGCATCCTGCATGGCTTTTAGTTTTGATGCTAGCCGCTTGATAACGGCAGGGTCGATAGCACTCTTTGCTTGGTCGCCGAGCGAATGCGAGCGATCAATGTCACTCTGAAGCGACTGCGCTTGGACTGATGAAGCTTGAGGTGAAAGTATTCCGGCGATGCCACACATAGTTGCTATTCAATTTTGTTATTTTAAGGGTACTTACGGCAGAGAAAAATAACCCTTTCTCTGCCGTAAGTATAGTTTCTCCCTAGAAAAACAGCAACTTAGGTCACGTATTTAACGCTACTCCGATGTATTGCCTTCAGCAGGCTTAGCGTTGGCCGGTTTGTTAACCGCTTGACTGCCTTGAGAGTTGCCTTGCTTCTGGTTGCCGCCAGTGCTTTCTCGCTCATTGCGTTCAGGTCTGTTGCTGTCATTACCTTTATTCTCGACTTGAGGCTTGTCGCCTTGAGATATATCGCCCTGAGACCTATCGCCCTGAGACCTATTATTTGAGCGACTCCGGTTACGGTTACGATTGCGGTTACGGTTACGATTGCGGTTGTTATTGTTGCCGCTCTCTGTGTTGCCAGCGTCAGTGTTGCCGCCTTCGCTATTGCTGCTCTCATTACTGCCGCCCTCATTTTGCGTCTCGTCTCGAGGTTTTTGAGGTTTATTGCGATTGTCTTGAGTTTTTTTATCGGCATTCCCCTTGTTGTTCCGATTGCCACCACGTTGGCTATTGTTGCGCCCGCGATTGCTATTGCGGTTGTCGCCACCACGATCTTTATTGCGATCATTGTTGCGACCGCGAGTATTGTTCGACTTCTTGCCGCCTTTTTTGTTGTCTTTCTTCGGCTGCTCTTGCTCGCCAGTACCAAATAAAGCACGCCACAACTTGACGAAGATCCCTGGTTTAGCTGGCTCAACCACCGCAACCGGTTCAGGTTTCGGCGCAGGGGTAGGTATATCACCCATCTGCACTGATTCAATACCAACGGCCGGCGCTGTATTTGGGGCGATTACAACATTGCTCGCTTGATTTTTTTTCTGGTACTTAGCCTTGCGAGGATCTTCTTTAGGTTCTTGAATTTCAGTTTTATA
>JBLHXJ010000222.1:0-4849 GCA_047629535.1 Arenicella sp. | reverse complement strand
ACGATTTGCTATCCGCGGATCTTAGACGTCCCCATCGTCTAGAGGCCTAGGACACCGCCCTTTCACGGCGGTAACAGGGGTTCGAATCCCCTTGGGGACGCCATTTAAAAAAGCCTTAGCTATTAATTAGTTAGGGCTTTTTTAATGGCCGCCGATATACGCCCGGCGCGAAGTAGGACAATTCGCTGGGCTGCCCCCAAAGTTAGTGAATACTAACGTTGCAACACCCTAGATCAACTGGTAAAAGTTTGAAAACAGACCCCCGTTGCTGCAACAGTAAAGGACCTTCGATTTTTTGTCAAAGTAGTGTGCGTGGTCTAAATCAATCTTGGTCATGGGTATGTACGTCTAAAGTAAAGCATCTTAACTATTCTATGCATAGCAACCAAAGCCGGATTCTAAATCTGCATTTAATAATTACTAGTTGATCTGAAGGGTTGTGGTGAGCCGAATAAAAGGTAAATCAATCGCGTTGGGTAGACACATTGAGTGCTAAAATCGGATTCTAGAGTTCGTTAAGAATAAATATTTATTTTCTATCTTATTTATCTTATAATTTATTGGGGATTGAGCGTGGCTTTACTTTCAAATTTATTCACTCAATCTCTGACGCGGAGAAAATACAGAGATTGACGGCTCGCGTACTTATATGTTTCGGTGTAGACCGTCATTTTTCAAGGCAAATTATTTCATGGATTTACGCAGCAGTAATATCGAACGGCTCCAACGAGAAGGTAAAATCTTTGACGTATTGGTTCTCGGTGGTGGTATAAACGGCGCCGTCTCGGCGGCCTCTTTATCTGCAAAAGGTGCGAAAGTTGCTCTGATCGATAAAGGTGATTTCGCCGGTTTGACCAGTTCGAACTCGTCAAACCTGGCTTGGGGCGGCATTAAGTACCTAGAATCTCACGAATATTTTTTAGTAAATAATCTGTGTAAAAGTCGCAACCATTTGATGCGTAGCTACCCATCAACGGTGAAGGAAATTAGGTTTCTAACGACCATCGAAAAAGGTTTTCGCTTTCCATCTTGGTTCGTATACCTGGGTACGGTTTTCTATTGGATAATCGGTCGGTTTTTTACCCAAGCCCCGGATTATATGACGCCGAAAACGATTAAAGAGCGTGAGCCGTCCATAGATGTATCAAATGCGATAGGTGGCTTCGAGTATTCAGATGCCTATTTATATGACAATGATGCTCGCTTCGTATTTAATTTTATTCGTTCAAGCATGAACTACGGTTGTGTGGCGGCAAACTATGTCGAGTCACTGGATGCAGTGCGTAAAGATGGTCTATGGCATATATCGGCTCGCGACAACCAGACTGGCGAGACCTTTACAATTAAAGCCAAAGTATTAGTAAATGCCTGTGGCCCCTATGTCGATCAGCACAACCAACTGGCCGAGCAAAAAACAGACCACCAACATTTGTTTTCTAAGGGAATTCACCTAATTGTCGATCGGATAACCAAAGACCAACGAATTTTGGCATTTTTTGCCAGTGACGGTCGTCTATTCTTTGTTATTCCTATGGGCAATAAAACCTCGGTTGGTACAACAGACACCCAGGTAGCAGACCCCGATGTCGAAGTGACCGAGGAGGACCGCCAGTTTGTATTAGACAATATTAACCAGCTCCTCGACTTGGATAAACCAATTACCCGCGACGATATTATCGCCGAGCGTTGTGGTGTAAGACCATTGGCTCAGAAAGGTGGAGATGGTATCGCTGATTGGGTCAAGCTGTCGCGTAAGCATGCGGTAGATACTAATTTTGACGACAAGCACTTAAGTATTTTTGGTGGTAAGACCACGGATTGTATTAACGTTGGCGACGAAATCGCTGGTCTAGTTCAGGAGATGGGAATTGAATTACCGTTTGCAGACTATATTTGGTATGGCGAAGATGACGATACGGTGCGAGATGAGTTTTATCATCAGGCCAAACTGATGGATCTAGACGCTTACACTGTTGCGGGCTCTAGCGAGCAACTGACCCAGCGTTTATGGCGTCGTTATGGCGGCGTGGCGTTAGAGCTGCTCGAAGATATTCGTCAGAACCCGAAGCAGGCTGAGCGGTTAATGCTGAGTGCTGAATATTTACGTTGCGAAATTGAGCACACTGCGCGATATGAAATGGTCACTAAGTTGGAGGATTTCTTACGTCGGCGTTCTAAGATTACACAAGTGGTGCGCCACGAAGATATAATTGATGCGCCAGGTCTGATGGAAGCCTGTAAGATTTTCTTTGGTGACCAAGCCGACGCTAAGCGACAGGAATATATCGATTCGTTGTGAGTCTGGTTGCCACCATATAATGCTAGCGAGGTGCGCATTTTGGCTGCCGAGAAGTGTTTTGGGTGTCCATTGGCGCTGCTGCTGATGGCCGCGTTATCTATATAACGGAGCTTTTAGCTTAATGCCCGCTCAGCATTTTTTCTAAACCGGTGACGAACCAAACCTATTTTCTATCAAGCCTAAGTAGTCGGTCTCGAACACAAACAAACTGCCAGCGTCAGAGTCCAGAGCACGCGCTTGGCTGTCTAAATCTTGCCAAGCCGATGTAACAAACATTAGGTTTAAGTTCTTGCCCCCGAATGCCACACAAGTTGGCTGGCTGGCCGGCACGCTCACGACTAAATCTACAGAGCCGTTTGGAGCGTAGCGCACCACGGTGCTGCTGGCCCACTGGGCGTTCCACAAATAGCCCTCGGCATCGATAATTGACCCGTCTGGGTAGCAGCCTTGCTTAGTCGTGACAAAGTTCCTAGATTTATCGAAGGTCGCCGTTTCAATATCGTAATTAAATTGCTTAATCTGCCTGCTCGGCGTATCGGTGTGATACATAGTCTTGCCATCTGGGCTCCAGCACAAACTGTTTGGTATCGACAAGTCGCCGATTGTCTTATGCACGTGTAGCTGATAATCGAGGCAATAAAGTGAGCCTTTGTAAGTAGCTATCTTATCATTCTCAACCATAGTTGCCGCCCAAAGCCGGCCTTGACGATCGGTTCTGCCGTCATTAAACCGAGTGCCAGGATTGTCGGCTTCGAGCTTCTTAATCCACTCAAGTTCACCGCTTTCAGGCGTGTAAAACGCGAAGCCAGATTCGAACGCGGCAACTAAACCTTTACTATCAGCTCGTGGCGCGAAACAACATAAACGCTCCGGAGTGTCCCACTGTTCTAGCTTTTTAGACTCGGGGTCGTAGCGATAGAGCTTACTTTGCTGAATATCAGTCCACCAAAGCTTAGACGCGGCGTGATCCCAAATGACCCCTTCGCCGAGTTCGTTTTCAACTTTTAGGGTGTCGATTAAGCGCATGTTATTACCTCGCTGAACTGATGGCATCGACGATATCTTTGCAGCGTTGGTGGACATCTTCAGCGCTGCGACCCGCCTTGTAAATATCACTGCCTATGCCGAATCCATCAATCCCTGCCTCTATCCATTCAGCGGCGTTGTGGGCACCTGCACCGCCAACCGCCAGTATCTTAGCGTCCGTTGGGAGTACCGCTTTAACGGCCTTAATGTGACCGGCACCAAAACTGGAGGCTGGAAACAACTTAAGGTAGCGCGCGCCGGCTCGATACGCGGCGAAGGCTTCGGTAGGCGTGGCCCAGCCCGGCATCGGTGTCATGCCTAGCTCAATGCATTTTTGAATCACACTTGGACGAGTGTTTGGGGTAACTGCAATTTGGCCACCAACCTTGGCAACGCGCTTAGCGTCTTCTTCGTTTAGCAGTGTTCCGCATCCAATAACGCAGTCTTCGCCTAGGTCAATGCTCAAGCGTTTAATACTCTCAAACGGTTCAGGCGAGTTAAGCGGTACCTCAATAATGCCGATCCCCGCTTCATGAATCGCATGACCTATTTCAACCACTTCGTCGGGAGTGACTCCGCGAATAATGGCAACAACTGGCATCTTATTCAACCATTCATCGAGTGCGCTATTCATATTGTTATTTCTCATGTAGTTGTTCAAAGATAGCCTCAAAGCCTGATATCGCGATTTCAGATGGGTCACAGCTTTCGCTAGCGACGGCAAAGTAGTCGAGTGCCAAAGTATAGTGCTGAGTTAGTGTTGGTTCGCCGATGATAGTTACACCGTCGACCTCGCCAAACAGTCGTCTTGCACCCATCACGTCAGCGCCGATGATTAGGCCTGATAAGTATGAGAGCGCATCAGTGCTGGCCATTTCCCCAAGTACCTGTTTGCTGCGGGTGGCGAATAGGGCATGCAGTAATTGCGCGTCACCGAGAGAGTCAATCGCTTTAACACCCTCCATGAATACCTGTTGGTTGAAGCTGATGGTATGTTGATCAGTAACGTTACTGGTAACTAGGATGCTGTTTTTTCCGAGTAAGGAAAATAATTCTCCGGTAAACGCCGTCAGAAAATTGGTAATCGAGCCATTTTCAACCAAAGTCCATTTGTTGTGTGTGCCGGGTAGTGCAAAAAGGCGTCTACCTTGATTCTTGTCTTGCAAGCGAAGCCATCCAAGCATTTGTAGCTCTTCGCCGCGCATAACATCAGGTGCACCTAACGGGTTTTCGGTTCGTAAGCCTGCCAGTATCGAAAATGAGATGCCTCTGCATTCAAATTCGAGGCGGCCTGAGGCAATCTGCTTGGCATTGACGGGGCAGCTTAAGTAAGGCGCACCTTTCCAGCCTATGGTCGAGCCGATCATGCCCGAGAGGAGCACTGGTAGCGCACCCCATTGGTCAAGCCAGTCTTGTGCTAGGCTGAAAAAAGTATTCTCAAAGTCGCCATTGATTTGACTAATTCCGGGGCCAAACCGTGTGTCTAGAATTTGTGACTCGCCAGCCGCATTGTACTCACACAAG
>JBLHXJ010000221.1:0-4857 GCA_047629535.1 Arenicella sp. | reverse complement strand
CACCAAGTTGCTCAACCATTGAATCGTAACGTCCGCCACCGCAGACGGTCGATTGAGCACCATAGTCTGCGTTAACCCACTCGAAAACCGTATCATTGTAATAGTCTAAGCCACGCACCAAACGTGGATTTATGGTGTATTCAATGTCTAGATCCTGCAAGTAGCCCTGCAAGCATGCAAAGGCTTCGGCTGACTCGACAGACAAGAAGTCTAAAATAGACGGAGCATCAACTAGTAACGCTTGGACTGTCTCGTTTTTACTGTCGAGAATACGCAATGGGTTGGTCGACAGTCGGCGTTGACTGTCATCATCTAGCGAGTCTTTATATTTCGATAGATACTCAACCAGAGCAGTGCGATAACGCGCGCGCGTATCAGCGTCACCCAGGCTATTTATTTGCAACTCAGTTTGCTCTAAGCCTAAGGCTTTAAAGACATGATCAATCATCGCCAACACTTCGGCTTCTATGTCGACCGTAGACCATCCATAACACTCAACACCGACCTGGTAAAACTGGCGGTAGCGGCCTTTTTGCGGTCGTTCATGACGAAACATCGGGCCGGTATACCATAAACGCTGTTGCTGATTATAAAACAAACCGTTTTCAATGCCGGCACGAACGGTGCTCGCGGTACCTTCAGGGCGAAGAGTCAGGCTATCGCCATTGCGGTCTTCGAAGGTGTACATCTCCTTTGAGACAATATCAGTTTCAACACCGATAGAGCGCGAGAACAAATGCGTACTCTCTAATAGCGGTGTGCGAATTTGCTTATAGTTGTGCTGAGCAAAAATGCCGGCGCAGACGGACTCTACTGCCAACCATAAAGGGCTTTCAGTCGGGAGAATGTCGTTCATGCCGCGAATGGCATTAATTTGGGGCTTTTTGCTCATACTTTAAAGTATCTAAACTTTACTCAATTTTTTTGCCTATTAACAACCACAGACCGCGATGATGGGAACGCAGCTTTTGGATTATAATGGCTTTAAGGGTTCTATTCGCCGACCGTAAAGCGTGCGAATACGCCTTCACGGTATTGTGAAATATCGTAGGGCGCACCATTAAAGGTTGCCGAGACAGCCTTGGCGTTACCAATAAATACACTCATTAAAGTTGATGCCGAAACGGTTAAATCTTCACCTTGAGCATAGCTTTTATAAGCTAAACGATTGCCGTCGCCATCGCGAATATCGACCCAAGATGTATCTGTAAAGCTAAGGCTAAGTTGATTTTCGACTACTTCAGCTTCCGCCTCATCTTTAGTCGTATTCTGTTGATCGAGCGATACACTTTCTTGACTCTGGTCAACGTCGACTAAGGAGGTTTCAAACTCTGGCCCTTGAGGTGCATTGGTAGCCACAGGCACCGCAACCGTGGCCACTTGTTCACCTAGTAGGCTGCCCAATTGACCTGTAAACCATAAAAAACCGACAAGTGCAGCTAGAACCACAATCATTAGCACTTTACTAGGATTAAGGAAGCGCCTTGAGTCGCTCTCGTGAGCGCTGCCAATACCACGAGGCATATCGTCCAAACGAGTACCTTTCTGCCAATTCGGATTCAAGTAATGATCCAAAACCTCTTCAACATCCAAACCAAGCAAGCGGGCATACGAGCGAATGTATCCGCGCACGTATGTCGGCTCAGGCAAGCCTTCACTTTGGTCTAATTCTATTGTTCGAATCTGTGTCGCTGAAAGGTTTAGCTCATCGGCAATTTCTTCAACTGTCCGATTTTGCTGCTTACGCGCCGCCGCAAGTAAACTGCCACTGCCTCGCTTTGGAGCTACTTCAAATTCGTCTTCTAACTTTTTTTTATCGTCCACTGTGTTACCTCTTTAAACCCAAACCAAAATTAAAGTGTCGCCACGCAACCGCGACTATTGCTGGCATAGCCTTTTACTCTCGTGCCGCCCAAGGAGTACTTGTCAATATTCCCTTGCTAGCGCTCTGCCTTACGAATTGAACGTGCCTCGAGCGACGCCGGAAACCCCGTCAATAACTTGCTTCGGTATTCAGCAGCCACATCAGCTGCGTTCAAACTTGATTCTATTTGAATCGCCAATAAAAGTGACTCAGGTTGCGGTTCGGTAATTGCAAAAAGTCGCTCAATATATGCTCGAGAGGACAAATAGCTTTTTGCATTAAACTTCATTCGAGCTAACTTAAATAGAGCAGGAGCGAGTCTTGGGTTAATCGACAATGCCTTCTTTAGATAAACCTCGGCTTCAACTGCATCAATGCTAGCGAGGCATTCGCCGGCGCGCATATAACTCAACTCAGCTCGTTTAAAAAACGGATTTGAAACCGCTATGTCGAAATATCTCTTAGCTCTATCGCCTTTACCTGTCTGACACAAAAATGTACCAAAATCATGTGCGGCGGCAGAATTTTCTCTATTTGAAGCAACCGCGCGACTGAAATACTGTTCGGCCTGTGAATATTGTTCCAATTGAGACATTAGCAACGCCATTACGTAATTACTATCGGAGTGATTCGGACTAATTTTCAGGGCGGTATTAAGTGAATCTTTAGCCGTGGCCAGTTGCCCCTGCTCCATATAGCCTCGAGCAAGTTTGGTGTGAATAAGCGCCTTTTCATCGGCTTTTAACCTAACATCATTACTGGCTTTTGGCTTATTTAGCTGACCACTAGACGCGCAAGCACTAAGGCTCAATGCTATGAACAATGCCAGCGATAAGTTGCAAACCTTTGAGATAACGCTTTCTATATTTTTTGGCATAAAGTTTATTGTATTTTTCCCGCCTGCTTTTGTCTAAATTTTTCCGCACGACGGGTGCGGTCCATCACATCACCAGCCAATTGGCCACATGCAGCCTCAATATCATCACCACGCGTTTTGCGTATTGTAACGATGGTGCCAGCATTGTGTAGAATATCTCGAAAACGATTAATTCTCGAATTCGATGAGCGTTGATAATCAATGCCTTCAAAGCTATTAAAGGGAATTAAATTAACCTTGCTTGGCACTGTCTTCATCAAAGCAGCTAGTTGATGGGCATGCTCAAGCTCATCATTAACGCCTTCAAGCATTACATATTCAAAGGTAATGCGCGAGCGCGCCGAATCAGCAACATAGCGATTACAGGCCTCTAGCAGAGTTTTAATTGGATATTTCTTATTGAGTGGCACGAGAACGTTTCGAAGTTCATCGTTAGGCGCGTGTAACGACACCGCCAAACTCACCGGACAAGCTTCTTTCAACTGGTCAATTTTCGGTACAACACCAGCTGTGCTTAGGGTAATTCGACGTTTCGACAAGCCAAAACAAAAATCGTCTTGCATGATCTTCATGGCTGAGACAACACTGTCGAAATTCATCAACGGTTCGCCCATGCCCATCATTACTACATTACTGACAATTCTATCGTCGGTTTCATACTGTTTGGCGAGCATATGCTTTGCCAACCAAACCTGACCAATAATTTCCGCCGTGGTTAGGTCACGATTATATCCTTGTTTACCGGTTGCGCAGAATGAGCAACTCAGCGTGCAGCCTACTTGAGATGATACGCATAATGTACCGCGCTTATCTTCAGGAATGAAGACCATTTCAATAGCACTTTTACCAGGCACTTTTAACAGCCACTTACGGGTACCGTCTTCAGACAACTGGTCGGAGATAATCTCGGGCAGAGAAATTACGGCTGTTTCACTCAAGGAGGCGCGTAATGCTTTACTGATGTTAGTCATCTCAGAAAAGTCACTGACGCCAACTTGATGGATCCACTTCATTACCTGCGAGGCACGAAACGACTTCTCACCAATAGAGGCGAAGTACGCCTCCATAGCTTCGCGGTCTAGACCCATTAAATTTGTAGGTTGCTGCGTTAAGTCATTCATGATCGTAATTTATAAAGTGAGTGTTGGCTAATTCGCTTGGTTTCTTATCCGCAGGTTTGCTTGTTGGCATATTACTGGCAACAAGCAATTAGTTCCTAACGATTAGTTCCTAACGATTAGTTCCTAACGAGTGCGTGCACAAACGCCGTCTGAACCGAAGAAAAATTCGATTTCTTGAGCGGCTGTTTCAGGGGCATCTGAACCGTGGCATGCGTTTTCGTCAATACTACTAGCAAAATCAGCACGGATAGTTCCAGGTGCTGCGTCAGCTGGGTTTGTTGCACCCATTACATCACGATGAGCCGCAATTGCGTTTTCGCCTTCAAGAGCAGTAACCTGAACTGGACCAGACGTCATGAAAGACACCAAATCAGCATAGAACGGGCGTTCTTTGTGAACCGCGTAAAATTCGCCAGCTTGCTCGTCGCTCAAGTGCATCATACGAGACGCTACCACTTGTAGACCGGCTTTTTCGAAGCGTGAATAGATTTCGCCAATTACATTTTTTGCAACAGCGTCAGGTTTGATGATTGAAAGAGTGCGTTCAATAGCCATTTTAAGACTCCAAAAATTTTAAATAAGTTAATAATTCGGTTTACCAGAGGCGCGCAAAACGACCGGCCTCATCGGGGCGCATAGTCTACCGTTTAGCCGTGTTAAATACTAACGCTGAGGGCCTATAATTAGGGTGATTCTGAAAAACCGCTTAAGTCTCTCAAAAGTTCGTCTTTAGACCGCTTCGCCGACCAAATATTCACCATCTAGACACACAAACGAAACTTTCTGCCAATACCCCGATCTCACCTGATCACTGGGAATCAGTACGGCTAGATAGTCCTCGGCACGGCACATCGTATAACCATCTCGTTTAGCCGGTTTTTCAGGCAACACCCAAGCGGCACTGCCTACTTTCGATTCTCGTAAAGCTTGCTGAATGGGTACAGCGGCATTGCGCAACCTTAGGTTTCGCTGTTTGCGTTCGACAATAGGAACCT
>JBLHXJ010000220.1:0-4862 GCA_047629535.1 Arenicella sp. | reverse complement strand
ACTCAGGACTATATCTCACGCGTTAAAGCCTTTATCCGCGATAACGTCGAACCAGTAGAACGCCAAATCTATCGTGAATTGCATGAGTTGAATCCGACCGGTGACTGGCAGAACTGGCAGCTGCACCCGTTGATTGAAAAATTTAAAGGCATGGCAAAAGAGCAGGGCTTGTGGAACCTATTCTTACCTGATACAGAGCTTGGTAAAGGCTTGACGACACTTGAATATGCGCCGCTTGCCGAGCAAATGGGTCGCATGCTATTTACTCCAGAGATATTCAATTGCAATGCACCCGATACCGGCAATATGGAAGTGCTCTATCATTTCGGTAGCGAACAGCAAAAGGATGAATGGCTTACGCCTCTATTAAATGGCGAAATTCGTTCGGTGTTTGGTATGACTGAGCCTGAGGTAGCGTCATCGGATGCGACCAATATGGAGGCGTCTATTCGTTTAGACGGTGACCACGTGGTGGTAAACGGCAAGAAGTGGTGGAGTACTGGGCTAGGCCATCCAAATGCAAAGTTTACGATTTTCATGGGCCTTTCAAATCCAGAAAATGACCGCCATAGTCAGCATGCAATGGTTATTGTGCCGCTTGATAGTCCTGGCCTTGAGATCAAACGAATGCTGACTGCCTATGGTGATTACGATGCGCCATATGGCCATGGTGAAATGCACCTTAATGACGTGCGAGTGCCAAAAGAAAATTTGATCATGGGCATGGGCAAGGGTTTTGCGATCGCTCAAGGTCGACTCGGCCCAGGACGCATACATCATTGCATGCGAACTATCGGTATGGCCGAAAAAGCGTTAGAGTTAGCAATCGAGCGAGGCTTAGAGCGTGAGGCGTTTGGTAAGCCAATTTTAAAGCTTGGTGGCAACGGCGAGCGTATAGCTAAAGCCCGTATTGCGATTCATCAGGCTCGCTTGATGACCTTGCATGCGGCCTGGAAGATTGATGCTGTAGGCGTGAAAAATGCTATGACTGAAATCGCTGCGATTAAAGTAGCGGTGCCCAGTATGGCTGAAGAAGTTGTCGATATGTCGGTACAGATGCATGGCGGTGCCGGTATGAGCGGTGATTTCCCACTCGCGCATTTCGCCGCTGGAGCAAGAGCGTTACGCTTAGCCGATGGACCAGACGAGGTGCATATGGCTATGGTTACTCGCTTGGAGATAAAAAAATATATGTCTCGCAAATCTTAGGCGAGGCGAAGAGTAGCTTAAGAGGCAATTACGAGACAATAATGAGAAAAATTCTAATCACGGGAGCTGGCTCTGGCCTTGGCGAAGCGTTAGCAAAAAAATACGCTTGCGAAGGTGCTGAAATTTGTATCGCCGACGTCAATGAAGAAGCCGGTAATGCGGTAGCTGAAAAAATCCAGAGTCTTGGCGGTGAAGCGTTTTTCTTAAAGTGTGATATCACCCAGCAGTGGGACGTTGATAAACTAGTGATGACGGTTGCTGAGCGTTGGCGGTCGATAGATATGTTAATCAATAATGCCGGTGTTGCTAGTGCGGGCAACATTGAAGACGAAACCATGGAACAATGGCGCTGGGTGTTAGATATCAACTTGCTCGGCCAGGTTCGTATGACCAAAGCCTGCTTGCCGTTACTGCAAAATAGTCAGGCGGCTGACAAGACCATTATTAATATTGCATCGCAAGCTGGCCTCACCTCGGCGCCGGGCATGGCCAGTTACTGCGTCACTAAGGCGGCTATGGTTAGTCTATCCGAGACCATGTATTTGGAATTATCGGCGCAAAATATTCATGTTGCTGTTGTTTGTCCGACTTTCTTTGATTCAAACCTAAATCAATCATTGCGAAGCAGCGACGATAAAATGCAAGCGCTGGTTACCAAGCTAATTAAGAAGTCAGGCATCAGTGCTGATGATGTTGCCGCTAAGGTGTTCGAGGCGGTTGCGAAAAAGAAATTTATTATTATCACAGATAAAGATGGTCGTAATGCTCATCGTCTTAAACGGTTTTTGCCGATGGAAATGTATCTCAATATTGTCAAAAAGAGAATGGCAAAATTTGTTAAGAAAAATGCCTAATTCAAATAACATGATGGATGCAGGAGACAAGGTACGACGTGGCGAAGAACTTGATCTAGCCCTTTTAAATCCTTGGTTAATCGACCAATTACCAGGCATCAGTGGCACTCCTGAAGTAACTCAATTCTCGGGTGGCGCCTCAAACTGGACTTACTGTTTAAGTTACCCTGAAAAAGCACTAGTGCTACGTCGAGCGCCCGATGGCACCAAGGCTCAGGGTGCTCATGACATGGGGCGAGAGTATAGACTGCAAGCGGCGTTAAAGCCGGTGTACCCATATGTACCAGAGGTGTTGCTGCATAGTGATGATGAGTCTATTGTTGGTGCTCAATTCTACGTCATGGAAAAACTAAATGGTTTAATCCCGCGCACAAATATGCCGCGTGGTTTAGACCTGAGTGAACAGCAATGTCGCGAGCTTTGCTTTAATGCTTTAGATAGCATGATCGAGTTGCATCAAGTTGATTATAAAGCCGCAGGCCTTGATCAGATCGGCAAAGGCGAGGGCTATATAGAGCGACAAATCCGTGGTTGGACGCATCGCTATAACAAAGCAAAAACCTGGAATGTACCAAGCGGCAAAGGGGTTATTCAATGGTTAGCTGATAATATGCCCGAAACTGAAACCATCTGCTTAACGCATAATGACTTCCGTTTAGATAACCTAGTATTAGACGCTGCTCAGCCGACCAAAATTATCGGCGTCTTAGATTGGGAATTAGCCACCTTAGGCGACCCGTTGATGGACCTAGGCAATACATTAGCCTATTGGGTCGAAGCGGGCGATGACTTCTTTGCGCAAAAAACTCGCCGTCAACCAACTCATTTAGAGGGTATGCTGAGTCGCCAAGAAGTGATCGATTACTATCTTCAAAAAACTGATAGCGAGGTGAAAGATTTCACCTTCTACGAAGTTTATGGACTGTTTCGTCTGGCCGGTATTGTGCAACAAATCTACTATCGCTATCACCATAAGCAGACTCGCAATCCCGCGTTTAAAATACTATGGGTGTTTGTGCATTATTTGATGCATCGATGCCGTAAAGCAATTAACAAAGCAGACTAATTCTATGGCAACAGTTTATTTAATTCGACATGGGCAAGCGTCGTTTGGTCAAGAAAATTACGATAAGCTGTCTGACCTCGGTCAGCAGCAAGCAACGCATTTGGGTCAAGTTTTAGCACAGCGCCTACCCAAGTTTGATGCCGTGTGTTTGGGTACTATGCTGCGTCATCGGCAGACCGCCAGCAATTGCTTGAATGGCTTTGAACAAGTGTTCGAACAAGCTCAGCCAACCTTCGACGAGGGTTGGAATGAGTATGATCATCAAGATATTTTGCGTCAATACCGACCCGAGTTCGTAACTTCTAAAAGTATGATGGAGTACATTGGCCAGCAAGCTGACCCTAAGAAAGCTTTTGAAGCCGATTTTAATGGCGCGATTGATCGTTGGATTGCAGGTGAAAATGATCATGACTATGTCGAGTCTTGGACATCTTTTACAAGGCGTGTGCATCAAGCCTTAAAAACTACATTGGCTAGCAACGCCGACAAAAAAAGCATCGCGGTGTTCACTTCTGGCGGACCCATCTCGTTAGTCACACAGCATTTACTAGGTGTGTCTGAAGAGAAGATCATGCAAATGAATTGGACGCTCTTAAACTGTGGTGTTAGTAAAGTAGTGGCTACCGGTTCACGTTTATTTGTCGCCTCTTTAAACGAGCATACCCATTTTGAAGGCGTCGAACATAAGCACTTCATTACCTATACCTAACAGAAGGGAAACATGAGTAGAAAAAACATACTTATAACCGGTGCTAGTTCTGGCCTTGGTTACACGATGGCCAAAATGTACGCGGCACAAGGTAAGGACCTAGCGCTATGTGCTCGACGCGTAGAGCGACTCGAAGCACTACGCGAAGAGATCGCCAAGACAAACCCAGAAGTCAAAGTATTTATTCGTTCGTTAGATGTTAACGATCATGAGCAAGTATTTGAAGTGTTTAAGGCTTTCTCCGAGGACCTTGGCCACTTAGACCGTGTAATCGTAAATGCTGGTATGGGTAAAGGTGCATCCTTAGGTACAGGCTATTTTCATGCTAATAAGCAAACGGCTATTACTAATTTTGTATCGGCAATCGCACAATGTGAAGCGGCCTTGGAATTGTTTAGGGCTCAGAACCATGGCCATCTAGTCACTATCTCGTCGGTCAGTGCGGTACGAGGTTTTCGCCGTGCAATGACGGTGTATGCGGCTAGTAAAGCGGCATTATCCAACCTAACTGAAGGTATTCGTATCGACTTACTTGGTACTCCGATTAAAGCCACCACTATACATCCCGGCTTTATTAGAAGTGAAATCAACGAAAAAGTTAAAACTGTTCCATTTATCGTAGACACAGAGACAGGTTGTAAAGCAATACTAAAAGCCATCGACAAAGAAGGTAGCAGTTATTATGTGCCAGGTTGGCCGTGGGAAATTGTCTGCCGCATTATGAAGATTGCACCCATGAGTATGCTTAAAAAAATGAGCTAAAACGCGTAACATCTAGCAGGCTAATCAGCCCAAATCCGATTTTCTATGATAAAAAATTAAGCTAATCAATGGCAAGGGGTCTAATTTAGACAAGCTGAATCGACAATAATTTAATTGAGGCTTTCGTTCGCTACAATCTTCCGCTTCCTACTTTGATTGTGTTACCTTACATAGGCGCAACTAACCCCTGCGCAAAGCCTCCACCTATTGCTGCGTTAGTCCAACCCGACACAGGCAATAACTGGAGGTAACTTCAAAAGGA
>JBLHXJ010000219.1:0-4878 GCA_047629535.1 Arenicella sp. | reverse complement strand
GTGTTGCTATGAAACTCGGCACTATCAATACCGGCACTATCAATACCGGCACTATCAATACCGGCACTATCAATACCGGCACTATCAATACCGGCACTATCAGTCCGCAAAAAAGCGGTCTTAGCCGGGCTTCTCAGCATAAGCGCAGTTTAGTAATTGCTCCCTTGCTACAATCATCGCCGTTGGCGGCTCATCGACTAACCACAACAACCCTAGATTTGAGAACCAATAATGACTAAAAAACTACTGTTGATTTGTTTTAGCTTGTTGATAACAAGCCCCGTAATGGCGGCTGATAGAGTCACTGGCGAAACCTTTGCCTTGAGGTCGCCGGTACTGGCGACTCAAGCGATGGCGGCAACCTCGCAACCCCTCGCGACGCAAGTCGCTCTAGACATTATGCAAAAGGGCGGTAACGCCATTGATGCGGCGATTGCGGCCAATGCGGTTCTCGGTTTGGTCGAGCCAACGGGGAATGGCATTGGTGGTGATCTATATGCCATCGTCTGGGATGCTAAGACAAAAAAATTGCATGGTTTGAATGCCTCTGGTCGTTCGCCAAAAGCCCTCACCCGTGAGTGGTTTATCGAAAACGGTCATAGCAAAATTCCATCTCATGGGCCGTTGCCGGTATCAGTACCAGGGGCGGTCGATGGTTGGTTTATGTTGCATGATAAGTTCGGTAAGTTGCCGATGGCGGATAATCTTGCGCCGGCCATCAATTACGCAGAGCAGGGCTTTCCTGTGTCACAGCTGATTGCTTATTACTGGAACCTATCAGTGCCTATATTGAGCAAATGGCCTGGTTTTAAAGGTCAGTTTACGATTAATGGTAAGGCGCCGGCGCACGGTGAGATTTGGCGCAATCAAAACCTCGCAAATACCTTGAAAGCCATCGCCAAAGGCGGGCGCGATGAGTTCTACAAAGGTGAAACGGCAAAAACTATTGCTAACTTCATCCAAGCTAATGACGGTTTTCTGAGTTATGACGACCTCGCTAGTCATAGCGGCAAGTGGGTCGCGCCGGTAAGCACTAATTATCGAGGCTATGATGTCTGGGAGTTGCCACCTAATAGTCAAGGTATCGCCGCCCTGCAAATTTTGAATATTGTTGAGCAATTTGACGTTGGCTCGATGCAGTTAGACTCTGCGCAATACGTCCATTTGTTTACCGAAGCTAAGAAAATAGCGTTTGAAGACCGAGCCAAGTTTTACGCTGATTCTGAATTTAATAAGCTGCCAGTGGCCGAACTTATTTCGAAAAAATATGCTAAAAAACGAGCTAAGCTTGTTGATACTGCCAAAGCGGGTAAAGAGTTTGCACCAGGCGACGTTAAGCTTGAAAAGGGCGATACTATTTATCTGACCACCGCCGACTCGGAAGGTAATATGGTGTCATTAATTCAAAGCAACTATCGTGGTATGGGCTCTGGTATGGCCCCTCCAGGCTTAGGTTTAATCCTGCAAGATAGGGGCGAACTGTTTAGTTTAGAAGAAGGGCACTTTAATGTATTTGAAGGTGGTAAACGTCCTTTTCAAACTATTATTCCGGCGTTTATAACTAAGAACGATAAGCCATGGATGAGTTTTGGCTTAATGGGCGGCGCCATGCAACCTCAAGGTCATGCTCAAATTGTTATCAACATGATTGACTTCGGTATGGACGTGCAAGCCGCTGGCGACGCTCCTCGTATCTATCACACTGGCTCGTCTCAACCTACAGGCGAGACTATGGCCGATGGTGGTATTTTGAATCTGGAGACAGGCTTTTCTTACAGCACTATTCGTCAGTTGATGCGCTTAGGTCATAAAATTCAATTCGCCAACGGGCCTTACGGTGGTTACCAAGCGATTCAGCGCGCCGATAATGGTGTCTATTGGGGGGCAACCGAATCAAGAAAAGATGGCCACGCAGCGGGTTACTAATAATGCTGCGTTTTGCTTCCTCAGACCTAACCTTAACCACGCTCTGCACGTCTAGCAGAGCTATGCAATAATTTAGTATATGCACTCATTATTAGAAGTCGCGAAACAGGCCGCTCGATTAGGTGGAGATGTTATTAATCATGGCGCGCAGAATTTAAGTAGCCTCAATGTTGAGCAAAAAACACTGCACGACTACGTTTCAGAAATTGATCGGAACTCAGAAATGGCCATCTCTAGGGCGATTCTTGATGTGTTTCCCGAGCACCAAATCGTTGGTGAAGAATATGGAAAAGTAGGTGCTAATGCTGACATCCAATGGGTCGTTGATCCATTGGATGGCACCACTAATTTTTTACGGGGAATTCCGCATTATGCTGTTTCAATTGGAGTCTTAGTCAACCAGAAACTCGAACACGCGGTGGTTTACGACCCGGTTAAGAATGAAATGTTTTGCGCCTCAAAAGGAGAGGGTGCTAGCTTAAACGGCTCAGCGATTAAGGTCAGTTCGCTAAGCTCTGTCAGAGGTGGGCTATTTGCTACCGGCGTGCCGTTTAGCGGCGACAATCTCGACAACGTCGATAAATTCACCAATACAATGGTCGATTTACTACAGCAACACACTAGTGGTATACGTCGATTGGGCTCAGCCGCACTCGATCTAGCCTATGTCGCCGCCGGTCGTTATGACGGCTATTGGGAGGCTAATTTAAAGATTTGGGATATTGCCGGTGGTGCCTTGCTGGTGACGGAGGCGGGCGGGCATGTCTCTGACTTTCAAGGGCGAGAAGCTTATCTCGCTAGCGGTAATATTGTCGCGGCACCTAGAGGCGTGCATCAGCAGATGGTCGATATAGCGTCACGAAACTATGTTTAGTTAACGGCTTTTTATTGGTTAAAGACTCTATATTACTTTGAGACTCGACGTACCTTAACTAGGCGACTCAAGTTCTCAGGATAAAAAATAGCCTTGCTTATGACTGACTTAAGAGGTCTTAATTGGCGCTAGATCTTAGGCAAAAAAAAGCCTTGTATGCCAACACTGTGTGTAAGCAACAAGGCTTTAAGGGTAGTTGTATCTAGCGAAGGAGTGAGGCTAGTGCGTGCGACCATCTTTCATAATTGAAAGTAAATAGATCGAACTTTCACGCGTTTTGTAATCTTGTACTTAGTGGTCAGTTAGCTCGTTAAAAGCAACTAATCCAAGTAGTACGAGAGTGACAATGGTCATGATTTCCATAATAGCACCTGTAAATAGTTAAAATTAAATTAGTCTTTGGTCAGTTGCGGAGCGGGTATGCCGCTCCGATGAAAGGAATATGGACCCTTTTTTGGTGTTTTTCCAATGGTAAAATCTTATGTCTGTTATTCTTCGTGGTTATGTGAATATGGTGTGAACGTTACTTAGAAGAATATCTTATGGGCTTAGAACTTTTAATTACTAAAACCAAAGCAATTACCAAGCTTAGTCGCCGACAAGGGCTTCTTTGGAACGTCATTGCGATCTAATTGTGATATTCTATTGTTAACAATAAGTGGCTATTAAATGCTTTAAAAGTGATATTGAACTTGAAAAGTTTTAGATTGTAAACAATATGCGCTTCGAATCACTTCTTTTGTTACATCACTTGGGTGTTATATACAGCCTGCAGGCTTTAGCATTAACTCATTAAGACTTCTCAAACCCTTAGGGATAGACCATGAATACCGAATTCCGCAAGCCACTTCCTGGAACTAAACTGGATTTTTTTGATACTCGCGCAGCGGTTGAGGCGATTTCGCCAGGGGCATATGACAAGCTGCCTTATACCTCTCGAGTTCTGGCCGAAAACTTGTTGCGTCGATGTGATCCCGAATCTTTGGCGGCGTCGTTGCAGCAAATTATTCAGCGAAAGCGGGATCTCGATTTCCCGTGGTATCCAGCACGGGTTGTGTGCCACGATATCTTAGGTCAAACCGCACTGGTTGACCTTTCCGGTTTGCGTGACGCGATTGCCGAAAAGGGTGGCGACCCGTCACAAGTAAACCCGGTGGTACCAACGCAGTTAATTGTTGATCATTCTTTGGCGGTAGAGCATGCGGGTTTTGAGGCAGATGCGTTTGAGAAAAATCGTCAAATAGAAGATCGCCGCAATGATGATCGCTTCCATTTTATTAATTGGTGTAAAAAAGCCTTTAAGAACGTTGATGTGATTCAGCCAGGTAACGGCATCATGCATCAAATTAACCTTGAGAAGATGTCGCCAGTAATTCATGCGCGAGAGGGCGTGGCATTTCCAGACACTTTGGTGGGTACTGACTCGCATACACCGCATGTCAATTCCCTTGGGGTGATAGCGCTTGGTGTTGGTGGCCTAGAAGCTGAAACAGTAATGTTGGGCCGTCCGTCATACATGCGTTTACCCGACATCATTGGTGTTGAACTGAAAGGCCGACGCCAGCCTGGCATTACCGCTACTGATATTGTTTTAGCTATCACCGAGTTCTTGCGCAAACAGCGTGTAGTCTCGTCATACTTAGAATTTTATGGCGAAGGAGCGGCTGATTTAACCTTGGGTGATCGAGCCACTATCTCCAATATGACTCCCGAATTCGGCGCTACAGCGTCGATGTTCTACATCGACCAAAACACCATTGATTATTTAAAGTTGACAGGTCGAGAGGATGAGCAGGTTCGCTTGGTTGAAACCTATGCAAAACATACTGGCCTGTGGGCCGATAGCTTAGAAAGCGCTGAATACGAGCGAGTATTAAACTTTGATCTCTCTAGTGTTGGCCGTAATATTGCAGGACCGTCAAGCCCTCATCGTCGAGTGTCCACCTCAGAGCTAGCACAAGCGGGCATCAGCGGCATGGTCGAAAACGAGACAGGAAAAATGCCCGATGGCGCGGTAATTATCGCCGCTATCACCAGTTGCACCAATACCAGCAATCCACGTAACGTGATTGCCGCGG
>JBLHXJ010000218.1:0-4926 GCA_047629535.1 Arenicella sp. | reverse complement strand
ACTAAGACCAGTATTCGAGCACAGGGGCTAGAGGCCAACTTATCAGGCAAATTGCTGGTTTTCCAAGAGCCTGAAGGGGTATTAAGGGGCCGGGGCGAAATTACCGTTAACGAGGGTCGCTATCGAGCCTATGGGCAAGATCTAAAAATTGATAAGGGTCGTCTTCTCTTTGACGGTGGCAGTATCGACGACCCAAGCTTAGACCTGAAAGCGGAGAAAACTGTCGACTCGATTACCGCCGGTGTTAGCATTATTGGCCGTGCTAGTGCGCCAAGACTAAATTTGTATTCAACGCCGTCAATGCAAGACGAAGACATTTTATCGGTTTTGGTTTTTGACAAACCGCTTGGCAAACTTGGCTCTCAAGATGGTTTTACCTTATTGCGCATTGCAAACTCCCTGCGAGGTGACGGTAGCTCTCAAATCACTAAAATGACAGAAAAGTTGCAGCAATCGCTAGGACTTACTAGCTTAGAACTGCAGCTGACAAGTAACGCACCAAGTCTGGTAGCGGGTAAACAGCTGTCGTCAAAATTCTACGTCGGCTACGGCTACGGTTTGTTGGACGCAGCGCAGTCACTTATTTTACGTTACAACTTGAGTGAGGCATGGTCGATTAAGGCCGATCTTGGTACTGACAGTGGCGCAGACTTACGCTACCAAATTGAGCGCTAGAGATATTAGCGATAAACTGCAGGCTTATAGCCGCACGCCGGTCAACATGATTATTTGCCGAGACCCGATTGCTATGAATCAGAATAAGCCAGCAGGGTAGTATTCAGACGAATAAACCTCGCTGCAGCTTGAATCAGTCAGTTTTTTTCAGGCGGCGGCTACTACTTTAGCAATATCCCTAGTGGCGCGGTCAGGCAACGACGATAGCTCTACATTGAGCTGATACACTAGCAACGATATCCGATTTCAGTCATCCATTACGTAATAATTTAAGCAACACAAACTATGTTTTCATTCTTTAAGAAAGACCCCCTCGCAAAACTTAACAAGCAATATAGTTCTCTTTTAGAGCAAGCGCTTGCCGCACAAAGGAAAGGCGACATTCGCAGCTACTCTGATCTTTCGGCTCAAGCCGAGAATGTGGCTAAGGAAATAGACGCCTTGAAGGCAAACAGCTGAGCACCTAGGCAGGGTTTCTAGCCACCACTGGCATTGCACTATGATTCTTTAGGTTTTTTCGGCGAAGCTACTTGGTGACGATAGATGATTTCGCCATTGACCATAGTCATCAGCACTTTACCATCTAAAATTTTGGCTGGTAATGAGGTTGCTAACTGGAAGGGGTCAATATCGACTATGGTTAAGTCGGCCCACAAACCGGGTTTTAATACGCCGGTTTGGGTTTCTCTAAAAGCCGAGTACGCCGCCCAAGTAGTATACGCTCTTATCGCTTCTTCGATTGATACCGCTTGCTCAGAATACCAACCGTTAGTTGGTTGAGCTTGTTTGTCACGCCGCGTGACTGCGGCATGCAAGGCATAAAAAATTGAATGATCGGAGCCGGGTAAATCTGAGTTAAAGGTAAGCGGAACATCAGCTTGGCGTAATGTCCTCCACGCGTAAGCGCCTTTAATTCGTTCTGCACCAAGTCGATCTTCAGCCCAAGCTTTGTCTTCTACCGCGTGCGGCGGCTCCATCGACGCTATCAGTGCGAGTTGCTTAAAACGTTTGAAGTCACTGCTCTGGATAACTTGTGCATGCTCTACTCGATGCCGAAGTTTTTTGCTATTGGGGTATTTGTCTTGTGCCGCTGATAAGTAGTCGAGTACTTCTTTATTACCTGCATCGCCAATCGCATGAATACCCACCTGAAAGCCCGAGGCTATTAAGCCGTCGACCACGGACGCATTAAAGCCATAGCCATCACCGCTAACACCTCGGTGACCTGGTTTGTCGCTGTAGTCCTGTAGTAGCCAAGCCCCTCGTGAGCCTAGCGCACCATCGTAATACGCTTTCGCAGAGCGGATATCTAAGAAACCTTCTGGGTCGCTATAGGGCCCCTTTTTTTGCCATTCAGTTGCTAAGGTTTTATCACGAGCAGAGAGCATCGCGTACATACGGATTGGCAAGTCTTTAGTGGATCTTAGCTGTTGCAGTGCGGCAATATGCAGCGACTCCGCGCCAGCTTCATGAATCGAGACAAAGCCATCTTTTGCCATCTTCAACATGCCGCTACGGATGTAGTCGGCAAACTGTTGCACACTTGGTTTAGGCACCGCATCGGCGATAAGGGTGGTTGCTCGATTGAGTAAAATGCCGGTAGCTACGCCGTTATTGTCACGTAAAATTTCGCCACCGACCGGCGATTTTGTCTGATCATTAATGCCCGCTAGAGTCAACGCCTGGGTATTTACCCAAACACCAAAACCGTGCAAGCTTCGCAGATAAACAGGGTTGTCCGGAAAGGCCTTATCCAACATTTGACGGTTTGGATAGTTATTTGCCCAGGCACCTTCGTCCCAGCCTTGACCAATCAGCCAGTCGCCAGTGGTTAACTCGCCAGATAATGCCTTAAGTTTTTCAATCGCCGCCGCAGGAGATGCCACATCACTCAAATTGACACGTTGTAAAATTTCTCCAAATTCGGCGATGTGAACATGAGAGTCAACCAGCCCAGGCATTACCGTAGCGCCATTGAGATCAATAACCTTTGTGTGCTCGCCAATCAATGTCGTCAGATTTTTATCATCGCCAACATAGAGTATTTCATGCCCCTTGATCGCGATTACGCTGGCATCAGGCCGCCATTGACCATGCTGATAAGGCGCATTATTAGCAGGTTCGCCGATTAGACTCGGCTCGTCCCAATTTAGGCTATAGATTTTGCCATTGGTTAATATTGTGTCAGCGGTTTGGGCATGGCTGCTTACGGAGAGTAAAAGCGCCGAGATTGAGATAGCGAATGTTTTTACAATTTTATGCATGAACGCCTTGAATGTTAGTGAACTTAACAAATCATAGTCTGAGTCGATAATAAAGACAGCAAAAAAACAGACTCGTTTATTGAGAGCATACGTATTTTAATATCTCGACGATTTGTTGCGGCTTAGCAGCCCATGCCATAGCCGCGCCATCGACTTCTTTGAGTGGATGAATAATAGTCTCGTCATGCAAGGTAATATAGGGTTTGCCCAGTGCGGCGCAGTAGCCAGCATCAAATGCCGCATTCCACTGCTTATATTTGTCACCAAAACGTATCACCGCAATGTCACATTTTTTGATCATCGTTTGGGTGCGAATGGCGTTCACCTTAGATGACTTATGATCACGCCAAAATGAATTATCTTCGTTGCCAAGAAGATCGCCGGCGGAATCACTAGCCGCGTGATTTGTTACCGCCGAGGTAAATTCCAAATTCAAACCTAGGTCTTCGGCACCTTTGATGATTTGCTCGCGCCAGTCTGTGTGAATTTCACCGGATAGATATACATTTAATGTCATGGTTTTTCTCTAGAGTTATTGGTTTTAGCGAGTATATGGGGCAGTTTTGGTGGATCCTGGATGTGCTCAGAGCTGAGTTTACCTGATGATTGTAGATCGACCGTGATCGCAAACTTCAGCAACATAGAGGTGATCAAATACCCATTGAGGATAGCTAAGTGGCTAGCAAACTAGGGGCTAGCGACAACGCTTTTTACTCGTTTGAATCTAGTTCCGATTGTTTGTCAGGCGCTAATCATATCAAGTCAGTGGATTGACATAGCACCAAGAGAACTCGGGAACCATCTCGATGGTTCCCTAGGCCTTATTTCGACATAGTTCTGTAATTCTAAACTTTATTGTCGATTCCTACTTGATATCAATCGTTTGTTGGGCAAATAAATGGGTAATGTTTTTCATCAATAATCGGCTCTATAGCAAAAAAGTCATTGAGCACCGACTCCGCTGTGCAAAACGCCCCTTCGACCCAAGCTTGATCATTTGAGTAGGTCTCGCCAACGATATAAATTTCGGCATCTTGGCCTTTTATTAGCTGCGACGGTTTACGGATGTTCTGCTGTACATCACCAATATCATAATGCGATTTGTACGCGTGGTAACCGGCATTAAACGGCGGCAACGACCAATCCATGTAACGAGTTTCCAACGGTTTGGGTACATCACTGTATTGCGATTGCGGGCCAAAATGCAGCGCTGCCAATTGTTTGCGTAGCATTTTTTCCATAACTGGCGTGGCTTTTTTAGGGCCGTTGAGCGGTTGTGTATCTCTCGATTCAGGAACTTTTCGTTCGGCCTTCGGCCCTAGTTCCAATGCTTTCCAAAAGGTGGTGTATTGAATATCGTCATAGCTCGCTAAGATGCCGTAGATTTTTTTACCCTTTTTCTTCAACGCATTGTCGCCAAAGTACACTACCTGACGAATAGGCATATCGGTAATGCTTGGTCCAATTGTATCGAGCTCTGCGACGCTGAGTAAGGAGTTCTGTTGCTTGATACTCAAACGCTCTTCGAGGCATTGCTCTACCTGTTCTAGGAACTCTGCTTTATTTGAATAGCTTGTGTTGATGATGGGTGGTTTGCGAGCGACCACAATCTTGTTTAGATATTCTTCAGGGAAGGCATCCCTAGGTAGAGACCTGATTCCTTCAGGCGTAAGAAAATAACTGCTTAACTTTGCGGGGTAGGTTGCCGTTCCGTCCAGCCACCACGGCGAATCGAAAAACATCCCTACCTTATATGAAGGTTCCATAATTACTGACTCTAGATACAGTTGAACATTCTCGTGGTTCAACACATCTAGGCCTTCTTGGTCGCTATAGCGCGTAGCTTGTGCGACTAATTCGATTGCGCTGCGTGGCATCGCCATAAACGCGGCATCACATTCTTGCTTAGAATGTTCAGCGTCCGGCTTAGCGCGAGTTGCCGTGGTGTAGTGAACCGTCTTCTTGTGATGCAAGATTGAACGTAGAC
>JBLHXJ010000217.1:0-4956 GCA_047629535.1 Arenicella sp. | reverse complement strand
TACCGTCGAACACCTTGTTGGTAGAAGCGCTTGGGAATAGCAAATGTATCGTTGACCCAAGGTTGTCCACGGTGGAAGCCAGTGTCAAAGCAGGCAACTTGTATGGCCTCTGGAAACGTTGCAATAGACGCATTAACACAGGCCAGATTATGCGGCTGATGTAAGGGCGCTAAGGGCGTTAAAGCCGTTAAGCGTTCAATAATACCCTCGCTCAGTAGCACTGGTTGGTCAAATTCAACCCCGCCATGTACTACTCGATGACCAACACCGCAAACCTTTTCATCTTGCAAATACGGTTGCAGCGTTTTCAAAATTGCTTTTATCGCAAGGGCATGGTCTGCCGCTCCAATTTCAATGCTAAGGTCATCATCACTATTATCATTCGATGTGATCATCGACAGTCGAGCGGCTGGGCCTAGATTTTCAACTTGGCCAACGATCAGCTCGTTCGGCTCATCATGATCTTGTCGGTAAACTGAATACTTAATAGAAGAGCTGCCAGCGTTAAGGGTGAGTATTAGACTCATGGGTGATTACCGTGGTTAGAGATAATTTAGATTATTAGATAATAGCGCAGAACTTTGCTGTCAACCGAATCGCTTGGCCGCAATTTTTAGGCTCAGGTGGAGCCCTTAACGGTATTTGATAGCATCTCTAGGTACCAATCGAGAAAACTCTGCTGAAAGGTCTCCATTTCAGACAATCGACCGGCTTGATAAAATCGTGAGTCGACCCCTTTTTGATTGTTTTGAATGATCGTTTTATCGGCTTGTGTGGTGACGTCCCATAACCAAGTAAGGTTGTCTAAATCATAGTCTCGACCGTTTTCTGCGTTTTCATCGACAAACCAGAATACCTCGCACACCGATTCGTCTTTTGATAACGGTAAGAAACGATAGCCAAGCATATGGTCGTCATAGATCAGAAAGAAGCTTACCGGGCCAATCATAAGTTCTGATGAGCCGCCATCGAAACAGTTTAAGTCACCCATAAGTGGCGCTAACGCATGGCCGTTTTTACTGCCACTAAGCGTGTCTGCTAGTAATGGGTTGCGATCATACTGATAGCCTTCTTGGCCAACTTCCGCGAAACCGAAATAGCGATTAAACTGTTGAAATTTTAGGTTGTCAGGGTGTTTCGCCCAGTAGTCTGATTTAAGTGCAGTGTAAACCTCTGGTGTTTTTGCCATCGCATGAATTTTTGCAAATTCTTGGTGCGATGGCGCACAGTGGTAACACTCTTGATAGTTTTCCAATGCTAGCTTCCAATTAGCTGGGATGACATACCGCTTTTGTTCAGCGAGGGTCATTCTATCAACTCCCATATGCGATAACAGCTCGCCAAGGTCATCTCGCAGAGCGCTTAAGCTAGGCGGGTTTGCCGATAGACTGATGAAAATCAGCCCACCTATCAGCTCGAGCTTAACCGAGTGCAGAGCATTGTCAGATCGCTCGAAATCGTCAGGCATGTTGCGAGCGGAGACTAACTCACCATTCAAGCTATAACTCCATGCATGATACGGGCAGGTGAAGTGCTTGTTTGTGCCACTATCTTCAACACAGAGTCGTGAACCTCGATGTCGACAGATGTTTATATGAGCCTTAATCTGCTGTTCATTGCTGCGCACCACGATAATCGATTCGCTGTCGAAGTTAAGCGTTATGTAACTTCCAATCTTGGGGATTTGAGATGTATGGCCTGCGAAAATCCAGTGTTTGAGAAAAAGATGATCAAGCTCGGCTTGGTAGATATCTTGGTCTTTATAGAAAATCCTATCCAGCGAGTGGCCCGCTGCTTGCGCAGCAACGGCATTTGCTATTTTTTGTTTAGAAGTGACGCTCATTTTACTCGCTGTCGGGGTATGGGGATCATGTTGACAGTATCGAATGACTGTTGAATACTCGTCAACAATCAATTTACATAATTCGGAAGAGTTCTAGATGTTGGATGTGATCATCATTGGCGGCGGGCATAACGGTTTGGTTTGCGCTAACTACTTGGCTATGGCCGGTAAAACGGTAAAAGTGCTCGAACGTAGAGCGGTTGTTGGCGGTGCCGCGGTCACCGAGGAATTTCATCCAGGCTTTCGCAATTCAGTTGCGGCGTACACGGTTAGTCTACTAAACCCCAAAATCATCAAAGACCTTGAGTTACACGCCAATGGCTTAGAGATCGTACATCGCAAGGTAAATAATTTTTGGCCTACTGAAGGCGACGACTTCTTGGCCTTTGTGGTTGGCTCAGACAAGCTTAAACAAGAGATAGCGCGTTTTTCCAGTGAAGATGCTGACGCCCTAGACCGCTACTTCAGAGATACGGGTATGGTCGCTGAGATTATCCGTGACTTTTTATTAGAAACGCCTCCCAATGTGGGCGGCGGCATAATGGATCTTTTCAAAGCCGCCAAATTTGCTAATCGGCTGCGTAAGCTGTCGATTGAAGACGAGCGCATCGTAGTCGATATCTTTACCAAGAGCGTGTCGGACTTTCTTGATTTGTATTTTCAGAATAAATACGTCAAAGGCGCGTTTGCGTTTGACGGTATTGTTGGTAATTATGCCGATACTAAAACCCCCGGTTCAGCCTATGTGCTTATGCATCATGCCTTTGGTGAAGTAAACGGTGAAAAGGGCGTGTGGGGCCATGCGATTGGCGGGATGGGGTCAATAACACAAGCCATGGCTAAATCGGCTGTTGCTAAAGGTGTTGATATTCAGACCGATGCGGCGGTGGCTAAGGTGCTGGTAAAAGACGGCAAAGCCTATGGCGTCGAACTGCACAGTGGCGAACGCATAGAGGCCAACGTAATCGCCTCCAACTTGAACCCGAGCTTACTGTACAACGAGTTAGTTGATGCCGCCGAATTGCCACAAGACTTCGCCCGCAGAATGAAGCATTACAAAAATGGCTCAGGAACTTTCCGAATGAACGTCGCGCTTGATCAGCTACCGAAATTTAGCTGTATGCAAGCACAAGCTCGAGCGAGCGAGGATCACCTCACCGGCGGGATTGTTATTGGCGCCACCTGCGACTACATCGATCAAGCCTATCGAGATGCTCGACAAATTGGCTGGTCTAAGGCGCCTATTGTAGAAATGTTGATCCCTTCAACCTTGGACAACACTCTGGCGCCCGAAGGTCAGCATGTTGCCAGTTTGTTTTGTCAGCAATTTGACCCTGATTTAGACTGGGATACTCATCGTGATGCGGTTGCCGATTTGATTATCGAGCAAGTAGAAAAAGTTGCTCCTGGTTTTGCCAAATCGGTTGTAGGTCGACAAATCATGAGTCCTCTGGATTTAGAGCGAACCTTTGGATTGACCAAAGGCGATATAATGCACGGTAATATGAGCCTGGATCAAATGTTCAGCACCCGACCCATGCTAGGACACGGAAACTATCGCTCACCAATAAAGGGCTTATATATGTGCGGTGCGGGAACACATCCTGGTGGCGGTGTTACCGGAGCGCCGGGTCACAATGCCGCGCGCGAAATTATTAAGGATATGTAGCTCAATATGATCTACCAACAAGAACTTGTAGGGCGCCGCACTCATTAATACGGACACTATCAAACCATTAGGTCCGATCGACGCTTTACTCGTCGCAATTGTTCTATTGGGCCTGATGGGCGGGGTAATTACTATTTTTGGCAGCGATGCCTTAGCTGGAGCAACTCAAGTTGCGATGATGGTGATCGGTTTTGTGGCCGCGCTTTTTGGTCTTAAGAATGGTCTTACATGGCAGCAAATAGAGCAAAGTATTATCGCATCATCGGCAAAAACCACTGGGCCGATTCTAATATTTTTGTCAATCGGAGCGCTGATTGGTAGCCTGATGCTATCTGGTGCAGTGCCTAGTTTGCTGTATTACGGCCTGAACATTCTGTCGCCCACGTATTTCTACGTTTTAGCATGTCTAATTTGTGCTCTTGTAGCTATTTGTATTGGCAGTTCTTGGACTACCGCCGCAACTATTGGCGTTGCCTTAGTAGGTGTTTCTTATGGTTTCTCATTGTCACCCGAAATTACCGCTGGTGCGATTGTCTCGGGTGCATACTTCGGTGACAAAATGTCGCCACTATCTGAGACTACTAATCTTGCGCCATCAATCGCTGGCAGTGACCTATTTGCCCATATTCGTTATATGGCTTGGGTATCGTTGCCGAGCTTCGCTATAACACTAATTCTATTTTTCATTATTGGTCTCAATGGCACGGCGCAATCGGGTAGCCAAGAGAGTATTGCTGCCTTCATTCAAACGCTGGATGAAAACTTCTTTATATCGCCGATAAATTTAATTCCAGTGGCGTTATTGCTCTGGCTTGCGGTAAAACAAGTACCCGCATTTTTGGCCATCATGGGAGTTTCTTTGCTGGCCTGTGTCTTCACCGTATTGTTTCAAACTGAAGCGTTACTTAGCTTTGCTAGGGGCAGTGATTTATCGGCAATCGTCAAAGCCTTCTGGTTAGTGCTATACGACGGTTTTAATATCGAAAGCAACAATGAAAGTGTTAATAACTTGCTGTCCAGAGGTGGCATGGCGTCGATGGTTAACATGGTTTGGCTAGTCATTGCCTCGATGATGATGACCGGTGTTCTTGAACGGATAGGCTTTATTGCGGTGTTAATGCGGCTGATGCTGAAGTTGGTTGGCTCAACCGGTTCATTGATTGCTTCCACTATGGCAAGCTGCTTGGGGGTTAATGTGTTGACCGGTGATCAGTACATGTCGATTGTCTTGCCAGGGCAAATGTGGAAGGCCGAATTTGAACGAAGAGGCTTGGCTAATGTTAACTTATCTCGTACCTTAGAAGACGCAGGGACCTTAAGCTCGCCGCTTATTCCTTGGAATGCTTGTGGCGTGTATATGGCGGGCACCCTCGCGGTGACCACCTTTGCTTATCTGCCGTATTGCTTTTTTAATCTGATCAATCCAATTATTGCACTTATATTT
>JBLHXJ010000216.1:0-5001 GCA_047629535.1 Arenicella sp. | reverse complement strand
ATTCAGAACTATTAGCGTAAGCTTTATAGGCTTGCCAATCAGGGTATTCGACGAAAAAAAGTAAATCGGCATCGAATTCTCCGATAACTTCTCGGTCGGTAACAAAACTCTTCAATTTGCGACCACTAACGCGGCGAATTAAAGGCGCGACCACCTTCATATACTCTCGGTAGAGTTGTTCGCCACCATCGGGCTTAAACCAGACAGCATTGAGCATGTAGATATTGGAATCCTTCTTTGCTTTGCGACTGCTCTTTACTTCTGTAGCATCTGTTTTGATAGGATTACTTGTTAAGCTTTTTTTGTCAGACATCGTAGCAGTCAAATTTCACTCTGTTTGATGATCGACAATCAGGCGAAAAGACTCACCATTAAATTCAATTATGTCGCCCGCCTTTAATTTGCAACGCTTGCGCATCTCTATTTCGCCATTGACGCTAACCAAACCCTCAGCAACGGCCATCTTTGCTTCGCCACCGCTAGCAACTAGACCCTCAAATTTGAGGATTTTGTAGAGCTCTACTGGCTCTCTATTAATTATTACGTCTTGCATATTAGCTATTATAACTGGGGTTTATTGACATGTCGTTGTAGCACAAATTGTCACTACCACTAAATACGGTGACAATAAAAAGCCCCAGCAAACAATCGCTTGCTAGGGCTCTTTTTGAGTTGCCAACGCTTACTAGTTAACGCGCTCGATCACGGTAGTGATGCCCTGCCCTAAACCAATGCACATGGTTGAAATACCGACATTCATATCGCGTTGCTCCATCACCGTTAGCAATGACCCGGAGATACGTGTTCCTGAACAGCCAAACGGATGGCCAAGCGCAATAGCACCACCATGCACGTTTACCTTGTTGTCCATATCATCCAATAAGTCTAGATCTTTCAATACCGGTAAAGCCTGTGCCGCAAAAGCTTCGTTTAGCTCTACATAATCAACGTCGTCCATTGTCATGTTCAGTCTATCTAGCGCCTTCTCAGTTGCAGGAACTGGACCATAACCCATAATTGACGGGTCAACACCGGCCAACGTGGTTGCACGAATAACGCCTTTAGCTTTCAAGCCAAGATCTTCAGCACGCTCAGCCGACATGATTAACATGACCGATGCACCATCGGTAACCTGCGACGAAGATCCAGCAGTAACCGTGCCGCCCTTGGGATTGAATACAGGGCGTAATTTAGACAAGCCTTCAACCGTCGTATCTTCACGAATGGTTTCGTCCTGAGTAACCATAAATGGCGCGCCGTTCTCACGGTGCCCCATGATTGGAATGATCTCGTTGTCGAACTTACCTTCAGCGCGGGCTTTGGCTGCTAGATGATGAGAGCGAGCCGAAAACTCGTCCATATCTTGACGTTTAATACCATGCATCATGGCTAGCATTTCAGCCGTCATGCCCATGCTACCAGACGCTTTCGCGGCATACAGACCAAGCTCTGGGTTTGGATCAACACCTTTATTCATATCGATATGCCCCATGTGCTCGACGCCACCAACTAAGTACACATCACCAATGCCGGCCATGATATTGGCGGCGGCGGTATGCATAGCTGACATAGATGAGCCACATAAACGGTTGACCGTTTGTGCTGGCACAGTGTGTGGCAAACCAGCTAATAGACCTACAAAACGCGCTAGGTTTACACCTTGCTCGTCACGCTGCATAACACAACCCCAAATCAAATCATCGATTTCTGCTGGGTCTAGTGCCTCGTTACGTGCAAGTAAGCCTTTGATCACTTCAGCGCTCAATTCATCAGCACGAGTGTGGCGAAAACAACCGTTTTTAGAACGGCCCATTGGTGAACGCGCGAAATCTACAATGACCGCGTCTCTTGGATTAATGCTCATAATATTTACCTACTTTTTTATCGGCTGAATAGATTAGAAGTTGTAGTATTTTTTGCCAGAAGCCGCCATTTCGCGTTGTGCTTCTGTGGCGTCATACAACTTGCCTAGGTCTTTGTACTGGTCACTCATAGCAACGAATGCTTCGAGGCCAATGGTGTCGATCCACTTAAACAGACCACCTCTGAATGGAGGGAAGCCTACGCCGTAAACCAATGCCATATCAGCTTCAGCAGCGGAACCAACAATATCTTCTTCTAAGCAACGAGCCAACTCAGTACCCATCGGAACCATCATCCGAGCGATGATTTCGTCTGCGCTAAATTCTTTACGCTCAGCCGTAATTGGCGCTAGTAATTCGTAGCTTGCGTCATCAGCCACCTTCTGAATGCGACCTTTCTTATCTTTTTGGTACTTGTAAAAGCCTACGCCGTTCTTCTGACCTAATCGGTCAGCTTCATACATCGCGTCACCAGCCGTCTTATAAGTCCCAACCATTCGATCAGGGAAACCGTCAGCCATAACCGCTTGACCGTGATGACCTGTGTCCATACCAACAACGTCCATGAGATAGGCTGGACCCATCGGCCAACCAAATTTTTCCATAACTTTGTCGACTTGTTGAAAGTCTGCACCATCGCGCAATAAATCCATAAAGCCTGCAAAATAAGGGAATAAAACGCGGTTTACCAAAAAGCCAGGGCAATCGTTAACAACAATCGCTTTCTTGCCCATTTTATTAGCATAAGCAACGGTTCGAGCAATCGCTTTGTCTGATGTCTTTTCACCACGAATAACTTCAACCAGTGGCATTTTATGCACAGGGTTAAAGAAATGCATGCCGCAGAAATTTTCCGGGCGTTGCAGCTCTTCAGCAAGGTAAGTGATCGATATTGTCGATGTGTTAGAGGCGATGATGGCGTCTTCGTTTACATGCTTTTCAACATCAGCAAGCACCATTTTCTTAACCTTCGGGTTCTCAACAACGGCTTCGACAACAATATCAACACTGTCAAAATCATCGTAAGAAAGGGTTGGATCAATGTCAGCTAAGATGCTGCCCATTTTTTCAACCTTCATGCGCCCACGATTCACTTGCTTTGATAGCAAGCCATTAGCTTCATCTAAGCCTAGGTCTAAACCAGCTTGATTGATGTCTTTCATTTTAATCGGCGTGCCTTTTAGGGCCGATTGATAAGCGATGCCACCACCCATAATACCAGCGCCTAAAACAGCCGCACGTTGAATTTTTTTATCGGCTTGCTTTTCCCAACCTTTGGCTTTCTTACCGATTAGTTGGTCGGCAAGGAAAATACCAATCAACGAAGAAGCGGTATCGGTGCCAGCCATTTTAATAAAGGCCTCGGCTTCGATTTTCAGCGCATCATCACGATATTTACGTGCACCATGCTGCATCGCCGAGATCGCCGCTACTGGAGATGGATAGTTCTTACCGGCTGTACCAGCCACAAAACCCTTAGCGGTTTCGAAAACCATCATTGACTCAGTTTCGTTCAACATTAACGGCTCTGTCTTCTGGTCACGACGTGATTCGTAATCCATTTTGCCATCGATTGCGTCTTGCAGTACTCCAAGCGCTGCGTCACGAAGATCTTCAGGAGCAACTACTCCGTCAACAACACCGGCTTTTAAAGCGGCATCGGGGCGTTGTTCTTTACCAGAAGCAATCCAGTCAATCGCCGTATCAGCGCCCGCAATACGAGGCAGGCGTACGGTGCCACCCCAACCAGGTATCAAACCAAGTTTAGTTTCAGGCAAACCGATTTTGGCCATGCTGCTCATCACTCTAAAGTCACAAGCTAAGCAAAGTTCAAGACCGCCACCCATGGCGTAGCCGTTAATCGCAACCACGGTCGGAAAATCAAACTCTTCAATCATGTTGAAGCTTTGGTTATTTCCACCTAGCTGATCATCAGCAGTGTGATTGCCAGAGGCAAACATCGGGATAAATTCTGTGATATCGGCGCCAACGATGAAGACCGGCTTAGCGCTGGTGACCAGCAGGCCTTTTACGTCGTCCGCTTCATCCAGCAGATCAACTGCCTGGCGTAATTCATTAACCGTTTTGGAATCAAATTTATTGACTGACTCGCCCTGCAAGTCAAAATTCATTTCGGCGATGCCGCCTTCGAGCATCTTTACCGAGAGTGCGCTACCGTTATACATGCAGTTGGCTCCGTTCTCTTGTTTGTTGAAATGTGGTTTGGAAACAAAATCAGAACAAATTTGCTCTAATTTATGGTGTGCGCATTATCCGTCATTTCGCCAAAGAAACCCAATAGAAATACGCAATCAATCATTGCTATTGATCAGCTGAATACTGCCTAAATGCCTAGCTCTGAGCTCGGCTAGTTCAAACCTTAAAGTAAAATAAACCATACAGCATAGTCATGAAAAATGACTTAAGGCCACTATCACCCTTACGCTTAATTATTTTTCTGAAAACGATAAATTCGATTGCGTGAGCCAATAATAACAGCAGAGCAACGACTTTAAGCCATAGCGCAGCAGGCTCGGGAATCAGGCCGAAAAACGCTATCAGGCATAGCAGCCAAAACACTAAAATTATATTCTTCATGGGGTTAGTCACCGTTAGTCGCATTGATGTTAGCCAATAACCACGATACTGCCAGCGATATGATCGTGCCAGCCTTTTTTCTTTTCATCAAAGGCAACCCAGATAAAGCCGATAAACAGGCCAAGGATTGATACAAAGTAACCCACATATCGCAACAGCGACTTAGCCAAGGATAAATGTTGGCCGGTACTTTCATCCAGCACCTTAATCTTAAGTATTCGCTTGGCCGGTGTGCCTCCAAATTTCATCCATAGCACTATGCTAAAGACCATCGGAAAAATATAACTCAGCAGTACGTCTGCAGACCCTTTAACCATCTCGGTGCTAGAAAACATGTCAGCACCATAGACCCAATACAGTAACGGCCAAATGATGATTAGTAAGAAAATAGAGTCTAGTACCGACGCCACCGCTCGAACCCAAAAACCAACATATTGATACTGCATAGCCGAGCCGCTATCCAAGGCAACGTTCGGCCTAGCGGATTGGTTTGCCTGAGTCTCGTTTGCGTGATTCATTATTAGTTCTTCCATTAAACTTA
>JBLHXJ010000215.1:0-5018 GCA_047629535.1 Arenicella sp. | reverse complement strand
TCCAAGTCAATCAATCTTTTTTAAAGCGGTGTTAGCGTACTTCAACTAACAATAAAACCTATTTAAGAGAGTAATAAATGCGTAAAAATGATCCGATCAAACATATCATGAGCGACCACATCCATACGCTGCAACAGGGGCAAGCTATTAGTGCAGTTTTCAAAATTGTGCATGATCACGGAGTCCACCATGTACCAATTCTGAATGGTGAAAAACTTGTCGGAATCGTCAGCTCTACTGATTTAATGAAACTCAGCATGGGCTCACAAGCAATAGACTCTGAAAATAGTTGGTCTTACCTTGACAGCCAGTATCAACTTATTGATGTGATGACAGCTAGCCCAAAGACATTGAGTGACCGTAGCGTAGTGCGAGATGCCGCTGACGCACTGTCTAACGGCGACTATCACTCACTGCCGGTAGTTAATGCTGAACGAGAACTTATTGGCATCGTTACCAGCACTGATCTTATTCGCTATTTATGCCAACAATACTAGTAATACGCTTAATTGAGCGGCGATTATTGAGGATCAAAAACTAAAAAAAATTTGGCAGCAGAGATTTAAACCCAAGGCAATCAGTCGGTCTAAGATAATATTAGACTGGTTGGGGCCGTGGGCAGATAGCCTTTCAATGCAAAAAGCACCGAAATCAAGCGCTTTCGATGGCCGCCATTTAGGCTTGCAATAAGCCCCCTAACGAAAAACGATTAGGTGTTTATTGTCGCCGCACTCAATCAGCTCACTGCGACCCTAATAGATGCCTGTGCGCTGCTGCGCCCTACCGCCCACATCGATTAACGGTTACCATGATGGTCTTCTGATTGCCAAGCTACGGACACTGTTATGAACCTGAAATCAATCAAGCTCGCTTTAATAGCGGCCTTTATCCCAGTGATACTTACCGCCTGCGGAGCGGATACAACGGCGCCGGCCGCCGATACAAATTTATCCACACCGGCGATAACTGACCCAGTCAATAACGACAGCATCAAAGCCGAGATTATTAACACTGAAATCAGCGCCTTCTTTAAGCAGTGGTTTGATCGAGAGATTGCTCAGGATCCAGAAATGCAATCGGCTCTAGGTCTGAAGACCGAAGACCAGGACAAATGGTTTGATCGTTCCGATACCGCCTCGCTGGCCAATATTGAAGAGGCCAAAGCCGACATGCTACGCCTGCAAAGCTTTGACCGCGCGTTACTCAACGGCGACAATAGCCTCAGCTATGAACTACTCGAGTATCAGTTACAAGAAACCATTGATGCTGCTCCGTTCCTACGCCATGCCTACGTGGTCGACCAGTTTCGCGGCCAAGTAACCGACAAGCTTAGCTTGCTGTTAAATGCGCATTCGATCACCACACTTAAAGATGCGCAAGACTATATCGCGCGCATCCAAGGCTTGGGCGACGTCTATCAAGAAATGACCACTCAACTGCTCGACCGTGCCGAGTTTGGCGTACTGACCCCAGCTTTTGCATACCAAGATATGATTGCCGATATCAGCGGGCTGGGCACCGGCATGCCGATCGACGAATCAGACAAACCGCATATCTTACTTAACGATTTCGCCGAAAAAATTAAAGCATTAGAACTCGAGGAACAGGCGATAGCAGACTTGACGGCTAGCGCCAGCGCGGCCATTGCCGGCCCATTCAAGAGCAATCTCGACGCTCTCTTGGTCGAGATTAAACGCCAGTCAAGCTTGGTCGATGGTAATAAAGGCGTCTGGTCGTTGCCCAATGGCGAGGCCTTCTACAACGCTCAAATCAAACGACATACCACGCTCAATTTAAGCGCTGATGAGGTACATCAACGCGGGCTCGAAGACGTTACCCGTATCCATCAGGAAATGCTCGGTATTATGCAAACTCTTGAGTTTGAAGGCAGCTTGCAAGACTTTTTTGTTTTTGCGCGCACCGATCCTAGCAACTTTTACAGCAATGATGATGCCGGGCGCGAAGCCTTTCTCAATGATGCGAGGCAACAGACGGCTGATATTTTTGCCGTCGCTGACCAATATTTTAATCGGCTACCAAAGGCCTCTATGGAAGTTCGCCGCGTAGAACAGTGGCGTGAAAACTCTACCTCGATCGCATTCTACGAGTCACCTCCGCTGGATGGCAGCCGGCCGGGCTATTATTACGCTAATTTGAAAGATATGAGTACCTATCAAAAGAGTGTCTCTACCGCGATAACCTACCATGAAGGCGTGCCTGGTCATCACTTTCAAATCGCCTTGGCACAAGAATTGAAAGACCTTCCGGACTTTCGCAAACATAGCTTCTACGGAGCCTACACCGAAGGCTGGGCACTGTACGCTGAAGGCCTAGCCAAAGACATGGGTTTTTATCAAGACCCTATGAGCGACTTCGGCCGCTTGCACGACGAAATTTGGCGGTCTGCACGATTGGTGATTGATACCGGGATCCATGCTAAAAAGTGGACTCGGCAACAAGCGATCGACTATTTTCGCCAGAATACACCATTATCCGAGGGCGATATGGTGACAGAAGTCGAACGTTTCTTCGTGCTTCCCGGGCAAGCTCTGGGTTACAAAATTGGCATGATGAAAATAATCGAGCTACGAGCTCGCGCCGAAGAAACACTAGGTGAACTGTACGATATTCGTGAATTTCACGACATAGTCATTGGCAAAGGTGCGATGCCCTTGCCGATACTCGAAGCTGAAGTAAATGCTTACATAGCAGGTCTATTAGATTAACACAGATTTGCCCGCTTACATTTGTCGGGCTCTCGCTTGCCAGCCGCCTGACAGCGGCATTATCGCTTTAGTCGATAGCCCTTAGACTAGGCTTGCAATTGATAGCCTAGCGCTCGACAGACAGTGGCATTTATCAAATTTTTTATTTGAATTGCTGAGTAACCTCACTCACTATTCGCTCGGACTGATTTTTCACGCGACCTCTCCGATTGGACTGTTAGTCTAGAGACTTATTTTATAAACAGAATATATTTCGTGTATAGTTCACGAAAAAACTAGAACTAGTCGCCTCGTGATTGAAGCCGCTATCAATTTCGCAAATCTTGTATAGGAGACAGTCTAATGACCAAACTTGTTTTTTGGGTGCTTGGAGTAATATCGGTTTTAATGCCTTTACATAATACCGCTGCAGTTGAGGCCTTGTCGGCTCAAGAGCTGGCGTTACATTGTAAGGTATTACCAGAGCTAAGCGACAGTATCGACGGACAGTATTGTATCCGCTACATCCAAGGGTTTATAGACGGCGCTGTTGCTACCGATGTTCGGGTAATGGTGAACGTTGAGGCCGAGTCGGATCGCCAAGAGACAATTGCCGAGCGAGCCATTCGTACGCGCTTATCAAGCCGCTTTAATAATCAACGGGCTGCCAGTTATGCTGAATTCTGCCTCGGTGACCCAGTGCCACTTAAAGACGTAGTCGCCAATGTCGTGCGTGATCTAGAACAAGATCTGAAGACCGATAATTCAGAGCACCCTGCCCGAGACGTCGTGTACCAGTCGTTGCGTAATAATTACCCCTGTAAAGATACCTAAGCGAACTCTACAAACATGCTAATTCAAACCAAACGAGCTCTGAGAGCCTTCAGTTTGCTTGCGGTCTTGATTGTCGCTTGGCTTCTGTGGTCCGGCATTTATAAGCCGCTACTGCTTGGTCTAGGCGCATTCTCATGCGGCCTAAGCGTTTACCTTGCCTATCGAATTGGTTTTTTTCGACAAGCATCTGGGCTACATATTATTCCGCGCTTACCCGGCTACTGGTTTTGGTTGTTGATCGAAATCTTCAAGTCTAGTTTTGACGTGGCGAAGATCATATTAAACCCGAAATTGCCTATCAGTCCCACCATGATTGAAATAGATGCTGAACCTCAAGGCCCGATTGGCCAAGCTATTTTAGGCAATTCAATTACCCTTTCTCCAGGCACCGTTACAGTAGATGTATACGAGGGCCGGCTACAAGTACACTGTCTGACACGAGAAGGCGCTCAAGCCTTACTTGCGGGTGACGCAAACAGCCGCGCTGCGGCGTTAACTTCAGAATGATTATGTACGCTATAGTTTCGATCGCAATTTTAGTTACCATGGCATTGGCTCTGGCCAGAGCTTTGCTTGGGCCAAGTGTGTATGACCGTGTTTTAGCGGTCAATATGATCGGCACCAAAACAGCGTTGCTGCTAGCGGTAGTGGCATTCTTATTCGAACGGCCGGATTTTTTAGATCTTGCGTTAGCCTATGCATTAATTAATTTCGTAGGCGTGCTTGCAGTTCTCGAGTTTGTACAAAAGCGGGCAGCCGCAGAAACGTCGCCAGACGAGGGTTGATAGTATGCTTGAATTGATTGTCGATGCCTTGAGTTGGGTAATGCTACTGCTTGGCGGTGCCTTTGTTTTCATCGGCGGAATCGGTTCGTTAAGACTGCCTAACTTTTATACTCGAATGCATGCTGCGAGCTTGACCGACACCATGGGAGCAATTTTAATTATTGTTGGAATGATGCTTCAAGCAGGTTTGACATTAGCCACTATTAAGCTTTTCGCGATTCTCGTGTTTTTACTTTTAACTGGCCCTACGGCCACGTACGCACTCGCTAACGCGGCCCTACTCTCCGGTTTAAAACCGGATGCAGAGAGTGACGAAGGCGAAGAGACGCTTCAAAAATGATTATTATATTCGGCGTATTCGTTTTAACGTTACTCGTCATCACCGCTATCGCGATCGTGCGAGCCGAAAACTTGTTCGTGGCCGTAATGCTAACGTCTATCTTTAGTTTATTGATGGCCGCTAACTTCTTTTTGCTCGATGCAGCTGATGTTGCGCTGACCGAAGCGGCCATTGGCGCCGGAGTAACCACGGTACTGTTTCTCAGTGCTCTTTCGCTAACCGCGGAACGAGAAAAATCACAGAATAGAGCTAAGTGGTTAACCATCGGAGTGGTAAGTGTTACTGCGATGGTATTGATTTATGCGACATTTGATAAGCCACCGCTGGGCGACCCTAACGCGCCTGTGCATCAGC
>JBLHXJ010000214.1:0-5021 GCA_047629535.1 Arenicella sp. | reverse complement strand
ATCCGTTTAAATGGCATCAAAACATCTCTGGCTTAATGAGCCCAGAAGCGGTTGAGCAGACTCGACAGTCGCTGAAGAAGCTCGCGGTCGATGACTATGTGGCCGAAGTTCTAGGCTCAGCGGAGTCGACTAGTCGCCCTAGCGCTCGAGAAATTGTCAGTAAGTTACGTGGCAAAATCCATAGTGAATTCGAATTAGGGCCGCTTTACTCGGTCGAAATTTCACTGGAGCACCATGGCAAAGTACGGCGTCTAGCGTTTATCGCTCAAGACCGAAGTATTGCCAACGGCGTGTGGAAGCCAGAACATCATCTAGAGGCGTGTCGATTAGTCGATGAGTACGCTAGTCGCGCAGTTCCTATTGTGACCTTTATGGACACCCCAGGGGCCGATGCAGGCACTGAAGCTAACGAGGCAAATCAGGCACATTCAATCTCGCGCTTAATCGCGGTTATGGCGGCGGCCAAAGTGCCGAGTATTGGCGTAATTTATGGGCTTGGATACTCGGGTGGTGCAATACCACTAGCAACCACCAACTTGTTGCTGGCCGTACGCTGTGGGGTATTCAATACTATCCAACCGAAGGGCCTGGCAACTATTGCTCGTCAGTATAATTTGTCTTGGCAGGAAAGCGCTCGCTATGTGGGTGTTTCACCATCTGAGCTATATCGCAGTGGTGCGATTGATGGTGTTATCGATTGGGACCCAAGCGACAGCAAAGATGCGGTTACTGAAAACGCTAACTTAGTGGCGTCAATTTTCACTGGCATACAAGAAATCGAAACCGATGCTAAACGTGAAGTCCTTGAAAACCCTAAAGTCACCGCCGACTACGTTAGTAATGTTCGTTCTGAAAAGCTGCATAAACACTCATTTGATGCCTTACAAAAAGCCGCCAATTTTCAGCTCTATAAAGAGCTAAGCGAATACCCAAGTGTTTACTCACACGCGATGATGTACCTGCGTTCACTATCAATGCGGTGCCGTATTCATTCGTCGACAGTAGAAGCCTACGGCCGACTGGCTGATGAAGAAATCCCTAAAGGCGACTTAAATACTCGTACCCAGCAACTGCGAGAAGTGGCCTTTCAACAATGGCTATCTGATCCTGAAAAATTAGTTTACAACGAGCAGCTTGCTAAAGCTTGGTCAACGCTTAAGCAACGTCGCGATGAGTTAAACACTGAGCGTAATAAGCTCACTGCCTTTATCTTAGGTGACCCCCAAAGTAACTACGTTAGTGCGCAGAAAAACTTTTGCTTCGTGTTGTGTTTATATTTGTACAACCGTTGGAAATCAGATGCGGCCTTTAACTTTGTTGAGATGAGCCGACGCGTAGCCGCTATTGCCCAAGCCGAAGACGGCAGTGAAACTGCGCTAGACAAGCCAGAAGCAGATCTAACCTTGTTAGACACACTGTTCGAACCCGCTATTAGCGATACTCTTCAAGACCAGTTTCGTAACGTTTTGGTATTTGATGCGCTGTACAACAATATTGTCACCAACTTCGGTGAGATTGCCGAAGAGTCAAAAGCATTCCAGTCGATCTCCGAGAAAACCTTGCGCGGAATTCTAGATACATCGCTCGAAAAAGTAGCATCAAGTATCAGCGGTTCGATTGCCGAAGGCTCAGTAGACAGTGACACCAAAGCCGAGTTTGCTAAATGGTTGTCGCATTTCGTTAAGTACGACCAACGTGGTGAATTCTTGGCCGATGTCGAGGAGTGGAAGCGAGTTAACTTCCCTCGCATGTCAGACTCACTACTGGTGTTAATCACTTATTTCTTTGAGACATTAGTGCCACGATTTATCGACTCACAAATGAGTGGTAAATCTTATAATGGTCAAATAAACCCTGGACGTATTGGTAAACGCAAAGATTTCTGGAACCAGCTCAACATCGCCTATCAAGATTTGATGATCCAGCGGGTGCTGACGGCTTACAAGCGTCAAAAATTAGCCACTGTAGATGCCTTCAAATCAGAGCTTTTCAGCGAATTTGAAGAGACTAATGCAAACCGTATGACGGCCAATCCAGTATCATTTCCGGGCTTTCGTCAATCAATCGAGAAATCGTTGAACAATGGTGTTACCCCATGCGGGGTTGTTACTGGCATAGGCAAACTGAAGCTTAACGACAGTGGCGAGACCGCCAAAGTTGGTGCGCTGATATCCAATGTATCGTTCCAAGCGGGGGCCTTCGACATGGCCGGCGCTGAAAAACTGTGTTCACTGCTGATTGATTCGGCTGACTTAGGCGTGCCCGTGGTCTGCTTTGTTTCCTCAGGCGGCATGCAAACCAAAGAAGGACCGAGTTCGCTGTTCTCAATGGCGATCGTAAATGACCGTATTACCGCATTCATTGCCGAGACTGGCTTGCCGGTTGTGATCTTCGGTTTTGGCGATTGTACTGGTGGCTCACAAGCAAGCTTTGTAACTCATCCATTGGTCCACACCTACTACTTTAGTGGCACCGATATGCCATTTGCTGGGCGCGTGGTTGTACCTTCATTTCTGCCATCAATGGCGACAACGTCAAACTATTTGGCTAACAACCCGGGCGCCATGCAAGGCTTAGTAAAGCATCCATTTGCTGACGGACTAGACGATAAGTTACGCGAGGTCGATCCCAGCATTACCCTGCCGACACAAAGCATTGGCGATGTGGTGAGCAAAGTAATTTCAGGTGCGGTTGGGGTTGATAATGCCGAACAAGAACCCAAAGTATTCCGTGCAGTCGATCAGATGGGGAAAATCGACACTGTTTTGATTCACGCTCGCGGTTGTACCGCGGTCAAGCTGATTCGCGTAGCGCAAGAGCAAGGTCACAAAGTGCTGTTAGTTCAATCTGACCCAGATATGGATTCAGCCGCCTGCGATATGCTAACCGAGCAAGACGAAGTCGTCTGTCTTGGTGGTCAAACACCTGGTGAGAGCTACCTCAACGGCTTATCAGTAGTGACCATCGCCAGAAATCGCGGTGCTGACGCGTTACACCCTGGCATCGGCTTTTTATCGGAGAACGCTGGCTTTGCAAGACTTTGCCGCGCTAACGGTTTGAATTTCATTGGCCCTAAAGCCAGTAGCATGGACACCATGGGCAATAAATCCAATGCGATTAACACCGCAATGGCCAACAATGTACCTGTCGTTCCTGGCTCACATGGCATTCTTACCAGCGCTGAAGCTACGGCCAAGGTTGCTGACGAAATTGGCTACCCAGTCCTACTTAAAGCGGTTCATGGTGGTGGCGGCAAAGGTATTAAAATTGTGCGCAGTGCGGCTGAGGTTAAAGAAGCATTTAGCACGGTTTATGCCGAAGCACGCTCGGCTTTTGGTAATGGTGACATTTATTTAGAAAAATTTGTTTTATCGATGCGTCATATCGAAGTACAAATTTTGCGTGACACGCATGGTATAACTAAAGTTATTGGCTTACGAGACTGTACTGTTCAACGTAATAACCAAAAAGTATTAGAAGAGTCAGGTTCAACCATGCTGCCCAAGCATTTGGAGAAAATGGCTTACGAATGCGCAGCAAACTTAGCTGATGCGGTTGATTACTTTGGTGCTGGCACGGTCGAATTTATATATGACCTAAAAGCTGACACAATTTACTTTATGGAAATGAATACTCGCTTACAGGTAGAGCACCCCGTAACCGAGTGGACTTCTGGCGTACGAATAGTTGGCACTCAGTTTGAGATTGCTGAAGGCGCGACCATTAAAGACCTTAAGATCGGCAACAATGGTTTCTCGATCGAAGCTCGAATCACCGCCGAAAAAGCACGCTTAGACAGCAATGGTGCAATAGACTTTTTACCGACCCCAGGTTTAGTAACCGAGTGTAAGTTTCCGCAAGGCAAACATATTGAAGTCATCGCCTCAGTCTCAGAAGGTAAAACTATCTCGCCATTTTACGACAGCATGATTGCTCAGTTAGTGGTTCATGGTAAAAATCGAAAAGACGCTATCAAAAAGTTGATTGTGGCTTTGGATGAGACCACCATCAAAGGCGTGTGCACCAATATTTCACTATTGAAGCGCATTTTGAAAGACAAAACCTTCGTCGATGGCAAATACGATACAGGCTACTTACCAGCATTCTTAGACACCTTAGACAAAGACCTAGTGGTTGAAGAGATGGCCTATACCGGTGTTGCCGATACCGGTAGCGATTTGAGTAACTTGCAGATTGCCGGTACTAATGAGATTAAAGTCATCTCACCAATGACTGGTATTTACTACTCTACCCCGTCGCCTAGCGAACCAGATTTCGTCAAAGTTGGCGACAAAATCAATTTAAGCAACACCCTATGCCAGGTAGAGGCAATGAAGCTGTTTACGCATATTTCACTGTCAAGCGTACCTGGCTCCGGTGAAGTGTTTACCGCTGAAAACGAATACGAAGTTGTGCGTGTTAACCAAGCAAATAATGCCCAGGTTAACTCCGGTGATTTATTGTTTGTAGTTAAGCCTGTCTAGGCGATGCATTGCCGCTCCAAGCGGCAATGGTGTTTAAATAAAAATGGGCTACAGCTTTATCGCTGTAGCCCATTTTTTGTCAATTATGGTTTCCGCCAACGAACGATAGTAGGCCTCTGATAATCCGCAGACCAATTCTTTTCAGCATGGCTAACGGTTTCTAATCTACAAGCAATCGCCTTTGACGCTAGGATCACATTTTTTTGAACAAACGGCAGCTCGATATTAATCGATGGCCATTGCCACTTTCAGCATCAAGCGCTGAATTGAATTTAATAAAACGGTTGCTACTATAGCAAGATCTATCAAAATAGCGGATTGCTAATCTCGTAGATGCCGCTGCCTTTACCTTCTTTATTACCTCCGTGGAACATTGAAATGAACAGACGCCCTTCGTATCTAGAGAAATAATACGGTATCGACTCTGGATGAACGAGATGGGACAAGTCTTCCCACTCCGAGTCCTCGAAATTATCCCAAGATTTCCATCGGATGACTTTATTGGTCATGTTTTTCGCCGAACCCAGATAATTGTTT
>JBLHXJ010000213.1:0-5039 GCA_047629535.1 Arenicella sp. | reverse complement strand
AAAGCTTACGATCACCATGCCGATCAGTAGTGGTGAGATACCCACCTGTGCTGCCGTAGCCGCCGAACCAGCGATAAAGCGCTCAGCACTCCATACAAAAATCGCAAAACCGCTAACTATGGCTACCAGTGCTAATGCCATCATATACCCCTGTTAAAAATAAAACCTATTTGAAACGGAACTGCTCGTCGTTTGTCGTCGCTACCTTATCTTGACTAGAGCAATTGGCTAAGCAAGCTCTTAATGCGTGACTACAATAGCAATATTGTCCCGAGGCCTAAAAATAGGACAAAACCTATAATGTCGGTAAAAGTTGTGAGAATTACTGAGCCAGCAATCGCTGGGTCAATTTTGTAAGCGTTAAGAATTAGTGGAATAGCCCAGCCAGTCAAAGCAGCGGTGACCGAGTTGACGAAGATTGCCATGGTTATCACAATTGAAAGTCGGATATCACTAAACCAAAGTAAAACAACTATCCCAACAACGACAGACCAGAGTAGACCGTTTAGTACCGCAACACCGACCTCCTTTTTCAATAATGCATTTCTATTCGACTTATTGACATTATCGAGTGCAAGGCCTCGGATAGTAAGGGTGAGCGTCTGGCTGCCAGCGATGCCTCCCATAGACGCAACAATCGGCATTAAAATAGCTAAGGCAACCACCTGCTCTAAGGTCGCCGAGAATAGCCCAATTGACCAAGATGCTAGTATTGCGGTTAATAGGTTTATCCCCAGCCAAACTGCACGCCGTTTGGCACTCGGTATCACCGCAGAAAATAGATCCAACTCCTGCTGCAGGCCAGCCATACCGAGAATTTGCTTATCGGCCTCTGTGGTCGCGATATCTAGTACCTTATCGAAGGTTACTCGACCTAGCAGAATGCCATTCTCGTCGACTATCGGTTGAGATATGAATTGCTGTTGGCGGAATAGGGTTGCCGCTTCGTGCTTACTCATATTTGGATTAAGAATGGCCAATTCAGCAAGCTGATCAAGCTCACCTATTTTCTTGTCTAAAGATGCTTCAAGTAAAGCCGCTAAGGATACCGCCCCAAGCAGCTTATTCTTTTTTCCAACTATAAATACCTTATCGGTGAATGCCGGTAGCTTGTTATTTCTAATATATGCTAGTACATGTGCAACCGCTCGGTCTGCCTTCATGGTGATTACAGAGTAACCAATCAGGCGACCAAGCGTGCCTTCCTGGTATTGCATGTTTTCTTCGACATGCTGTTTTTCTAGCCCGTCTAAACTATCAATCAGCTCACTGCCAAGGTCATCCGCTATGGCCTCGATCAATTCTACGATCTGACTGGCCCCCATGTTCTTTGCTATAGCAGCAACTTCATCAACATTTTTTTTCTCTAAAAGGCTAGCGGTTAAAGTACTGTTGATGTGTGGCAGCGTTTCGCCTTGCTCTCTTGGCGTTAGCGATTCCCATAGCTCTGTGCGTTGTGAGCCGCTGGTGCTTTCAAGAGTATGTGCGATATCAGTAGCGGCGATGGCGACAGTATTATCAACATCACCGGTGCCATTAGTCGTAAAGTCGGTCATTACTACGTCCTCTTTAAGTTTTACCCTCGGGCTAGTTTTCGAATCGGTCATTTTGACTGCGAAAATGCTGGCTTTACCTATAGCACTAACAACCTAGGGAGCCTCGAATGATAACGAGCGCGGTAAACAATAGTTAAGTGGTAAGGCGTGGTTGGTGGCCGCCGCTGATATTATTTTTATTCCTTTTATGTCACTTTAATTAGCATTCTAGTGGTGGCTGTATTGCCAGGCAAATCAAATACTTAATCAACTTGATTGGCTATTTCGATGGTCTGTTTGTAGTTTTGAAGGCAGCACTAAATGCATACTAATGGCCTTAGTATGATTCGACCGGGTGATACACCAAAGTCCTTTGCCCGCTCACTGTTAGTCACTAATTGACCATGATGAGGCAAAAGTTTTCCTTGAAGCCTCCAGAATTACGGCAACACTCACCAAAAATACGGCAACACTCACGGCGTGATTTCCTCTAGCGCAACAACGATTGATCAAAATTGATGCAGAAAATGCTTGAGCAGATTCTCTATAATGCTTTGTCCTTGCCTTTTTACATCAACACGACTTACTTAAACGGCCGACATTGTTCACTAGCCACTGCCACACAACCGACCAAGGGGAAGTGCTGAAGTAATCTCATTGCTATTTCTTCTGCGTTTTTCGCTTCAGAATTCAAGTCTTTGCGCGACAACTTCTTTGATGCTTTGGTGTGCCACACGGGTTGCATTGTTTCGGTCTCAAAAATATCGATCGCGATATCTCCTTTGGTATAAGAACGCAAGTCGTCTTGATATCTTCGACCACGGTCAAACGGAAAGTGCACGAAGTAGGGGAAGTAATAGGCTCCCCAGCCCCAATCATTGCGGTGATTGTAGAAGCCTCGGTTTGAACTAACGAACTCAATTTTATCGCGTGCGCCCATTGTGTAGACCACGGATAGATCGGCATCATCAATTGTCTCGACGAAGGTATAGCCTTTGTTAACTAGCTCAGCTCTAATTGCCGCGGTCATTCTGCTTTCGGCTAAGGCCGACACTATGTAATTACCTGCGCGCAAAAGAGGCGGATCTTGTACCCACGTAAATGTTTTATTTTGTGCGAAGGAATGCCTCGAATCAAAATCTGAGTAGATCGTTGGCTTGCTGGCACATCCAGACAATGTCAAGAGCACTATCAGTAGCAGTAACAAAAGGGTTTGCTTATTAAGCGTCATGATTTACTCCAAATAGAGGTGACTTTTATGGCTTAACTCTACCCAGTCAATTGCAACTAAAACGTGACCTAAGTCATGCTCGTAAACAATAAATATTATTGGCTTATGATCTGAATCAATACGACTTAGCCGATAAAAACGTAAAGTTCGACACCTAAGGTGTAATGCGCCGTGGCAAAATCTAACCAAGCGAGGATGAGTGACGAAAATGTTTTCTAAGCTGATAAAACGCAATGCAGTGGTGTTTCTAATATTGTTTGTGCTATTTAATATTGGGCTCACTCAGCAGCGTAGCGCAAGTGGACAATTTACGCTGATTCCTTATAGCCAGTTGAAGGCGCAAATTTCAACCGGTGGTTTTCAAAGCGTTACCCTAAAGGGCGATGAAATTCAGGGGACCCTAGGCAAGCCTATTCAAGTTGCAGGACTCTCGACCGGTGTAGTTCGAGTTAAATCCTATGTACCATTATCTGGCGATGATTCTCTACTGGGGCTATTAGAAGCTCAGAATATGGTAATAAATGTAGTCCCTTTATCCGAGACTAAATCCGCTTGGTCGATCTTTTTTTCTATTTTGCCATTTCTTTTAATTGTCAGCTTCTACTTTTGGATGCTTCGACGTGCCGGTGGTCTGTTGGGTGGAGGCATGGATAAACGTGTATCTCAGTTTCTCAAGCCTAAGTCTGAAATCAACGATACACCGCCGTCAATAACCTTCGATGACGTTGCTGGCCAAGAGAACGCCAAGCACGACGTGAGCGAGTTACTCGACTATATACGCAATCCGCAAGACTACCAAAAACTAGGCGCATCAGTGCCAACGGGGGTGTTATTAATGGGGCCGCCTGGAACTGGAAAAACCCTGCTAGCACGTGCCTTAGCGGGTGAGGCGGGAGTTCCATTTTGCTCAATTTCAGCCTCCGAGTTTATTGAGATGTATGTCGGCGTAGGGGCCGCTCGTGTGCGCGCTTTATTCAATCAGGCGAAAGCAAAAGCACCCAGTATTATATTTATCGATGAAATCGATGCGGTTGGCCGAGTGCGTGGTACCGGGCTTGGTGGCGGCAATGATGAGAGAGAGCAAACGCTGAACCAAATATTGTCAGAAATGGATGGCTTTTCGGGTCACCAAGCTGTGATCGTAATAGCCGCTACAAATCGACCCGACGTACTCGACCCAGCGTTGCTGCGTCCCGGCAGATTCGATCGGCACGTGATGTTAGAGCTACCGGACTTGCCGGCTCGTGAAGCGATTCTCAAAGTGCATACTCGTGATGTACCTCTTTGCGAAGATATAAATCTTGAAGATGTCGCTCGGGAGACGCCAGGATTTTCTGGCGCAGATTTAAAAAACTTGGTTAATGAAGCGGCTATGAATGCGGCCAGAAGCAAAGCCGAGGTAGTCGGCATAGACGATTTCAAACAAATGCGCGACAAGGTGGTTCTTGGTAGTGCACGCAAGCTGATTATGCAGCCAGAGGAAAAGCACCGTTTGGCGATCCATGAAGCTGGCCATACGGCTGCTGCGTATTACTTAGAAAATGCCGACCCGGTTTACAAGGTGTCGATTATTCCGCGTGGGCGCGCATTAGGTGCAACTCAACAGCTACCAGAAAACGAACGCTACACTTTGCCACTGCCGTATTTGCAAGATCGACTTGTGGTTATGTTAGCTGGCCGAGTGGCTGAGAAAGAGTTCACCAACACGATTAGTTCTGGGGCTGACGACGACATTAAACAAGCCACCTCATTAGCCAGAGCGATGGTGACACGTTGGGGTATGTCTGACGACGTTGGGCCAGTCGATTTACGCGAGTCCGATGAAAATCCGTTTCTAGGGCGTGATATTGCCAAATCAAGATCGCACAGTGAAGAATCGGCAGCAACGGTTGATCGAGCGGTGAAAGCTATACTGCTTGCGGCCGAGCAAAGCGCTTACGAGGTAATCCGTCGGCATCAAACGCGGGTGATTGAATTGGCTGGCGCATTAGAAGAGCATGAAACGTTAGATAAAGACGCTATTGCCACATTGCTCGATGAAGGCTCAGCTGTAGCAGCAAAAATTAAGCCTAACGCAGCACCGGCGCTAACAATGTTACCGTCTAAGTCCAACGTCAATATTGAAAAGTAGTGGTTTTAGCGATGGTGTAATTATCTAGAAAATCACCTGCCTAAAATTTCTATCAGAGCGATTCTAGTGCTCAGTAATTAGCGTTGGTTTGTTGGGTAAGCTATGGATGAACACAAGCTTTATGCTGATATTAATATTCGCG
>JBLHXJ010000212.1:0-5049 GCA_047629535.1 Arenicella sp. | reverse complement strand
CAAACCTGCCCATATAGATGGTGAATTATTTAAGGCCGCTACAAACATACGAATTACCTTTCTATTAGATGGCAGTGAAGACGCTGTTGGTCAAAAGTTCAAGAGTGTGTACAAAAGAGCTGACAAGGAATTGAATTCGGCAAATCCTGACCAGCAAAAGCTTAAACGCGAGTTCGCGCGATTAGACGATGCAAAATATTTAAACAATTATGGCTTAGCTTATTTGTCTATGTTGGAATATCGATATGCGATTAAATTTTTGAGCAAGCAAGCACAATTAAAATCTTTACGAAAATTACTTCTATTCGAAAATCGGGTAGGTGAGAGCCGTCAATTCCTCGACCCAGCGACAATTAAATCTATCCGAATGAATGTTCTTCAGCTGCTTATAGAGCTTGGGTATTATGGCGAAGCTAGAAGTAACTTTTATTGGCTAAATAAGGAAATCCCTGATGCGGCGAAACCATTTGAAAACGCTATTTCTCAGGTCCGAGACATACTTAACAGCGGCGAAGCGATAGCACGATCAGTAGAGCTAAGCGGCCGCGGCAATGAGTTTCTCGACTTGGCTAAAAGGAGCTTTGAGATTGATGTGATTGAGGGCAGCATCGAAAAACTCAATTTCTACTGCACTCGGAATTTCGGCACCATGGTCTTCAAACCGAATAGTAACTACCAGGTACCTAAAGCCTGGGGGCGATGCGATTTATTGATAGTAGGTGAACCCAATACTAAAGCTAAGTTGTATCAGTTGTGATCTTCAACGGGGCGAAGGTGGGTGTCTAAGTAACGGCTCTGTTAATAGCCCCCTTGATTAGACTCAGGATGATGTTATATCAAGAGTTAACATTGCTGTTGACTGTTACATCCCTTTCTATTGTTCTTTTTGCCGCTGGCGCTGAAGTAAAAAAGCAAGCCTAAGAAGGCTTGCTTTTTATTGGGCTTAACAACTAATTCACTAACTAATTGTTTAATGTGTCGTAAATATTAGCCGACATACTTTTGCTGCCACCGTTACGGACTAGACGAACCTTGTACCACCAGCTCCACCATTTTTTGCCCGTAGAGGTAGAGAAATCAACGTTTAAACCCTTGGTCGTATTGTTGGTTACCGTGGTGAATTCGCCACTCCTTGAGTTATTGACAGCCTCACTATGGGCTGTCCCTTCGCCCATTAAGATAGGGTAGTGGTTTGAGTATAGCGAGCTTGGACCATTTGAAGACCTAAGCTGTCCGTTAACTCTAACTGATTTACTACACGAATCGATGGATGCTTTGTATCTCGCGCCGCAAGCGCTGTGCATGGGGACTACGCTATCATCAGAACCAGAAATGAAAGGCTTAGTAATGCCCAAGAATTCTGTTCCTTCACCAACGAAACGCAAACGTGGAACAGCGCTGTTACTGGTGGCAATGCTGCGAGCCGTACCCGGTCGAAGGTCATTTAACACGCCAATCGAACCTGAGGTTGGGGTGAAGCCCAAAAAGGCTTTGATTGCCGCCTTCTGTATTGAGTTGATAATGCCGCTGCCAGCAGCGATGCTAGAAGCAATATCAGCAATTTCAGTGCCGCCGCCAGCGCCAGCTAGGTCAATTACCGTAATTACCTTAAAGTTACTTTGGTTAATTCCCCATTGCCCCAAGCGCGTTAAAGCATCTCTTAGTACCAAGTCGCCAGTAGAGTGAGTGACAAATACGCAGCCTTGCGCACAGGTTCCTTGAGACTCGAGCGCTAAGAATTGAGTTCTAATCGCGTCCTTGATGCCGCCGGTAATTCGATCTTTCGATGTCCAGTAAAGGTTTGCTTCAGAGCGGCTTAACCAATAGTCGCTGAAGTAAGCGTCGGCTATTTGTTTTTGCTGAGCTACATTGGGGCTGTTTTGCAGGTCAGATGCTTGAAATCCGTGGATTAGCACGACATTTTTCCCGGCAATCTTTGCCTGCGTGGTCGCACTGATCATCAGTATCGCTAATGCGATAAAAAGCTTAGTTTTCATATTTTCCTCTGGTGGTAATGTTTTTAATTTTGTTCCCATACAGTTATTACTGGCCATTTAATTATTGTTTTTGGCTGGGTGTTTATGGTTGCTATAACGGCAACTGTTTGGTATTTCTTGCGCGTACCTCTATATCGCTTAAAAATTGCTACTGCGTTGTTTTTCAAATTAATTAGCTACTGAGCTAACATCTTTTAATACGTCTAATTGTTGTACTCACTCTTCAATAGGCTCTTCGTTTACCGCTCCAAGGCCTCGTAAGAACTCGACTCGCTCTGCCGTTAGAGGATCTTCATACTCGGTGTCTTGGTAATCTGAAAATGGAAAGCCTGGTATAGAAAATGTTTGTTGTGATGTCGACGCTGGAGAATCGAATGTCTCTCCGACCTCTGCGCCTCTATAGGTCTGAACACTTCGTAAAATGTATGGGCCGGCTGACCCCTGAGCTTTTAATGCGCTAATGTGTGCTCGCAACTCTAGAATTGCATTGCCTTGCGCCAAACGACCTTCTGACTGTAATTGAATCAAAGGGCGCGAATCTTCAGCATCTTCAAGAATAGCCTTAACAAAATAATAGCCATCTTGGTAGACGTTATATTGCAACGGAATTATTAGCTCGGCGGCATTCTGGCGTACGTGCGATATAGATACTAATTGAGCCGATGCCCGCGCGTAACGAAACCCAACGGTAGTAAAAAGCTGTTGATCGCCGACAGTGACGCTGACCTTCATTAACATTTCTGGTGACATAAGCGCGGGCGGGGCTATGGAGGTGTCAAAGCTGGTTGTAAACTCTGTCAATGTTTGATCACTTGGGCTCATTGCCGCGCTGAGCGGTGTATCACCCTTAGGGCCAGATAGTGTTGCCACTGCACTGGTGAAAACACCTTCTTTTGTACCGGTTAGCTGCAACCTTACTTCAATCGAGTCGCCAAGAAAATATTGGTACTTATCTACCGCCGCCGCTAGCCTGATTTTGCCTAAACCATCTTCACTGGGAAACGGCGTGTCGACTTCAGTCTCTTCAAAAGGTCGCATAACCTTGACATCGTCAGGATTCAAAATGGGTTTGGAGTTAATTGGATATTTTGCGTTCTCCGCGTAGAGGTCGGCAACTTGAAGTATTTGGGCTTTGAACACTTCAGACTGATAAGGATTATATTCTTCAACAGCTTCTTCGTTTGTGGCAAAGGCATTTTGCGCTTTAAATGCTTGTTCTGGAATAACTGATTTAGCCGCTTCGATAGCCGTTGGCGTTTGAGCAACAATCTGTTCGCTTATATTTTTATCAGCTGGCCAGAGTAGTATTGCTATTGTGAGTAATAACAATAGGCACAGTGGCAGCCAAACACGCTTCCTCATGTGTTAGCTCCGTGCATCGGGGGCAACGGCTTACAAGAAAATCCGATCATATTCCTAGCCTCCTTAAGATAGGTCTAAATTGAACATTACGACAGATCCTGATGGTGTCTTGGAGTGTCGGGTCATTGCGTTTTTTTATTTTTTAGGCAACTATTAATGCTAGTAGTATTTATGCTACTAGAGCATTTTTATCATCTTTGTTTTTCTTTTACCACACCATTTGTCCATTTAAAGGCCGATACCCTCTATCACAGGTGCTTATAAGGTAAATTTTTGGTAATAATAGACCAACGTCAAACTAAAAATTCATTTGAGAAACGCTATAGAGTCAGCTCTCAAGGCCAATTAAGGAGCCCCATCCCAGCGTAAAAACTCTTTCTTGCTAGGCTGTGTTCACGCATTAGTGTTAGCTACTCGCGGTGCATTCTACCGATTGATTTACGCGGCCCTGACTAAATTTATTTCAAATTAATCGACGAAGCTGGGTGTGTGTTTGCATGCGCAGTTCGCTCAAAAAAAGAGCTGGTCGACATGACTGCTTTTTCGATTCGCAGGAAATTCTTATTTAGAGTAATCTAGAAATATTGATTGATTTGCTAACTAACTTAATTTTAGGACCCACCTTGAAAATGTTTTATTTATTGAATGACCGGGCGGTTCGAGTAGATATTGAACCAATGAGTAAGCAGGCTTTATCTGGGTGCCATGGTTGCTTACAACAAGCTTCTGGTTTAGCTGAGCTTGATTCATGAGCGATAACCTGGTTAAACCAATACGCCAGATATCAATTGCGACGAAGATAGCTTATGGCATGGGGCAGGGAATATCCTCGATTAAGGATATGTTGTTTCATTTTTTCTTTCTATTCTTCTTCAGTAACTTGCTCGGGGTATCCGAGTTTTTAGTTGTTATTGCTTCGGCTATCGCCTTGGTTGTGGATGCTATCTCTGACCCGGTAATGGGGCAAATTACCGATAACTATCGTTCTAAGAAGTGGGGTCGCCGGCATATCTTTATGTTGTATTCGATAGTACCCACCGGTTTGTTTTTAACTCTTTTGTTTAGCCCTCCACACGATCTTGGCACTACTGGAACTTTTTTGTGGATGACTGTCTTTGCGGTTTTGGTGCGTTTAGCGTTAACTGTTTTTCGTGTGCCATATTATTCTCTTGGCGCAGAACTTTCTGACAACTACAACGAACGGACTAATATTGTGTCGGTGCGTGAAGTATGCGCCAACTTATTTAATGTCAGTGTTTTTCTGATTGGCTTCATCATATTTTTGCCAGATAGTCCGCAGTATGAAGACGGCATGATGAATAAAGATGGTTACGCACCACTGGCGTTAACTATGGCGATTATTGCCTGTATTGGCGCTTTGATAGCCACTTTTGGAACACGACATCGCATACCCTATATCACTAATCACCATAATGACACTCCCGAACCGTGGTGGAAAATGTTTGGCGAGTTGCGGCGCGCAGCAAAATTAAAGTCGTTTAGAGTTGTTACTTGGACCTTTAGTTCGATGGCTGTTTTATATGGGATCGGTGCCGCCCTGAGTTTTTATTACACAGTCTATCTATGGCAGTTTTCACAGCAATCAAAGGCCACTCTTACCGCCGTGCCGGTGATAATCTTGATTCCAGCGGTACTAATGGTTTCTGTGCTGGCGGCAAAACTCGATAAG
>JBLHXJ010000211.1:0-5085 GCA_047629535.1 Arenicella sp. | reverse complement strand
CAGGAAAAGAGTTAATGCACCCGAAACTAACCTTATGCTGGTAAAGCTTGCTGGGTTAATCGAGCCGTCGCTTAAGGCGAGCCGACATAATACTGAGTTTCCAGCAAAGGCGATTAGAGCCAAAGCCGACAAAAATGCGGTTTTGAAACTCATGCAATTATGCCCAAAAACACCAATACGCCGGCGAAGGTTAGCGATACGCCGACAATTTTTCGCTTGCTAAGCTCTTCTTTTAAAAATAACCAAGCCATTATCACGATAAATATATTCGCCGTTTCGTTTAATACTGAAGCGACTGATGCGTCGGCATACTTAAACGCGCCGAGCCAGAATAACATTGCCAGGTAAGAGCCAATAACACTTGCTAAAACAATGTATCCCCAACGGTGCTGTCCTTTGGAAATGGTCTGATAGGTGTTCGATAGCTGCCCTCTTAAGGCGATGAAAATCAACATGCCAACAACCCCAGCCAACATCCGTAGACTAACTATCCAGAAGAAACCTGAGTTAGCCAAAATTGGTTTCATGGCGACCACCCCCGAGGCGGTTAAAAACACAGCCCCAGCGGCTAACAAAATACCCTTGATCAATGCCTCCCGATCGACGCTCTGATAGCTACGCTGGTAAACCACCACCAATATCCCCGCCAGCACCATCACAAACCCCAGCCATTGCCACAGCGCCAAGCGTTCGCCTAAGAAAGCAATAGAAAGGATCACCACGAACGGGCTATAAAGACTGGCGACGATGGCGGTGCGTCCGGCGCCCAGATTACGCAGCGCTTGAAGATACCAAGTGTCGGCAACCGCGATACCAAGATAACCGCTGGCAATTAATATCAGCCATTCGAGGTTAGTCAGCGATGGTAGGCTAAGCCCCTCCAGTACTAAGGCGGTAGGCAGTAATAGCGACAAGCCTAGAAGATTCTTGACTAAGTTTAGCGTGTTGGCACTCATGCTCTCGCCCACGTGCTTGAATAAAACTACCGCACAGGCCCACATGATTGCGCATACCAAGGCAAACACTTCGCCAAAATTCTCTATTGCCATTTTTTTATTTCCAAAAGATTTCCGCCACCAAATTATTGCCCGCCAAGGCTTGTTCTCGGTGTGTTGTTATCACCTTACGAGGCTAAAGAATCGCCACGCTTTTTGCTTGCAAGTAAACTGAGTCACCGACCGTCAAATTCATCAAGCTTGATGATTTTTTAGTCAGTCGCGCTAACACCGGCAGGTTATTGGCACTTAGCCTCACCGTAACCTGGGCGGCACCGGCGCTTTCAATTTGTTCAATCATCGCTGGGAAAATATTTAAAATACTCGTGTTTTGTTGTAGCTCCCGAGTAATGCTAACATCACGGGCGGCAATCAATAAACGCACCTTTTCACCGATCGCAAGCGGTCGTTTCAACACCGAAAACCGACCAACAGGTGAGTCTAAATAGGTAAGCTCGAACTGCTCATCGTGTGATGCCACTACTGCATCAATTAATGACTCAGCATCGACGTCTTGTGCCAATGACAGATCTAACTGAGTCAGCATTGATTGAATATCACCGCTAGCAACAACACGCCCTTTCTCCATCAGCACTAAATGGTCAGCCAAACGAGCGACTTCATCGAGTGCATGACTAACGTAGATAATCGGTATCGCCGAACTATCACGCAGTGCAACTAACATTGGTAGAATCTCAGCTTTGCTGCCTTTATCTAAGGCCGAGAGCGGCTCGTCCATCAACAATAAAGCAGGGTTGCAACATAGCGCACGGGCAATAGCCACCCGCTGCCGTTCTCCACCAGAGAGAGTTTGCGTATCTCGCTCTAGTAGACCCGATAAGCACAGCGCCTTGATCGCGTAGGCCGGGGTTATCGCTCTTGACATCAAGGGCACTCGTTTAAAGCCGTATTCAATATTCGCCTTAACCGAGAGGTGCTCGAATAAACTAGGCTCTTGAAAAACGTAGGCCAACTCTCGTTGATGGGTAGCGACGAACTGAGAACCATCTTGCCAAACGCGCTGATTAAACTTAACCAGCCCAGAAGACGATTTATCCAGCCCAGCTATCGCTCTTAACACACTGGTTTTACCGCTTGCCGATGGACCATAAATTGCGCTCACGCCCTGGCTCGGCAAACGTTGCTCGATATCGAGGGTAAAGTCACCATGTTCTAGCTTAAGTTTTAGTTCAAGACTCACAACTACAACCTCATCACACGTGCTTTAGGGTTAGTCGCGTAGACCAAAACCAATAGACAAAACGATATCAGCAACAATGCAGCTGACAACCAATGGGCGCTCGCAAGCTGCATGCTCTCAACATGTTCATAGATAGCGATTGAGGCTACTTGAGTTTCACCCGGAATATTGCCACCGATCATCAGTACTACGCCAAACTCTCCGAGTGTGTGAGCAAAGCCTAGTATCGCGGCCGACAGAAACCCGGGTTTTGCCAGCGGCACGACGACACTGAAAAAACGATCAAACGGTGATGCCCTCAATGTGGCTGCGACTTCTAACGGCCTACGCCCGACCGCTATAAACGCATTTTGCAGCGGTTGAATCACGAATGGCAGAGAATAAATCACCGAACCGACCACCAAACCAGCAAAGGAAAATGCCAATGGTTGACCAACTACAGACTCAAACGCTCGGCCGATGGTACTTTGAGGGCTAAATGCGACTAGTAGGTAAAAACCAAGAACAGTTGGCGGCAGGACTAACGGCAATGCCACCAATGCCTCGATCAAAAACTTAAATCGCCAATGTGATTTCGCTAACCACCAAGCTAACGGGGTGCCAAAAACTATCAACAACAAAGTGCTTATAGCTGCCAACTTAAGGGTCAACAGCAATGCCACAATATCTGCTTCAGAAAACACTATTTAGTCAAACTCCGGACAAGCTCCGGGCGAGCGTATCCATGCGACTGAATGATCGACAGCCCTTGTTCAGTAGCCAAGAAATCGACAAAATCACGCGCCGGCTTAAGATTATTAAGCAACACTAACTGCTGTTCAATTGGCAAGTGTAGATCACTAGGCACCAACCAAAATGAGCCCTGTTGCAAATTTTTCACTTGCGACAATGCCAACATGGCTAACTCTGCGGCACCGCTATTTGCGAACTGAAATGCCTGAGCGACACTTTCTCCATAAACCAAGCTCGGTTGAAAGCCTAAGTTTAACAATACTTGATTCGCCGCAGCACCGTAGGGTGCCGTTTTTGGGTTAGCAATTGCAAGCCTCTTAAAGATCGAAGACCCTAGCACTTGGCCCTGAGGATCAACCAGCGAAGAATCTTTGCTCCATAACACCAAACGCCCGATTGCATAGGTGTGTCGCGAGCCAGGCACGGTCAAACCGAGGTCTTCCAGCAACTTAGGTCGGGCCGAGTCAGCGGCTAAAAAGACATCCGCCGGCAAGCCATATTGGATTTGCGAGGTATGTTTACCAGTCGAGCCAACCAGTAAAACAATGTCATCGTCGCTGAGTTTTGAATATTGTTCAACTAAGGCGCGCGCAGTCGATGCGAAATTACTCGCTACCGCAACCTTTACCTCGGCCGCGAAGACAACCGAAAGTAGAAGTTGAGTGAATAGCGATACGGCAATGCAAATAACGGTTAGTGTGCAAACCTTTGTTCTCCACATATTCGGTGATCAACTATCAGTCAGCTTCGAATCAAGGTGCCGACACCTTTGTCGGTAAGCACTTCTAATAGCAGTGCGTGATTTACCCGTCCATCAATAATATGTGATGTTTTAACGCCTCGCTTTACCGCATCAAGCCCGCAATCAACTTTAGGCATCATCCCGCCCTGAATCGTGCCGTCTGCTTTTAACGCGCTAATTTGCTCAGCATTCAGACCAGTCAGTAACGCGCCTTGTTTATCTAACACGCCTGAGGTGTTGGTCATTAATACCAATTTTTCGGCCTGCAGCTTACACGCCAAGGCCCCAGCTACGGAATCGGCATTGATATTGTAGGTCGCGCCATCAACACCTGAGCCGATTGGCGCAATTACCGGAATGAATCCCTGAGCCTCAAGGGTCTCGACCACAGCACTATTAATGCTAACGACTTCGCCGACATGACCATAATCAACATCTGGCTTGCCCGAGCTGATTTTTTGCGCACGGATCATATTGCCGTCTTTACCGGTTAGGCCAACCGCATTACCGCCATGCGAATTGATCAAATTGACGATCTCCTTATTAACCAAACCACCGAGCACCATTTCTACTACGTCCATGGTTTCAGAATCGGTTACTCGTAGGCCATCAATGAACTCAGTTGACTTGCCAACTCGCGCCAAAGTGCCATTGATTTGCGGGCCTCCGCCATGCACCACAACTGGGTTCATGCCAACCGCCTTCATCATCACCACATCGCGAGCGAAGCTTTCTTTCAGGGCATCATCGATCATCGCATTGCCGCCATATTTAACAACAATAGTTTTGCCTCTAAAGCGCTGAATGTACGGCAGCGCCTCAATCAGGATCTGCGCTACGTTTTGGGTGCTATTCGACATTTTGGATCAAGTATTAAAGGCTGTGGTTATTCGCTTGAGAGTATATCATTAGCTGTTCACATAGCGCACCGATTCAGTTTTCGCGGCACATTGACATTTAAAGTGCCACTATAGATAACGTTGCAAACCTAACTATAGTCGAAATCAGTAATTATTTGATTAGCTAGCGCAGGTTATTACTTTATAATTCGTATTAAGTGAATCCATAACGACTCCTCTGGCATCTAAAGAGAATTGAAACTAATTATAATTAGAACCTCTTGAGGACACTATGAAATTAAGCAATGCAAAACTTCCATTGATTACCATGGACTTAACCAATACGGACCGAAGAATGAGTGACCATTCCCTGTTGTTAGAACCTAACAGCTTTCACAAAAAGTCATCTAATAAAGCACTGAAAATCGCTGGTTTAGCAACGCTATTATTTATCTCAGGTTGTGTATCGAAGGTGGGCGACTTACCTGAAGAAGCGCAAGTAAAGGTTCCAGAAGCGTGGCAACCGGCTGACTCTATAGCCCAAGAATCTTCAGCGGACACCATTGCACAAGATAA
>JBLHXJ010000210.1:0-5103 GCA_047629535.1 Arenicella sp. | reverse complement strand
CGGACATTCACATAGACGCGTGATTCATGCTAAAGACGCTACCGGTCGTGAAGTAGAAACCACTTTGGAGCAACACGTTAGAGCGCTACCAAACGTCACCATTCTTGAAGACCACATCGCCATTGACCTGATTACCTCACAGAAGTTAAAAGGCCTTTCTGGCTCACGTTGTTTTGGTGCCTACGCACTCGACGTAAAGAGTAATACGGTGAAAACCTTTGGTGCACGCTCAGTGGTGCTTTCAACTGGAGGCGCATCCAAAGCTTATCTGTATACGACCAACCCCGACACATCGACCGGTGACGGCGTTGCCATGGCATGGCGAGCCGGCTGCCGTATTGCTAACATGGAATTCGTTCAATTTCACCCGACTTGTCTGTACCACCCCTACGCCAAAGGCTCACTGATTTCCGAGGCCGTTCGTGGCGAAGGCGGTTTATTACGACTGCCAAACGGTGACCGCTTTATGGACAATCATCATCAATTGGCTGAGTTAGCCCCGCGCGACATCGTCGCCCGCGCGATCGATTATGAAATGAAAAAAGGTGGCTTCGACTCGGTTTATTTAGATATAAGCCATAAAGGCAAAGAATTCATCTTAGATCACTTTCCGAATATCGCCGAAAGCTGCGAAAGCTATGGCTATGACATGACCACACAAGCCATCCCTGTTGTGCCCGCAGCTCACTACACCTGTGGCGGCATCATGACCGATTTACGTGGTCGAACCGATTTAAAGCGGCTCTATGCGGTGGGCGAGAGCAGCTGCACTGGATTGCATGGCGCTAACCGGTTGGCAAGTAACTCATTGCTAGAATGCCTAGTTATAGCCGAATCAGCCGCCGACGATATACGCGAACGCTTGAAAAAGGACGAACACTCACTGCCCGATTTGCCCGAATGGGATGAAAGTCAAGTGTCAGACCCCGACGAGCGCATTGTGGTGTCTCACAACTGGGACGAATTACGACGATTTATGTGGGATTACGTCGGTATTGTACGCACCGATAAACGCTTAGAACGCGCTAGAAACCGTGTAAATTTGCTACAAGACGAGATTGTTGAGTATTACGGAAATTTTCGCGTCAACAACGACTTAATTGAACTACGTAACCTCGCCACCATTGCCGAGCTGACCATCGAATGCGCATTAACTCGTAAAGAGAGCCGCGGCCTACACTACACTTTGGACTACCCAGAAATGAAACAGCATGCGAGAGACACGATTTTGACGCCAAATAACTTCGTTGGCCATGCTCCAGTACCTGAATGGGGCAATAGTTAGGCGTCGCTTTTAATTTCGATTGCATCTTCTGATCACCGCTTTTGATTACTATAGCCAAATAGTGGATTATTTAGTGCTCGCCATAACCTAAAACTATAAGAGAATGGTATACAATAATATTTTGATTAATATTTTGGGGAAAATATGCAAGATCCACTTTCAAGGGTTGACTTAAACCTACTGGTTGCCTTTCAAGTACTGATGCAAGAAAAAAACGTCACGCGTGCAGCCGAAAGAATGTTTGTGACGCAACCAGCGATGAGTAAAACCTTAAATCGTTTGCGTAACCTGATTGATGACGAACTGTTCGTGCGCTCATCACATGGCCTTACCCCAACGCCTAAAACACTTGAATTAGAAAAGCCGGTTAACGATATATTGAACCAGCTCACTGAACTTATGGTGCACAAGAAAGAGTTCGACCCGGCCAATAGCGCAGCCACGATTTCACTTGCAACACTCGGCACATCAGCCAGTGTAGGCATGCCAGCATTCATTAATAAGCTTCGTCAGAATGCACCGAAGTTAATGCTAATAAGTCAAAATATTGATGACAAATGGGAGGACCGTCTACGATCAGGTAATTTAGACTTCGCTATTGTCGCAAAAAATAAGTTCAATGATGATTTTGTCACACACAAGCTAATGAATATTAAGCCTGTGCTGTATATGCGCAAAGATCATCCGCTAGCCTCAGTCGAGCACATCACCCTAGAGCAACGCCGCAAATACCAGCATATGGCGGTTTATTTTCCAAACTTTGAGACTACTCGAGAGGACATGAAAAAACTGTTTGCTTCGTTTGGCATTCTATCTAACGTTCCATTCTTAACCACCAATCTATTGGTGTGCCTTGAAACACTACGTAAAACAGATATGTTGATGATCGCATCCGACCGTTTAATGGATTCGACCTTAGTCAGCGAACATTTCGTACGAAAACCGTTGGAAGATCTAATTAATTTGAAGATTGACGCCTTATCGTTGGTCCAACACGTTAGAACTAAGAACTCTCCACTGCATCAGTATTTAGCAACCTTAATAGTCGAGAGCTTTGCTCAGCCTGACGTATTTTAGGCCTTGCAAACACTAACCAACGTATTACTCGCGGCGCTCTATTAAGGTTTAGCGGCGCTTAACTAATAAAAGCGAGCAACTTCAAAACGAACTGGTAGGACGTAAACGCTTGCAGCAGCGGCAAACTAGCAGCTTAGGCGCTATTGATTGTAGATCAGTGATCGCCGATTTGAATCGGCAATCTAAGGTAAATCAAAGGCCCGACAATTTCTTCAATTTTTCTATTATATTTGCCAGGCCTTGGTCTTGTGAGTCGTAACGAGCAAGTAACCAATCCATGATTATAGGGTCTTGCTCGTCAAGAAGACGCTGAAAATCAGCTTGTTCAGCGTCACTTAAGCTCGAGTAGTCGCTTTTTAAAAAGCGATCAAAAAGCACATCGAGCTCTCTGATGCCTCGACGGCATCGCCAGACTAATTGATTCTCGTTAAGCATGCCGTGCAAGAGATCTAAAGCGCCCGCTCTGCGATCATCTTCTTAATTTCACTAATAGCTTTTCCTGGGTTCAAGCCCTTCGGGCAAGCATTAGTGCAATTCATGATGGTATGACAACGGTAAAGCTTGAATGGGTCTTCTAATGCATCCAAACGGTCGCCTGTCGCTTCATCACGACTATCCGCTAACCAGCGATAGCTTTGCAATAGAATCGCTGGACCTAAATATTTATCGCTATTCCACCAATAGCTCGGGCATGAGGTAGAGCAACAAGCACACAGAATACATTCATATAAACCGTCTAATTTTTCACGATCTTCTTTAGACTGTAAACGTTCAGCCGACAATGAGACCGGTGTTTTGGTTTTCAGCCATGGCTCAATGGACGCATATTGAGCGTAGAAGTGAGTCATATCAGGCACTAAATCTTTAATCACCGACATATGCGGCAACGGATAGATCGGCACATCACCTTTACATTCGTCTACGCCTTTAGTGCACGCTAGCGTATTAGTGCCATCAATATTCATCGCGCACGAGCCACAAATGCCTTCGCGGCATGAGCGACGGAATGTCAACGTTGGATCTATCTCGTTTTTAATCTTGATCAAAGCATCAAGCACCATCGGCCCACAAGCATCCATATCGACATCATAGGTATCAGTGTGCGGGTTTTGGTCATCATCCGGAGACCAACGATATACCTTAAACGAACGAACATTAGTGGCGCCGGTGGGTGCTGGGAAATGCTTGCCTTTTTGAACTTTTGAATTCTTTGGTAACGTAAATTCAGCCATTATTTTATCCTCTTAAACCTTTATCGGACGCGCTTAATAGACGCGTGGTTTCGGTTTGATGTATTCCACATCATCAGTCATGGTGTAAGCATGAACTGGACGGAAATCAATCGTAGTGTTGTTTTGATCATCACACCACGTCAGGGTGTGTTTCATCCAATTTTCGTCATCACGATCAGGCATGTCATCACGAGCATGAGCGCCTCGGCTCTCGTCACGATTAGCCGCTGAATTCATGGTAACAACCGCTTGGCTTAACAAATTCTCTAGCTCCAGAGTCTCGATTAAATCAGTATTCCAGATCAAACCTCTATCCGTGGTTTTAACATCAGCGAAACTAGCCGCCGTTGCCGCTAATTTATCAACACCTTGACCCATCACTTCGCCGGTACGAAATACCGCACAATGCGCTTGCATAGTGCGCTGCATTTCTAAACGAATTTCAGCCGTTGATCTAGACCCGTCAGCGTAGCGCAACTTGTCTAGACGCTCTAGGGTTGCCGAACCAGCATCATCAGCAAAGCTAGACATCGGTTCACTTGGATCAACTGTATCTTTAGCACGCAATGCCGCTGCGCGACCAAATACAATTAAATCTAGTAACGAGTTAGAGCCTAAACGATTTGCGCCATGTACTGATACGCAAGCTGCTTCGCCAATCGCCATAAGGCCTGAGACAACACTGTCTGGATCACCGTCTTTCAAGGTTAGAACTTCACCATGATAATTAGTCGGAATGCCTCCCATGTTGTAATGCACGGTTGGCAAAACTGGGATTGGCTCTTTAGTCACGTCAACGCCAGCGAAAATCTTAGCCGACTCAGAAATACCAGGTAAACGTTCATCTAACAGATCAGCGCCTAAATGCTCAAGATGTAAATGAATATGATCTTTATCTGGGCCAACACCTCGGCCTTCGTTGATCTCAATTGTCATTGATCGAGAGACGACATCGCGCGATGCTAAGTCTTTAGCGTTTGGAGCATAACGCTCCATAAAACGCTCGCCTTCAGAGTTAGTTAAGTAGCCACCTTCGCCGCGCGCACCTTCTGTGATTAAACAACCCGCGCCGTAAATGCCGGTTGGGTGGAATTGCACGAACTCCATATCTTGCAACGGCAGACCAGCACGTAACACCATCGCATTACCGTCGCCAGTGCAGGTGTGAGCTGAGGTTGCCGAGAAGTAAGAGCGCCCGTAGCCGCCAGTAGCCAATACAACTTGCTTAGCGCGATAGCGATGGATGATGCCAGTCGCCATATCGATCGCCATAACACCCTTACATTCGCCGTCTTCCATAATCAAGTCTAGCGCGAAAAATTCGATAAAGAATTGAGCATCGTGCTTAAGCGCTTGTTGGTATAACGTATGCAGAATCGCATGACCTGTTCGGTCAGCCGCAGCACAAGTACGCAACGCTTGGCCTTCGCCGTAATGAGTGGTCATGCCACCAAATGCACGTTGGTAAATTTTGCCTTCTTCAGTTCGTGAAAATGGCACGCCGTAGTG
>JBLHXJ010000209.1:0-5196 GCA_047629535.1 Arenicella sp. | reverse complement strand
AGTTACCGCAGCCACTACTCCAACCGCTTGGTAACGCACCATAAAACGTTGGTCAGCCCTTGCCGACGGAATTGTTTCACCGTAAACACGCTTTGCTTCTTCGCCGAACCAACGTAGAAAATCAGCGGCATATTGTACTTCGTTGAGCGCCGCCTTAAGCGGCTTGCCCTGCTCGCGCGTCATCAACTCAGCCAACACTTGCTTGCGCTCAATCATCAGGGCGTAGGCTTTGAGCAACACCTCGGCACGAGCATGGGCGGTGCTAGTCGACCAAGTTTTAAACGCTGATGCCGCCGCATCAATCGCCAAACTTGCATCACCTTTACCACCATTAGCTACTTCACCGATGATCTCACCAGTCGCCGGGTTGCTCACTGAAAAAGTGTTATCAGACTCTAGCCATTCGCCGTTGATATACATAGAGGTGCTTCATTTTGCAAAAAATTGTTAGGCGTACGAAAATAATTCAAGTACCTAACTTTTACAAACGAAACGTGATCGCGAGATATGACAAAAAACACCGCTGAGGGTACGTTAAAGTTTTGCCAGAAACGCGCTTCAGTGAGAATAAGCTTAGCCGCGGCTAGGGTGGTCTGCTTGCGACACTAACCAGTCGCGAAACACCTTTGTCACGCCGGCGTCGCATTGCCCCGCTCGGTAGACTAGATAGGACGCTTCGGCGGTATCGACGGCGGCCGCCAATGGTGCTACTAACTTGCCTTCAGACAGCAAACCCTCCACCAATGAGGTTCTTGCTAAGGCCACACCCATGCCATGAGCTGCCGCGCTGAAGGCTGAAATCAAGGTGTCGAATTGCATGCCTTGATTAGGGTCGACTTTTTGCTGCCCGTCTAAATCGTTAAGATTAAGCCATTGCGCCCAGCCCTCTTGATAACCAAGCACGTGTAGCAGTTTGTGCTCGGCCAGATCATCAATCGACTCGATCGGTTTGCGCTCGAGTAATTCCGGGCTGCAAACCGGAATCAACTTATCGAAGGTCAGCCGCTCAGCAATTAGGTTTGGCCAGTCGCCGTGGCCGTAACGCAGTTCCATGTCTACGCCTGCTTCAAGGTCGCCGCCGTTAGCCCAGACGTTACTGGTAAAGCGCAGGTCAATGTCGGGATTCTCTAGATGAAAAGCATTCAGACGTTGCACCAGCCAAAGATTGAAGAACGCTAAGCTAGTGCGAATCGTGAGCACCTTGAGCTTACTGCCACCAAATAACTCATTGGTTACCGCGGCAAGTTTAGCAATTGAGTCCTTGACCACCGGCAGATATGCGGCGCCATCTTCACTGAGCTCTAAGCCTCTCGGCAAGCGAACAAACAAATGGGTGCCGAGACTGTATTCTAAGTTTCGGATTTGCTTACTGATGGCCGCCTGTGTGAGGTTCAACTCGCTGGCCGCATGAGTAAAGTTCAAATGTCTAGCGGACGCTTCAAACGACCGCAGCCAATTTAGTGGTGGTAATTTCTTCATAGTAGATATTGTGCCAGATGGATTGACTTTGAACCAAGCCTATCCGACAGTCACAGACTCTATTTTTAAGCTCTTTTCGGTGCTCCTTATCAAGTCTTTTATTCCATTAGTACGGGGCGAGTGGCGACTATTACTGTTCGGCTTCTTCTTGATGTTCTTTTCGAGCCCAGGGCAAACCTATTTTATTGCCTTGTTTGGCGGCGAGATTCGACAAGATCTAAACCTATCTCATGGCGAATTTGGCGCCATTTACTCTATCGCCACCGTCTGCAGCGCTATCACCTTACTCTGGTCGGGCACTCTGATCGATCGCCTGCCGCTGAGAAAAATCACGGTATTTATAGTCTGTATGCTGGCTGTGGCATGTCTAGTCATGTCATTCAGTCAAAATTTCATAATGCTGTTTATTGCGGTCTATCTATTAAGACACTTTGGTCAAGGCTTAATGTCAATGACCAGCACCACAGCCATGATGCGCTACCTAAGTTCTAGCAAAGGCAAAGCCAACTCATTAAGTAATATGGGCTATTCGGTTGCTGAGGCGATGATTCCCACTATGATTATTTCACTGCTTCTGCTCGTCGAGTGGCGTACCGCTTGGCAACTGGTATCGATATTTATTCTATTGTTGGTACCAGCACTGCTGCTATGGTTATCCCGTCAGCAGCCCGAGCGACATCAACAGTACCTTGCTGAATTAAAAGCAAACGACGGCGGTTCAGCGCTCAAGCAAAGCGTCGATTCACCAGCAGCAGGTTCACAGCGGCTGGGTTCGCAACGGCAATGGACTCGAGCACAGGTTATTCGCGACCCACTGTTCTACTTATTCGTGCCAGCCTTAGTGTCACAGTCGCTGCTCTACACGGGCTTCATGTTTCACCAAGTACATCTGGTCGAGGTTAAAGGTTGGTCGCTATTGGTGTGGGGCAGTATGTATTTTCTATTTTCGATAACGACGATTTTGTCGAGCCTGTTGATCGGAGGCCTAGTTGATAAAGTTGGCGCAGTCAGACTTGTGCCCTTTATTCCGATCCCAATGGCAATTGGATTGTTAAGCTTGTCGAGCTCAAACGCGCCGTTTATTGCCGGTGTCTTTATGCTACTCATGGGCATATCAACCGGCGCTCAAGCCGCTATTTCTGCACCGTTTTATGCTGAGCGTTACGGCAATAAGTACTTCGCCTCAATTAAGTCGCTTGCGTCATTCGTGATGATCGTCACTACTGGCACCTCGCCAATTGTGCTCGGCTGGCTAATCGACCGAGGAGTAAGCATGGATACGCTGGCATTTTCCGGCGCCGTTTATGCGTTGATTGTTACTATCATAGGGTATAGTGCGTCGCGACGAGCGTCCTCAGAACGGGCTACCGAGAGTAGCGTCTAAGACTGGCCAATATCACCCCTCCCGCGCACCACAAAATACACCCAAAGAACCCGTATTCGACACCCTATGTATACCAAGCAACAACTCTCTGTTAGTCGGTTCTTTCTGGTCTTTGTCGCCGGCCTAGCGGCACTTGGCCCTATGGGTATCGATGCCTACTTACCAACACTGCCTAACTTGGCAAGTGATTTTGGGGTAGACATGGCCGCAGCCAACCTAACCGTCAGCACGTTTATGATGGGGATGGCTTTAGGGCAATTTTTAGGCGGCCCACTGTCAGACCAACTCGGTCGAAAAACCATCGGTTTAGTCGGCTTATTGATTTTCATCGTCGCTTCTTCACTGATCGCCGTTGCGAGCAGTATTGAACAAGTATTGGTTCTGCGTTTAATACAGGCAATTGGCGGCGGTTTCACATCAGTCATATGTATGGCCCAAGTGCGCGATGTATACGAGCCGAAAGATGTCGGCAAGAAATTTGCCAATATCATCTTAGTTATTCTGATCGCGCCGATGTTCGCACCCACCATCGGCACCGTGATTTCGGCCTATGGTTGGAGAGCAATATTTGTCGGACTTGCGATATTTACCAGCTTTATGGCATTAATCTACCTTGTTCGGATTCCCGAAACTAACCTCAACATATCTGGAAAATTCAGCTTTAAGCAGATTTTCATCGGCTACTGGGCAGCGATCAATAATCGCACCAATGGCAATTTAGTGGCCGTTCGCTACGCATTATTTACCGGCTTCAGCGCTGGCGTTTTGTTCTGCTATGTCACCAATGCCGCGTTTATCCTAATCGAACATTTTGAGCAATCTAAGTTTCAGTTCTCTGCATACTTTGGGGCAATGGTGTTCGCCTTAATGGCTGGCAACCGCTTAACAGCTCGGATGATGAACCGCACTGATTTGCCGTCAATTATCTACTGGGCTAATCTATTGCAACTGGTCACGGCGACGGTAATGGTTATTGTCTGCTTAACGATAGAGCCTAGCCTTTGGCAAGTAATGTTGGGCATGAGCGTTTTGATGGCCTGCAACGGCGCGATATCACCTGCATCGGGGGGCCACTTCATAAGCCTCTTCAACAAGAATATTGGCGCAGCATCGTCGTTAAACTCGACCTTAATGTTTGCCTTCGGCTCATTGATTGGCGGCTTAGCATCAGTACTAGCGAACGGCGAATTGCTGCCCGTTTTCGCGGTGATGCTGGCCTCTTCATTTATTGCCCGCTTGCTATTACTATCAGCCCAGACCAAAGAACGCTAAGCAAGTAACGTAACGCTAGTCTGGGTCTACCCGCCAATCTAACGCACCTAGACGCGCTTCGTCAGCTAATTCAGCAGGCATATTAGCTAGGGTTAGCTGAGCTTCACAGGCAACAGTGCCATCGGCCAGAATAATCTGACCTTCGGCTTTACCGAGACGCCCGTTTAAGCGAACTACTTTACCAATCGCGATAAGCTCTTGGCCGATTGGCACAGGGTGACGATATTGCACCGTCATGTTAACCGTCATCATAAATCGATGATGGTCGGTCGACATAGTCGAACGACCAACCACCTCATCGAGAATTGCGGCCACGACGCCACCGTGCAATACCCCGGGGTAGCCTTGAAAATGATCCGCTGGCATGACAATACTTTTTACCGTACTCTCTCCATCATCGTAAAAGTCCATGCCTAAGCCGGCATGATTATCTCGGCCGCAGATGTAACACATACTGGCATTTGGTTGTTTGTGAATACAGTTGTCACTCATAAGATCACGCGCCCTTTGTAATTGTAGTTTTTAATTTTGCATAATCATGCATTATGCGATTACTATATTTCAACTAATAACAATAAGAAGAATAAATATGGCAAGTTCAGATACCGCTCAGTGGTCCTCTCGTTTCGCATTTATACTCGCCGCGATCGGTTGCTCGGTAGGCTTAGGCAACCTTTGGCGTTTCTCTGCTGAGGCAGGTTCCAATGGCGGCGGTGCATTTATCGTCGTTTACTTAGCCTGTGTGGTGTTCATTGGTATTCCAACAATTATGGCCGAGTTTATAATCGGCCGCGCCGGTCGCGCTTCTAGCGCCGCCAATAGTATGAACGACCTAGCCGATCGCAGCGCCACATCACGTTTGTGGAGTTTGGGCGCTTGGGCTGGCATGCTTGCAGCGTTTCTGATCGTCAGCTTTTATGCGGTAGTTGCCGCATGGGTAATGGCTTACATACCCAAATTTTTGACTGGCGCATTCAACGGCCTTACGCCACTGCAGATTGCCGACCAGTTCGCTACCCTCACCAGCAGCCCGCTAGAACTAATGCCATGGTTCTTAGGCT
>JBLHXJ010000208.1:0-5196 GCA_047629535.1 Arenicella sp. | reverse complement strand
CAGTCGGATTATTCGGAAAACAAACCGACACCAGCTTAGTATTTGGCTTTATCGCGCGCTCAACGTGATCGAGATTTAAGCTCCAATTATCGTCAGGGTTGAGCGCTACACCGCTAACCTGGCATATATCTAAGGGTAGTGTCTCCGCAGCCTGATAATTCGGTACCACCACAATCGCATGATCGCTCTCACTCAACAGAACTCGCATGGCCGCGTAAACCCCTTCTTCGGCACCAGCAAAACATAAAATATTTTCAGCATCCAAATTTTCATAAGTTTTGGCAATCGCTGTGCGCAGGCTGGGTGCACCCCAGGTTTCGGTGTAACCCAAGTAGACCTTGCCTAAATTATCGAGTGACTCCCCGCCTAACTCAAGTAGTTCTGAAATAGTCACGCTTTGCGCATCAGACGCGGTCATATGGTGCTTAGCGCTAAACTCCCATGTAGAAAAAAATGTTTCTAGTGCAAAATTTCTCATACTATCATCGGCGCTTTGGCCTGTTCCTCTAATCTATTGAGAGCTAAATTATCTAGTCAGTTTTAATTCGCAACGCTGGCGCCGCCTGCATCAAGTAAGCCGATTTATCGACTACAAAAAACATCACCTGATTTCGATAATGTCAGTATCCATTTGGTCTAAGCTACAGCTGACATTTCGCTCCACACTACAGCGTTTAAGTTCTTCGATTTTTTTCATCCGAATCGATTTATAGTCACCCCAAAAGCAACTGGGGCAGGCTCTACCAACACTTTGCTCTGCAATAGTTGTGTTTGAACCCATTGCAAAAGCTTGCTGCGGCAAAATATCTTTCCACTCTAATTCTTGGGTATCAGCAATGGCCGTTTGGGCTTGCGAGGCTGGCCATGGATGAGCTAGTACGGCATCCCAGCCGAGATGTACTTTACTGGCTAGAACCACACCATTGATCAACACACTATTAGGGTCGTCGTAGACCATGCCGTTATTTTGGCCAAGAGGCTGTAGGCCGCCGAACTTATCAACCACGTTACGCAGTTTTTCAAATAATGCTTGATCATTGTGCTCTTTAGCTGCCCACAGGCCAAAAATTTGCGCCACTTGATCAGGCTCACCGTTAGTGTAATTTAAAACCGCCGCGTAGGGACCGATGGATTCGACTAAATGTGTTTTGAAAGACGGATAAATTTGCTCCATTTGCTGTGCGGCAAACGGTTTCAAAAAGGAAAGAATCCATGCGTTGGTGTAGCCCCTCAACTCCTTTTTTATCAAGTCATGATTAGGCAGGTAAGCTCGGTAAAACAAACCTGTATCAGGGTCTCGCATACGGTTCATAATGAAATTAAGCGACCATTGAATTTCATTTTCGGTGTACTTGGTGCCATACAGTTTATCGAACACATGTAAACTGAGCATGCCGATAGCATTACATTCAACAAACCACGCATTCGGCTCGCAAGTAACACCCTCATATTTGCCGTTGTGGTGTAAGCGCATTTCCTTGGCGATTTGCTCGGTCAACCATGCATGCTCGCGCGCATAGCGCAGATCACCAGTAGAGAGATGGTAGAGGCCGTACATTAAGTTCAAGTGGCCTTTATACATTATGTTTTGAACGGTAATGGGGTCTGCACCAAAGCCGCGCTCAGTAAAGTCGCTCCAGACACGCTTTGACTTCATCTTCCATATCATGGCGTCCATCAATGCTTGGTATCGTTGCTTATTCTCGGGGTCGATCATGATCAACGACGGAATTCCATAAGCGGAAAAAGCGATTGAGTATTTCCAAAAATCACGGCGACTGGTGTCCCACCCTTTAAAGTCATCGCCGCTTAAGGACAAGCCGAAAAATGTCTCTTCGACGCTGATGATTTGGCCAATTTCATCCTCTTGTAGTTTGCGCTGTTCAATTGGCGCAAAATACGCTTCAACTGGTGGCAAGCCAAAGGGCAGTATCTTAAAAGCACCCCAAGCAAGACCTAATGCAACTGATGCGATAAGCAAAACCCAACGTGTCTTAATACGTTTCATAGATGATTTTCGTATGATTTAAATCAAAAGCTTACTCTATATAAGCCGGTTTAAACACGCTTATTAACTCGGGCGCTTCAAAGCAGGATAGTCAGAAACGCAGAAATAGTAATATCAGCACACTCGTAAGATTTTAATCGAGTCTGACCTTATTGATTTAATGTCATCCTGAGTTCGATTTTGAGGATCCGAACACAAGGCCAAATTCTATTCCTGGTCTATATTTATCGACTAAGTTCATTGCAAGGTATTAACTCAATGTCGGTATTATTCTCAGCGTTGACAATCAAAGACGTGGTTTTAAAAACCGTATCGGCGTCTCACCTATGTGCCAATATTCATCGGTTGACGGGGTAGCCAATGATTGGCATTTAGTACACTTGGGTTCGCGCGCGGTTGGCGGAGCAGGCTTGATTATCGCAGAGGCGACGGCGATTACCGCCGACGGGCGTATTACTCCAGCCTGTGCAGGCTTATGGAACGATCAGCAAATTGAACCACTACTAAGGAACAATGCTTTTATTCGTGAGCATGGCGCTATAACCGGCATTCAAATCGGCCATGCTGGTCGCAAAGGGTCATCAGCAGCACCTTGGGACGGCGGTTACCACCTACAAGATGACCAAGGTGGCTGGCCAATCATGGCGCCGACCGACCAAGCGTTTGATCAAAATGGCACTCGACTGATGAAACAACCCAGGCAGATGACATTAGCCGACATCAAAGGTATTCAAGCGGCGTTTGTTGACTCTGCCAAACGCGCGCTTGCGGCAAACTATCAGCTATTGGAAATTCACGGCGCATAGGGTTACCTATTACACAGCTTCTTCTCGCCGTTGGTTAATACCCGAGATGATAACTATGGCGGCAGCCAACGTAACCGAGCGCGGATGATGCTTGAAACGGTCGAGGCTGTGCGTTCGGTATGGCCAGAAAACTTGCCACTTGCCGTGCGTTTATCGGCCGCTGACTGGATAGACGGTGGCCTAACCGTAGAAGACAATATTGAAATGTCTGCTTGGTTGCTAGAACGAGGCGTAGATATAGTCGATTGTTCTGCCGGTGGAGCAACACCAGCCGCTCGCTCATCGATGGGCGATAGAACCGCAAATCAAGTTGATCTCGCCGCTCAAATTCGACAAAAAGTAGGTATTAAAACGATGGCTGTAGGTGTGATAACCGACGCTCGTCAAGCCGAAAAATCATAGCCAGCGGCAAGGCGGACATTGCGCTGATGGCTCGTGAAAGTCTGCGCGACCCATACTGGCCGATCCACGCGGCAATCGAGTTGGGCGTCGAAACGAAACCAATGATGCCCGTTCAGAATGGTTTTTTTGTCGGTACCTAGTGTTAAATAAGCGCGTTGAATAGAGCTTGTTTGTCGTGCATTCCTAATCAGCTAAATTGCTAATCACCACGGTGAGTATAGAGCTGACTCTTATTTAAATCGAACTCAGTATCGCCTCCGATTTAAGCTAGTTACCCTGAGCTGTCGTTTTACTACAGCTAGAGTGGCCGGTTAAGGCCCTTTCACAAGGAAGCGACGAAGTTTTTCGGCTAACTGACATTTATTGATTTAGCCAAATAGGCGGTTTATGCTGTCGATACTCCATTTTATATAGGCTCAGTATGATCAGAATTTTCGATAAACCAGCTATTGCCGTTCTTTTTTGTGTCGTTTTTTCTAGCTCAGCCGCTGCAGAACGGACCTATGAAAAAAAAGCTCCACCCAGAAAACTGACTACCGAACAAGCCAAAGCCGCGTCCGAAAATTACCAAAAATATTGTTCATTGTGTCATGGTGAAAATCGTGAGGGTTACAAAAATGACCACGCTCCGTCGCTACGCTCTAAAACTCTTTTTGAGTCTGGGGTGCCGCATGCGATTTTAAGACCTATTTCATATGGCAGGCAAGGCACCGCTATGGCGGGATACCTAGATGATATGGGCGGCCCAATGACACTTGATGAAGTGTGGGATTTGACCTATTGGTTGTTTTGGGAGTCGGCTGCAGAACGGGTGAAACTATCGGAGAACCCAGTGCTAGGAGATGCCCCTCGTGGTGATATTGTCTATCAAGAAAATTGCGCTTCTTGTCATGGCGCAAATGGTGAAGGGATTAATGCGCCGGCCTTAGGTAATCAGTCAGCACTTGCTCACAACAAAGATGAGTTCATTCGATACACCATAGAAAAAGGCAGGGATGGCACCCCGATGATTGCTTATGCGGATATATTATCAGCAGCCGACATCGACAACGTCACCGCTTTTATTCGTAGCAAAGCCAGCGGTTGGAAAGCTCAAAAACCGGTACTGAACGACTTACCAACACCCAACCAATACATTCTTAACCCAGACAATGGCGATCCTGATTTTACCCTCGCCGAAGGTATTTACGTGTCTTCTGTTGACCTATTCAAAGCCGTAGAAGGCAAAAAGAAGATGATATTACTGGATACGCGAGTACCCTCGGTGTGGCAAAGGGCACATATTGAAGGAGCTATTCCGTTTCCTTATTACACTGATTTAGCTGATAAGGTAAAGGATTTACCTAAAAATGTGCAAATTGTAGGCTACTGCTCATGCCCAAGAGCCGCAACTGAGCACATTGTAAAACAATTAAGAGAAATGGGTTACGATAAAACGGCCGTGCTGTACGAAGGTATTTTCGGCTGGATGAACCTGGGTTATCCAGTTATGCGAGCAGAAGGTATCGTTGATGAAGCCATCGAAGTGGAACACTGATTGAAATTTCATATATCACCGCCGCCAATCATCACATCTATACCTCAGCTAAGTCATTTACGTGAGCACGCATCTGTTTAACTTCATTTGCATACCCGTCGCAATCTCGGCCGCGTGATTAGCCCAGCGCCAACGACCGATATCTACCTGATAAAAGGCCAATTGAGGGTGTCGCTGCTTAGCTAACTCGAGCATTTTTTTACGAAAAATCTAAGCCTTTGGCATTAAAGCCTTGCTCGACAAAAAGCTCAAGAACACGACCCCTACGGCGACAAGCAACATCAATGGTATGGCCCTTTTTGACCAATCGACGAACTCGCTGATGCGCCTCTATGCCGTTAGCGCGATTAAACTTCACTGTCTCAATGAAAGGCGGTTGCATCGTAGCTCTTAGCCTGCTGCTTGATATCCATATGTATTCACTCGAACACCCTGATTGAAAG
>JBLHXJ010000207.1:0-5255 GCA_047629535.1 Arenicella sp. | reverse complement strand
GGCGGCATCTTTGAGGCGACTGAGTTGGCCCTGATAAGGGCGTTATTTGCCGGTAGCCGATGGGTAATAGTCACCGCCAAGCAGGCCAAAAACGGCGCACCAGAAAATCAACCTAGATCTTAATCAAGATCAAATCAAAAATATAAGAACGATTCAAAAACTCGGATGCAAAAAAAATCTGCATGGTTGGCGACTTTTCAGTTGGCAAGACCAGCCTAACGCAAAAATTTGTAAACAATGCCTTCTCCGAAAAGTATCTCACCACTATTGGGGTTAAGATTGATACGGCTCTGGTTGATGAGACTAAATTGATTGTTTGGGATGTCGCCGGCAGACATTCCTTATCACCGATTAACGCGAGTTACTTGGTGGGTTCAAGCGGCGTTATTTTGGTCGCTGATGGCACGCGCAGTAACACTCTAAGTGGCGTAGTTGAAATCTGGCAGACAGTTAAAAAGCGAATCGGTTCTGTGCCTGTGGTGGTAGCGGTGAATAAGGCCGACTTGGATGACTGGCAGATCGACGATGAGAGCCGCGCTTTTTTATTCAGCAAGGCTGGGATTACTTTGCGACCAGTGCAAAAGACGGAAAAAAAGTCGAAAAAGCGTTTAACAAGCTAGTCGAAAAAATAAATAGTTAGTCGGAAAAACACTTAGTCAAGAGGAGCAATAGCATAGGCTACGTTAGTAAAACAATAATGGTAGAGGCAAATTTACAACAGCAATTAAACGCACAATTATTCGACAAGCTCGAGCTTGCCTATATTCGTGTCGACCTGTCGATGAGCATAGTTGATATATCCGACAACCTCTCCATTTATGGCTTTGATAATGCGGTTATTTGTGCCAACGCCGAGGACTGCATCGACTTTATGTTGGGTCTAGACGCACAAAACCCACTAGATCTGCCTATGGTTGAGAGCCCATCCGGAATTCCGGTCTCGGTTAGCTTGCTTCCTGCTAATAACTCGCTGACGGTGCTGATTTTGAATGCCTCGATTCAAGCCGAGCAACGGCAGTTGCTGCAACAAAAGGCAAATGAAAATGAATTGTTGCTCGAGCAACAAGACAAGCTGCTTGATCAGCTAGAGCACGCGTGACAACAGCTTGAATATAAAAATCAGCAACGCGAAGAAGCGTCGCGCTTACAAACCAGTTTTTTGTCGGGTGTTTCTCATGAGTTTAGAACACCTCTTACGTCGATCATCGGCTACGCAAGCTTAGTTGAACAAAGCTTACAGAGTGCTAGTGGTCAAATCACAAACGATTGTCAGCAGAAAGCCGATCATTTGCGTGTGGTACAGCGCTCGAGCAAGCACCTTTTGTCATTGTTGGAGAACCTACTAGATCATGGCAAGCTTGACTCAAATGAAATCGTGGTGCGACCCAAAGCAACTGACTTAGTTGAACTTTTCAGAGATGTAGAGTTGTTGCTAGCGCCGTTAAGCGAGTCCAAGCACATTCAACTGGTCTCCAAACTAAGCATCGGTGAGTCGGTGACGGTGGTTACCGACGATAGTCGTTTGCGGCAATGTTTGATCAATCTACTCGGCAATGCGATCAAATTTACTGACCGTGGTTCGGTGTCGTTAGAGGCTGAACTGAGTGACGATTTTTTGCTGGTAACGGTGACCGATACTGGCGTTGGAATTTGCCCAGAAGACCCACAAAAAATAGGCCTGCCGTTCTGGCAAGCTGCCGACACTGGTAAGGCTGGCACTGGCTTAGGCTTAACTATAACTGAACACATTATTGACTTAATGGGCGGAGAGCTAAAGATTTCATCAGTGCTCGGTGAAGGTACACGAGTATCATTTAAAATCCCTGCGCCAATACTGACTGATCAAACTACTCCAGAGGCCACAAGTCCGCTTCCGATAGTCACTAAAATGTCGGTATTATTGGCTGAAGACGATCATGATATCGCTGATTTGATTGTCATGATGATGGCCGAAAGAGGCGTGCATATCACCCATGTCGAAAACGGCGCGCTAGCATTGGCGGCGCTGAAGTCAGCTCGCTTTGACCTCGTCTTAATGGATATACATATGCCGGTGATGACCGGTTATGAAGCATTGGCTGCGTTGCAGCAAGCGAACAACTCAACGCCAGTGGTAATTATGAGCGCGTCGTCGGTTGAGGCCGACAGAATTAAAGCCGAAAGCCTTGGTTGCTACGATTATCTGGTCAAGCCTATTGACGTCGTCGCAATGATGAATCATGTTGCCATGGAGATTCAAGCTAAGCTCAATTAGATCGGCCCCTAGATCGATACGCCGACAAATATAAATGCTGTTTTGCGTGGGCCTACAGAATCCACTTTAGATTATTAGAAGAATTATGAATCACCTCAGATCAAAGCACTGAAAGATCGCTACAAGGCTAGCTTTCCTGAGAAAATCGAACTGTTAAATCATCAGAGTGAAATTGTAATTGATGGTGGCGTTGCTTCGCAGCCGCTGGCCGAAGCTCTGCATAAGCTCGCTGGCTCCTCAGGAATGTACGGTTACCATGATATAAGTCTGATGTGTCGTCAGATCATTAGCGAAACTGATGAGGCTGATGTATCTGACCTTGCGCGCTCTATCAGCAACCTTGTGCAGTTGCTTGAGCAACATAGTTAGCGTTAGACTGGTATCGAATAGATGAACTTTATATCGAAATTGGTCGATGGATATTAATCCGTAGATAGATACTGTTTCGGGGAACAATTATGCGCTGGCGTGGACGTAGACAAAGCAGTAACGTAGAAGATCGACGAGGTCGGTCGATGATTAGATCTAAGCGCGGCGCTGGTGGTGGGGTCGCGGTTTTATTGGTCTTGGCTGGCTTATTCTTTGGCGAAGATGTGCAGAAAATACTCTCGTTGTTTGTTGGTACTCAAAATCAACAAGTCCAGCAACAGTTGGTATCGAAAGCACAAAACGACCAAGCAGCCCAGTTTGTGCGTACCATATTAGCCGAAACTGAAGACACTTGGAGTGCTGTATTTGCAAAGTCCGGTCAGCGCTATCAAGCGCCGAAGTTAGTTCTTTATGACGGCCAAGTGAGCTCGGCTTGTGGCCAAGCTTCGGCCGCATCTGGGCCTTTTTATTGCCCTGGAGACTACCAAATTTATATCGATTTGAGTTTCCTAAATGACTTGAAAAAAATGGGTGCTTCCGGTGATTTTGCGTTCGCCTATGTGATAGCGCATGAGGTCGGTCATCATGTGCAAAATATTGTCGGTATTGCCAAAGGCGTTCTGCAACAACAAGCAAGCTCGTCGAAGGCTGAAGGCAACGCTTTATCGGTGAAGATGGAGTTACAAGCTGATTGCTTTGCCGGTATCTGGATCAACCATACTGAAAAACGAAGCGCGATTTTAGAAGCGGGTGATATTGAAGAAGGTATAAATGCCGCAGAGGCGGTGGGCGACGACACAATTATGCGTAAAGCCGGCAGAGCTCCGAGGCGTGAAAACTTCACTCATGGTAGCTCAGAAGAACGCATTAAATGGTTCAAACAAGGTATGAGTTCGGGCGACATTCAAGCCTGCCAAACGTTTGCCTAAGAGATCCAAGGGAACGTACTCTGGAATTGTGTTCCCTTTTATTTTTACGCTTTGTCAGTTGCCAGATCTAGGGCATTTAGATCCAGTTTTTTGATCAAAAAGATTAACTAGAATTACTCGGGAATTGAGTAAGGCTGCTTTGCCAAAGGTATGACATTAGCGCCAGATTCAGTCTTTAGTGGATTGTCTAGCAACTCGCGACGAAGCACCGCAAGCGCCGAACCATTAAACGCTGAAACGATACTGCCAGCATTTTTCTCGGCCGCTAGAATCTTTTCTCCCGAGTGAGCGCTGCCGTCAACTTGGCAAACAAACATGCGTTGTTTTAACTTGCCTAAATAATGCATACGAGCGACGATTTCTTGCCCCGTATAGCAGCCTTTTTTAAAGTTGATGCCGTCAAGCAGGTCCAGATTGACCATTTGCGGTACAAACAATTCGACATTGTCAGCATCGATTGTTGGTTCCCCTGCGGCAATCTTAGCGACAGCCCAATCTTGCCAGTCGCCGACTTGTTCTAACGAAGTGTGATCGCTCGGTTGAAGATCGATGCGTAAGGCTCGATCACCATAATGTAATGTGTGAATGGAGTCGTTAATGGTCACTGAAAACCGCTCCGATTTATTCTCTAAGCCCGTCAAACCTGTAAATCTAGCCTGCTTGATTTCATCAATAACTACCTTGCTACGCATAACATACATACGCAGCCGTTTAATCGTCGCCTCAACTAATGAACTATCCATGCTTGCGTAGACAACGTCTTCATTTTTCCAAACCTGGAATAGTGCCAGTAAGCGACCTTTAGGATTGCAATATCCACTGTATTGCCAGGTGGATGAGAGCGCGTTGATGTCATTGCTGAGCTGGCCCTGAAGGAAGCTATGGCTATCGGTGCCAGTAAACTGTAAAACAGTTAAACTGTTGGCTGAGTTATTTTTGGAATCAGGTTTCATAAGAATGTTTGGGTGAATAAAAAATTCATAAAAGGCATGCTATCATTGGACTCGCCGAATATAACTATCGGCCTTGTCGAATGAACGTTGTTGTTACTTTAATTTAGCAGATAAGAGAAGTTATGAGTAAGCAAGAAAAGTTAGATAGCATGAATGTTGAAAAACAACAGAAAGAAAGTGTTGCAAGCGAAGATGAAGCCAATCACAGCATCGGAATTATTGAGGCCAAAGCAACTGCAGTTACGAAACCATTAGCCAAAGAAATTAACGGTCCGAAAGGGTTGGAGCCAACGCGTTATGGCGATTGGGAGTCAAAAGGGCGTTGTTATGATTTTTAGTATTGTACAAGAAGCTATATGACGAACTAGTAAGAAACAATAAATTGACCTATTTCGGAAATTATTGGTATTTAATACGTTAATTACCGTTAATGTATTAGTTTCTGATCTATCATCAGCTACTTGTGCATAACCTGTTGTAGAATGCCCGCAACCTTTAATAGGTCAAAACCACGAATGATCGGTAACGTTTGCGTCTACCGGCAGCAAGAATTTTAAACAATTCAAAGAGAGTAACTCTGATATGCAAAAAGAGAGACCCCTATCACCTCATCTGTCGGTTTATAAACCGCAGATAACCTCTGTATTATCCATCCTGAATCGAGTTTTCGGTAGCTTTATGGCGGTCAGCACACCGGTATTAGTTTATTGGTTAATGAGTATTGCTAGTGGCCCAGAAGCTTATGCCAAC
>JBLHXJ010000206.1:0-5257 GCA_047629535.1 Arenicella sp. | reverse complement strand
AAACATCGTCCATCACTAGGGCAGATCTCTGGTTATGTTCTCGACACGCTTTTTCTCAACAGCTTGCAGTCAGATATTGAGCGCATGGAACGCATGAATCGCATGGTCATTGAAGCCCAGCAGGGTAATAGTGAAGAATTGAAGGTGATTGAGCACTTGGTCATTAGCCCCTCTAAAGACATCGCCAATATAGCCATGAAGCACTTCTTAGAATTACCAAGAAGCTTTCGTATCGCCTTAAAATTTCTGGGTATGGCGAAGGCCAATAGCCGACGCTTTATTAGCTATTTAATGTTCACCAAAACATTTTGCCAAGAGCTAATTGACCTCGGTTACAACGATGCCATGGCGCAGAAGCAGCAATTAGTCGATTTTTTAGAAAAGTAGCTTAATAGCAATTATTAAACCTTAGGTGAGCCTTAGCCATCTATAGCTTCGCTTACATAGACTAGCTATCGTGTATCAGTCTTTTTCCTAGACTTACAACATCATCATCCAGGTAACCAAGTGCTACGTAAAAGGCCAATACGCTTTTATTTATCGCGCGTATTTGTAGGTTTATTTTTGCACAGCCTTTGAGCAACAGATCTGACTCGACTCGGCGCATCAACTCACTAGCAATTCCTTGGCGTTGAAAATTTGGCGATACGGCTAAGTAGTTAATCCAGCCTCTATGCCCCTCGTAGCCGCCCATCACCGAACCGACAATAGCCCGATCGATGATAGCTACCAGTAGCAACTCGGGGTCGACTTGCAACTTACGTTTAATATCTTTGTGCGAATCATTTTGCGGCGTTGCGAGCCCAACTTCGCGCCACAATGCGATCAGCGCAGCTTGGTCATCGATGTCAAACGGGCGAATATTCATGTTGTTGCTAATCTTCTGCCTTGGCTATAAGGTTATTTTAGTAGGACGACAGTATCACCAAAATAGCTTGATAATTAAACTACCAACATGAAACATAGACAATTGAGTATTGGTCAAATTGCCCGAAGTGTTAAAAGCGCAGAAGAATCAGAGCAGTGGTATCGCCATAGCCTTGGCTTAGAACATCTATATACCTTTGGGGAAATGGCGTTTTTTGACTGCCAGGGAGTGCGCCTAATGCTGAGTCAAAGCGACGGCGACTTGAACCACGAATCGATAATCTACTTTAAAACGGATGACATTCAATCTGAGTTCGAACGCTTGCAAAAGCGCGGCATCGACTTCAGTCATGAGCCACACAAGATTCATCAACATCAAGATGGCAGCGAAGAATGGATGGCGTTTTTTACCGACTTAGAGGGCCGCCCACTAGGCTTGATGGGCGATTACAAGCGCAAGTGAGATAACTCGATTGAGTGTCTTACAACGGCAAACGTAAGCCTTCAATGGCAATATTAAAACCTTTTGACTTAAGCAGTTCGGCCTCTTGGCTATTATCACGCAGCAATGGGTTAGTGTGATTCATATGAATAAACCAGACCTTATTTTTTTGTTCCGGCAACAGCTTTTCTAACAAGTCCATACTCTCTGTTACTAGCGGGTGAGGCACTTTAGACATGTCTCGACCGGGCAGTTCGCCTTCTCCGAAAAAAGTAGCATCAAGCAAGGCATAGTCGACCGACTTCAGTAACTCAGTTAAATCAACACTCCATTTTGACCACTTATCAATGTCTGGAATAAAGACAGCAGTCTTGTTTGGGCCATCAATACGATAACCCACGGTCTCCGAAAATTCATCGCGATGCGGCACTAGAAACGGCGTAACCTTAAGTTGCTTAAGCGTCACCACACGATTATTTTGTAAATCTCTAAGAACAATGTTTTTATAACTGACCAGTTGACTCCAAGGTCCGTTAGTCTCTAAAAACGATCGCATTCTAGGCATGCTGTAAACCGGCACTTGATCAGCGCCCATTGCCTCATGGCCGAAAAACATTAGACCTGCGTAATGGCCAATATGTGCGTGAGTAAGAAATACTCCGCCGAAACTATAGCGCTGACTCGGTGCCTACTGTTCTAAGGCGAACAATTGTGATGGCAAGTTTGGAGTCGCTTCGAACAGGTATTTTCGATTCGCTTGCGGGTCGACTAGGCCGAGAGATGTCGCTCCACGACGTAAAGCAAACTCGTTCCAAGCGGGCAAGCAATGAGGCTTATAGCAGCCGGCTTGAGGGTATCCAGCATCTTGAGCGACCCCTAAAACATAAAGATAAGGTGCTTCGAGTTTACCCGCGTGCGCCACCCCAAGCCAAGAAATGCTTAGAAATAAAAATGTAACGAATTTTATCAAAACCAATGCTTAGCTCATTCTGCGAGTTTATAAAGGCGATCAAAGCGCTTTTCACTAAAGCCATTTAGGCGTTGATCGCCGACTAAGATAACCGGTACACCCTTACCTCCAATACGATCGTATTGGCGTTTTGCAAACCGGTCTTTTTCGATGTCATATTCTTTAAACGGCATTTTGTTGGCACTAAAATACGCTTTAGCCTTCTTACAAAAACCACACCAAGAGGTTGTATAGATAACAATTTCAGGTTTGTCAGCGTTAAGCGCTGAGACAGAGGTTTTATCAGGGATAGCTGGCGCTTTTATTTTATTAACTTCTTGGTTTGCCGGTGGTTGATCCCCAAAGTGGGTCTTGCCGTCGGCGTCTTGCCATTTATATATTTGTGCGGGCGCGGATTGTGGTGTCAGAGTAAAGGCACACACAACCATTAATATTAGAAGCATTCGACTAACTAGCATTTAAAAACGCCCTCGCGCGTATTGCAAAACTATAACATCATTGCCACGGCTGACGCAGCGGTCATAAAAATTACAAACCAGCGAAACCCTTGCTCGGGAATTTTCTTGACAATACTAACGCCTAAAAACGCACCCGCCGCTATCATCGGTATTAAGACAAGATCCAAGGTCACGGTATCCCAAGTGATTGTTTCCCAAACCCATATATGGAAAGGCACTTTAAGCAGGTTGATAATCAAGAAAAACCAGGCGGCCGTGCCTATGAACTGATTTTTTGGCAGCTTCATTGATAGCAAGTACAGGGCCATAACTGGGCCAGCCAAATTGCCGACCATCGTGGTAAAACCACCGGCGATACCAATCGACGCGACAAACCAGAATGATTGAGGAATATCCGCTTTAGGTTTTCTCTCTCGCCATACCATGATCGCCAGCGAGGCAAAAATAATCACCACCATTGAATAGCCAAACACCGTCTCGTTGATAGCGCCGCCAACAACCGTGCCCAAGATCACACCCGCGAAAGCAAATGGGATAAGCTTTTTAAGATGCGGCCAATTAGCGTGCTTATTGTAGTAATAGACGCCAAACAGATCAGCAAAAATCAGAATAGGCAACATCACACCAGTCGACGCCTTCGCCCCGAAAACCAGAGCCAACATAGGCACCGCGATCATACCCGCGCCTTGTACTCCAGTTTTGGCCATGCCAATTAAAGCGGCCACGAAAGCTAGCAGACCAAGCTGATAAAGTGTAAAACTAAAGGACGCTATTTCGTATGTCATACAAACCTTAATTCCAGACGCCATGCAGTAAAGACTATTGATTCATCATCATAGCAAAGGTTGTATAGTGGTCTTAGTATTCCATTACTTGAACTAGTTTTAATACTGACTAACTATTAGTACCGCTCGATATGCCAGACAAAATTATTCCGCCACCGCCTGAAAAACCAACACCACACCAATGCTGTGGCAGCGGTTGCGTCCCATGCATTTATGATTACTACTACGATGCCTTGGATAAATGGAATGACGAACATGCTCAGGCGTGGTCCGAAGCGGCATTGCAAGAAAAGCCCATATAATAGAAATCACTTTCACCGACGCTAATCAGTGGCTTCAAGCTTAGACGATATCGCTGGAAAATACCGGCCAAACATGGTCGCTTAATATGCCACTTCGAATTGTTCGAATATCGCCAAACTGTAGAAACACAAATTCACTTTGATGCGGCCGCAAGAAGACGAAATCGTCGGCTTTTAAATCAACCAAGTTAGAAGCACTAATCACTTGTTGATTGGTGCTTAAACCAAGAATTGGATTATTGGCAATACCGTTAGGCGAAACATAGCTAGCCTTCCATTTACCGCCATAGATCGCCAAGGTTTGTTGCTTATTCGGATCCCAAGCTTCAATAATACCGCCAAGTTGCTCGCCGGCCGGCAGTAGAGTTCCATCAAACTGCTTCAACACTGGGCTCGAGATAAACGCAGCCGGCAACATGGTATCTAATGTAGCGATATCGAAATCGCTTGGCTTAACAATGCACGAGCCCGCGGTTAAATCATTGCAAACCGTATTGTCACTATGCAGTGCCAAAGTTGGGCTGCCAGCACCATTGAAGGTTAAATCTTCGGCATTCAAATTTAACTTATGCGATAGCGCCACATCAATAAACGTTTGATAGGCTGACTGAGAATCAGCATAAGCGTCTTCGACACTTTTGATAAACCCTGGCAGCTTTACCACATGCGGGTCGTAACCCATAAAACCTGAAAACTCTAATAGCTCATTATTGTCACTGATTAGGTCTAACAATGGCAGCAAACTCTGCGGCTCAAGCAAACCGCCACGATGCAAACCAATGTCAATTTCAACGTTGATACGCATTTTCTGATTAAGCTCCTTAGCCAATGATAAGTACTGATCCAAACGCTCTTTAGTATCGACTAACCACTGTAGCTGTGTAGTCGAGTCGAAGGCTGAGTTGGGTTCGACTGTTTGGTAGTATGTTTTGGCTAATGCAACCGGCATTGGCTTGCCAAACAGGACGTCCGAGTTAGGCATACGTTTGGCAATCAAATTGAGAAAAGGTTGATGAAAAACCATTAAGCGATTACTGTTTGATCGCCTCATGACGTACTCGAGCAAGTCGATACTGGGTAACGACTTAACCGGTATACGATGAGCCGCTTGAGGGTTTAACATACTACTTATGTTGTCGATATTTTGGTCGACCGAATCTAAGTCGACCAACATTTTCGGCTTATAAAGGTTATGCCGTTTTAGTTCGTTGCTAAGAGACTCAAAATACGGCTTGTGTGGCCCGCCTACCCGACGAGGCTTAAGCGCAATCGCAGAAGCCACCGCTAAGGCTAACGCTGAGCCTAAAAATACGCGTCTCTTCATTAGATAAAAAGCTCCTTGATATGTTGATTGAGAAATAAGCCTTGCGGGTCTAACTCGCGACGAATTTGCTTGAAATCTTGCCATCGCGGATATTTCTCAGCAAGGGTCT
>JBLHXJ010000205.1:0-5264 GCA_047629535.1 Arenicella sp. | reverse complement strand
TCTAATTGCTTGCACTAGAGTACTATCAAAGCTCAACTTACCTTGATCATAGGTGTGGCTTAACGTTTGTATCGCCGGCCCTGACTGACCATCTTTAGGCGAAATGATGCTTCGATAGAAATCTAAACGCGATCCTAACACACTGTTTTTTTTCTCAGAGTTGGCATAAGCTTTACTCATTTGCTTGTACGCTTCTTGTTGAATTTGTTGCTGCCTCTTAGAGAAAATTAAACCCTCTTGCGAGACAGACAACTGATTACGTAATCCAACAATAGCATCGTTTAACTGTGTGATCGTCGATTGGTCTTGCTCAAAGCGGTGATGCCCTGAGCGCAGCCCTTGGCCGTAGATAAAATAGACGATAGCCAACATCGCAAAGACCCCAGATATCAACGATATCATCAGCGTATTACGCGACATTTTTGGCTTGATTGTTAAGTCGTTTGTAGATTTTCTAATCATTTAATTATCACACTTTAATGCTGATAGAACGTGCAAACGTGCTCAAGGTTGAACCGCCGGGTTATTCAGACCGACTATTTCATCAAGGCCAAACATGATATTCATATTTTGAATTGCTTGGCCAGCCGCGCCCTTAGTGAGATTATCGATAACCGATAACACTACCAATTTGCCAGAGCCGCCAGCCTTGTGCAATGCGATTCGACACATGTTAGAGGTTTTAACAGACCGCGTATCTGGGTGTGAGCCCTGTGGCAGCACATCAACAAATGGTTCGTCTTGATAGCGAGCCTCAAATATTGCCTGAATTTCTTCAATTTCTTGATCAGGGTCTAGCAAGTTGGCGTATAGCGTTGCGTGTATGCCTCGTAACATTGGTGTTAAATGCGGTACAAATGTTAGATTAACCGGCATGTTCGCGGCCTCAGCTAAATTCTGGCTAATCTCCGGGTGATGCCGATGACCGGTAACCGCATAGGCTTTAAAACTATCATTAACCTCACTGTATAGGCTAGCAACGCTGGCGCCGCGACCAGCACCGGTAACGCCCGATTTGGTATCAGCCACTAAGTCTGAAATATCGACTAAGCTATTCTCGATTAACGGCAGAAACCCAAGCGTTGTGGCTGTTGGGTAACAACCGGGATTGGCCACAAGTTGTGCGCCTTTAAGAGATGCCCTATTCACTTCTGGCAGGCCATAAACCGCCTGACCAATAAGCTCTGGACAGGCATGATTCATGCCATACCATTGACTCCAAAGCGAAACGTCTTTAATTCGAAAATCGGCGGCCAAGTCAATTAACTTAACGCCTTGCTCGAGTAGCTCACGTGCATGCGTCATAGCAATGCCGTTAGGTGTGGCACTGAACACTAGATCACATTTATTAAACGAAGACGGTTCAGGCTGACTAAAAGCCAGATCTGTATAACCACGCAAACTAGGAAACAAGTCTGACACGGCGCGTCCAGCCTCAGAGCGCGAAGTGATCAACACAACGTCGGCATTAGGGTGCACTAATAATAGTCTAAGCAGCTCAACACCGGTATAACCAGTGCCGCCTATGATACCTATCTTTATCTTACTCACGGGTCAGCTAACTTGTGTTTTTCTGAGGGTAGCTCAGTGTAAATTGATTTTCCTAGCAGTCAATATAAATATTGACAAAGGCTGACGATCTATCCACTTAGACTGTTTTTAGCAGCTCCAAACGCAAGAAAGCCGACACAAGGTCGGCTTTCCAAACACTGCATAAGCAGAGCGAAAAACGATATCCGTGATGGATTAACGTTTTGAGAATTGCGGACGCTTACGTGCGCCTTTAAGACCAACTTTCTTACGCTCAACTTCACGTGCGTCACGCGTAACGAAGCCCGCCGCACGAAGTGCAGGACGAAGTTCTTCGTCATACGCCAACAATGCACGAGTAATACCGTGACGAATCGCACCGGCTTGGCCACTGCCGCCGCCGCCTTGTACGTTTACGTTAATGTCGAATGTGCCTACCATATCAAGTAAAACTAATGGTTGACGAACAATCATGCGAGCCGTTTCACGACCAAAGTACTCATCGAGAGGACGTTGATTTACAGTGATAGAACCTTTGCCAGATTGCATGCGAACACGGGCGGTCGATGATTTACGACGGCCGGTGCCTAGATAAACTTCTGAAGTTGCCATTGATTTCTCTCCTTAAACTTCAAGTACTTTAGGTTCTTGAGCTTGGTGCTTATGCTCAGGACCTGCGTAGATATGTAATTTTTTCAACATAGCGCGACCCAATGGGTTCTTAGGCATCATGCCTCGCACTGCATTTTCGATGATTCGCTCAGGCGCGCGTTCACGCAGCTTACGAACGTTAATTTCTTTAATACCACCTGGGAAACCAGTGTGATGGTAGTAAATTTTGCCTTCTTCTTTATTACCAGTTACGGCAATTTTGTCAGCATTGATTACAACGATATGATCGCCGGTATCTACGTGCGGAGTGTATACAGGCTTATGTTTGCCACGCAAGCGAAGTGCGATTTCAGTCGCCACGCGACCCAGTACTTTGTTATCGGCATCGATAACGAACCACTCTCGCGTCACGTCTGCTGGCTTTGCAGAAAATGTTTTCATGATAAATATCTCATCTACGGTTAATTTCTTTGTCACACCCGAGCTCAAGAACCAAGGGTCAGTAACGGATCCAAGCAGAGAACCCTGCAAGGACGCGCGATAATAATTGAGGCCTAAACGATAAGCAAGTCTTGCTTAGATGAAAAACGGATAAATGGGGCGATTAGCACTACACTGAGACTTTTACCCGCAAAGGGTACCGCTGCTTGCTGCATTGACACCGAATTTACCAAGGTGACGGATTGGACGGATTGATAGCGACGAGTTTCGGAGTGCAGCCCAAGCATCTCAAGGTACAAAGAGCCTCCGCATTGCCGAGTAAAACTAAACCAAGTATTTGCAGCCCAGTTAATCGCTATTGCGGGGGCGCTAACGAGTTCAATCTTTGCATATATACCTTACACCACTCTTGTGCGCATCCATGCGCCCGTGGTGTACCTAGGCACTTTCGAGGCCGCCTCTATTGGGGTACTAACTAGTTCAATATTTGGATCTATGCCTCACACCACTCTTGTGCGCATCCATGCGCCCGTGGTGTACCTACATCCTGTAGGCAAAAAAAAGGCGCGACAAGAGTCGCGCCCAAACCACCAAAGGAGGATGGAGGAGTTGTGCAAGCTGATTTGACTAACTACAAAGCAACTTATAAATGGTCATCAAGTTGGGACAACGAAGCCTCACTGACTTGATGACTTCATTATGGGCGCAAGAACACCGTCAGTCAAAAAAATAAAACACAACACATAAAGCGCAAAGCGCCCATAACCACTTGATATTAAATGGTTATAAATATCCATTATTGGTGATATAACTATATTTCATGGCTAAAACCTATTACATAACTAGTTTTACGCATTAATCACTCCCTTCGGCTTAGAGTTAGCATTATAATTTAGCTGCCTAGCTCCCACGTACTAATTAAATGACGCATCACAAGCCAACAGCATTTATTGATCAAATTTTTAGCCATCTCGACCATGGCTTACGCAGCACGTTTATTCGACCCTCATCGAATAGAGCTTCGCCTGCAGATGCGATAAGCAGTGACCCGATTGACGGCCAACCTCTATTACGTGACAAGTCTGCTGCATTGATGCGAGTTAATCATGTAGGTGAAGTTTGTGCTCAGGCGCTCTACCAAGGGCAAGCTTTGACATCACGCTCAAGCGAGGTTAAAGAAAAGATGAATGAGGCGGCTGAGGAAGAGATTGATCACCTAAACTGGTGTTATCAGCGTATTGAGCAACTCGATAGTCATACCAGCTATCTAAATCCAATCTGGTACTTAGGGTCGTTTGCACTGGGCCTTGGCGCTGGTCTGGCGGGCGATAAATGGAGCCTTGGCTTCCTAGCTGAAACTGAACGTCAAGTAGTCGAACATTTGGAGTCCCACTTAGAGCGGCTCCCTGAAGAAGATACTATTAGCCGAGCGATCGTTACGCAAATGGCTGAAGATGAGGCTAAGCATGCGCAAATGGCCATAGACAACGGTGCAGCTGAACTACCAGAATTTATAAAAAAAGCGATGAAGCAGTCGGCCCGCTTGATGACTCAAATGTCAGAACGGATATAAACTGTCAGAACCAATGCCACCATAGATTGACTCTAACAGACCCTATAATTAAGCGTATTGCCTGCCTTTTCGGGCTATGTGCGCCACATAAAGAGATGCAGACAGTAACGCCACCGCACCAGCCTGATGTGCCGCTCCCAATGCCACCGGCACTTTCATAACAAGCGCGGCTATGCCTAAGCTAACTTGCAGCAACATAATGGCTAGTACCAGCCCCCTGGCGGTTCTAAATCGCTGAGTGCTGGCTACCACAAAACCGGTAATCACTGACGCGAATACCAACACAGCGATGCAGCGATGTACGAACTGAACCATCACAGGGTTTTCAAATAAGTTCCTCCAGCCTGGCTGCATACTTAACCAGCCTGACGGAATCCACTCACCGTTCATTGTCGGAAATGTATTGATGATATAGCCGGCCTTGGTCCCTGCGACAAAACCGCCGCTCAACATCATCAGAAAAACAACAAGCACCACCACAAGGGTCGCTTTCAGGTAGCCACGCGAGGAATGATTAGCACGAGTTTCACCACGTAGAAAATCCATTGCGTACCACAGCATGGCCGTAAAAATAACCAGCGCCAATCCTAGGTGTGCGGTTAATCGATATTGACTCACATGTGGAATATCAACTAAGCCACTCTTGACCATATACCAGCCCATCAAACCTTGTAAGCCGCCAAGAATAAACAGTCCAAACAAGCGAGCGTACCAATCTCTTGGCACCATACCTTTGAGCACAAAGAATACTAATGGCACAAAGTAGATCAGCCCGATTACTCGGCCCAACACTCGATGCCCATACTCCCAATAAAAAATACTCTTAAACGCGACGAGGCTCATGCCCGCGTTTATCTTAATGTATTCAGGACTCTGCCTATACTTATTAAAAACATCCATCCACTGTGCTTCGCCGATCGGTGGAATAATGCCCATAATCGGCTCCCATTCGACCATCGATAGGCCTGACTGGGTAAGCCGAGTAATGCCCCCGACAACGATCATAATGTAGACAACGACGGCGCAGAAAAGCAGCCAGAAACCAAGGACCACAGCGTGTTGATATTGAGATTTTTGATTCATCACAGTTACATGGGAGTTACATGGG
>JBLHXJ010000204.1:0-5278 GCA_047629535.1 Arenicella sp. | reverse complement strand
GTTGTCGTATCAGGGTTGAGATTTCGATGCATCACAACCCTGAGGCAACAGCAAACTAAACACTTAGCGTGAGATCGCCTCGAGGCTAGAAATCGTCTGCACGCAGGCCTGTGCGGCTTCTTTGCCTTTTTTAACGAAGTGCTGTTTGAAGAAAGTTGTGTGTTCTTCGCCTGCATGAAAATGGTGTGGCGTAAGCACCGCTGAGAATACCGGTACACCAGTATCCATTTGTGCCCGCATTAAACCGTCGACTACCGTAGAGGCGACAAAGTCGTGTCGATAAATCCCGCCATCAACCACCAAGCCGGCAGCAACAATACCTGCATATTCACCTGTCTCGGCCAAGGTCTTGGCATGCAGCGGAATTTCATAAGCACCAGGCAGTTCGAAGAAATCAATGGTGAGCGTACTTAAGCTAGCGAACTCCTTAGCAAATGAATCACGTAATTGATCTACGATATCTCTATGCCAACAGGCTTGAATAAAGGCGATTCGTTTTGAATCTGAAGAAAGTTTTGTCATTGTGTTAACTCAATCTGAATAATAAATTGAGGGCAAACAAGGGGTGATGTAAACGGCTCGCGCAGCGGCACGAGGCGAAAAATCTCCACCTTATTCTCATAACCAGACTATAACTGTCGGCCTTGGAATCTAACCAAGTCTGCTTGTCCTTCTAGTAAATGAATTACTAAAAGCGCCCGCGGGCTACACAACTAGCTTCGATCGAGAAGCTTTTGTGATTACCGCCGGTGGGGAATTACACCCCGCCCTGAGAACCCCGATAAAGGTATCGGGGTGGCGATTATAGTCAAAACTTAGTTGAGAGTACATGGGCTAAATTCTGGCGCCTACCTTTGTCTTCGAACTTGCTCTTCAAGTTTCGTTTTATACGTGTAAGCTGTGGCTATGAAATTAGGGCATACGACACCGATGGCTTCGCTGCCTAAACCTCTCTGGCATGGCGTGATTTTGGTTGCTGGTGGTGCTATCGGTGCGGGCATGTTTGCATTGCCGTTGGTGTCAGCTGGCGCGTGGATCTACTCGGCCGTAATCGGTTTAGCGGCAGTCTGCTTTTTTACCTATCTATCGTCGAGGCTATTGATTGATGTAAATGTTAGATATCCGCTTGGTAGTAGCTTTGACACGCTGATAAGAGACTCACTAGGCGGCGTATGGGCGAGCGTAAATAATATCTCTATCGCGTTTATTATGTTTATCTTGATGTATGCCTATATCACTGCTGGCGCTGGTATCTTAGCGCATAGTACGGCGCAACTATTTGGTGATTATGGTGCTTTGCCGCGGCCACTTTTGAGTCTCATATTTGCCACTGTAGCTGGCATGGTCATTTGCTTTGGCACTGGCACAGTTAGTCGCCTCAGTACGCTGTTGATGATTGTAATGTGCGCCACTTTCATGACCGCAAATACAGCTTTACTCGGTTCACTTGAATGGTCGATTTTACTCAGTACTGAGATAGGCGAGATTGGCTACTTATGGTCGGCGCTGCCGGTTTTCGTAACCGCATTTGCCTGTGCTGGCTTAGTTCCTAGCTTGGCCAATCATTATAATAATCAGGCCGGCAAAATCGGTCTATCTATTTTGCTTGGCCTGTTACTGGCACTGCTGGTTTACCTCGTTTGGTTGGTCTCAACCTTGGGTAATATTCCCCGCCAAGGCTTTATCGACGTGGCGGCAAATGGCGGTGGCTTAAACGCTTTAGTTTCTATGTTGCAAAGCGACAGCAGCGGTAAATTGATCAACGCAAGTCTGACTTGGTTTTCGCATCTAGCGGTGATTACCTCGTTTCTCAGTGTCGGTTTGGGTTTAGTTCATTTCTTGGCAGACCGCTTTAGTCTTGGTGTCAGCCTAGCGGGTCGCGCTCAATCAGTCGCATTTGCGTTTTTGCCGCCGTTAATCGCTAGTGTTGTTGCGCCCTACGGCTTTGTAAGCTCGATCGCGTACGCTGGCGTTTTCGTGGCTTTTAGCTTCTTCATTGTACCGGCGCTGATGTATCGCAAACTTGGACTTGCTAGTACATTCGCAGACAATAGTCGATGTTTGACAGTCTTGACGTTTGGTTTGCTGATAATCGCCTTAAAATTATTTAGCAGCTTGGCTTGGTTGCCGAGCTACCCGTAGGCCTGCCAGTCGGCGAAGGATGTAGTTACGCACTGTAAACAAGCTCTATAGAGTTTGAATACTCAGCGAGGGTATGCGCTGCGTTACGCAAGGCCAAATTGTACGGCTTTGGAATGGTGCAATCGGCACTCGAGAATGGTATATTTTGGAAAATTTTTCATTAATTGATCAGAATTAAGCTTATACATAGCGGATGAAAATTTTTTTCGCCACTCAAATGATCACACAATTAGGACCACTAATGAATAAAATTGTAGGACTTCTAAGTCTCGCAGCGATGTTAATTTCGTCTGCACAAGTATGCGCACAGCAGGTAGGCACTATTGGTATAGGCGATATCACCGTTAGCGCAGAGGCAAGCGTTGAGCGCCATACTGTCGAAGGTATTATCACTGCGGTGAGTAGTGGCATTAACACTGGGTTAAATAATACTCGTAAGTTCTCGGTGTTGGACTATCGTCAGTTGCAAACCCGAATTACTCAGCAAGATCGAAGTCTTGCCGATTACTACAATAAAAAATACACTGGCAACGCTCTATCTCAGGCCGGTTTAGACTACATACTCCGAACTGATGTTACTGAGTTTAGCTTGCTGGCAGAAGCACCAGACGGGTCTGAAAAATCAACCGCTTTGATGAATATTGAATTTGAATTGATCGGTGTCGCTGATGTTACCGATAGCCTTAATTCTAAAGTAGTCACCCAAATATCTAAGTCGATAAGCGCCAGAGATGATGACTCAGGCGAGAAGCTATTAGACAGTGTTATCCAGCGAGCGGTTAAGCAATTAGTCGATCAAGTTGTCTCAAACCTGTTTCCTGTTCGAGTAATGAAAATTACAGAAGAGGGAGTGATCACCATGAATTACGGCGAAGGCATGTTCACGGTGGGCGATACGGTGATGATTTACCCAATCGGCACCGATACCACTGTCGACCAGTCTGGCGAGCCGATGGGCGCCTCTATTGCCACCTTGCAGATCACTAGCACTGAGCAAAAATTTGCCATTGCCAAGGTGCTTGATGGCCAGCAAGCGCTAGAGAAAGGTCAGAAAGGTCAATTGGTTTTGACCGCTACTGGTGGCTAGTGTTGTCTAAGTGCCGGCGGCTAGTATTGTCTAAGTGCCGGCGGCTAGTATTGTCTAAAAAGACCAGCCTTCTAAAAGCCTTATAACGCTAGCTTTTCTAGGTAGGGGCTAGCCAATGCATGAGTGTTTACTCGAGCCCCTAGCCTAGTTGCCAACATGAACATACCACCGAGTTTTCGGTGCAAGTAAAGGATATCGGTTGGTGGGGTTTGCCAAAACTCTTTAAAACCATAACCATCTTGGCTTAGTTGCGATAGTCGGTCTGACAGCTGTGCGCTTTTAAAATCGTATAGACCCGGTTTGGAAAATGGTTCTAAGGCGATAGTAAATACTGCCACAAGAAATCTTTGATAGTCATCACTGGCCTCACTAGCTTTGTAGCCAAGTCTATCGGCCGCGGCAATTACAGCGCATGACTCATTGGCAGCTACCGCTCGCAGTAGACGCTTATAGTCGATCGCGAAGCGCTTACTAAATCGACGGCTTGCGCCAAAGTCGAGCAGCACAATTTTATGTGTGTCGTGCTGGAAAAGGTAGTTGGCAAAATTCGCGTCTGTCTGCATTAAGCGTAATTCGAATAGCTCTTTGAATGTAAGCTCAAACATTGCCGTCATCAAATTATCGACTAGAGTCGGGTCTAGCTCTGCAAGCGACTCGATCGGCTCTCCGCTTACAAAATCCATTGCCAAAATTCGTTGTGTGCTCAACTCTGGGTGATGTTTTGGAATAAGGTAATCTTTTTCATCGCCTAATACCCTACGAAATGCTTCTAAGTATTCGGCTTCTTGCAGGTAGTTGGCCTCTTCATGCAATTGTGATTTCGCATCTTTAAGCAACTCCGTGATGTCCATGTGCTTTGGTAGTATTTTGGTTACTCTGAACAAGGTGGCGATATTGTCAACATCACTGTCGATGCTCTTGGCGACGCCAGGATACTGAATCTTCAACACGATATCTTGCCCGTCTAAGGTTGTCGCACGATGCACTTGGCCTATCGATGCGGCGGCCAGTGGTTCAAACTCAAAGTGTTGAAATTTGGATTCCCAATCGTCACCATAAGCCGCAACCAACGAATCGATTAGTTGATTGCGTGGCATGATAAAGGCACGATTGCGTAATTGTGACAAGATGTCGGCCAACTCTGGTGGTAGGAAGTCGCTGGTTTCCATCGACAATAGTTGCCCAACTTTCATCGCGGCGCCACGCATGGTTGCCAACTGGTTTGCTACCTTACGCGCGTTGGCGGGGGTTAATAGTAAATCACTTACTTTCGGTCGTTTGCCTTGGCTCAGTTGTTTTGCGCCCTCGCCAATCATGCCTGCCGCAACACCGCCAGCCATGCGTGCAATTGAGCCCAAGCGCCCAAGGCGTGTTCGTGGGATCGATTTTTCCTGATTCTTTTTTGAACTCATAGTGGGGCTTGCTTTAGTTGGGCTGCAGTTGGGATATGATTTTTGATCTGGTTTCGATATGTTATAGAAGCATGGTACTCATTCTAACGTCTAACGAGTGATGTATCGTTGATGAAAACTTGAGAGTACAATTGCTATCATCAGTAAATGATAACAAAATCTATTATGACAAAAAATTCCTTAATCCTAAGCTCGCTTCTACTGCCATTATTGCTCGGCGCTTGCGCCGCAACAGCGCCGAATGCATCAATCTCCAGGTCAGAGCCAGTTAAGGCTAAGACGGCCATGGTGGTGACTGCCAACCCTCTCGCTAGTAAAGCCGGAGCTGAAATCTTACGCGCAGGTGGTTCCGCTGTCGATGCGGCGATAGCGATAGAGGCGGTGTTGAGTCTAGTCGAGCCTCAGAGCTCCGGTCTGGGCGGTGGCGGTTTTATGCTGCATTTTGATAATGCGACTAATACTATGGCGGTGTATGACGGCCGAGAAACAGCGCCAGCGTTAGTTTCAGAGACTATGTTTCTTGACGAGAGCGGTGAGTCGATTGGTTTTCTAAACGCTAAGAATAGCGGTTTGTCGACTGGTGTGCCTGGCATGGTAGCGATGTTGTCCTTAGCTCACAGAGACCATGGAAAGCTAC
>JBLHXJ010000203.1:0-5300 GCA_047629535.1 Arenicella sp. | reverse complement strand
CATATAACTAAGTACTTTAAAGACGATCGCTTCCCGATGTTACCTCAACGTTTGGTGAATTTGCTACGCCAGAACCTGGACGACGAAGACATTGTCACCTTGGATAATGGCGTATACAAAATTTGGTTTGCGCGCAATTATGAATGCCGCGCGCCGAATACTATGCTGCTCGATAACGCATTGGCGACGATGGGTGCAGGCTTACCCTCGGCCATGGCCGCAAAGCAAATTCACCCTAATCGTAAAGTAGTGTCGATCAATGGTGATGGTGGCTTCATGATGAACTCACAAGAGATCGAAACAGCTGTTCGCATGGGCTTAGACCTAGTTGTCATTATTCTAAACGACAGCGCTTACGGCATGATTAAATGGAAGCAAGAAGGTGTTGGCTTTGATAACTTCGGCTTAGATTTCAAAAATCCTGATTTCGTAATGTACGCTGAAAGTTTTGGTGCCCATGGTTACCGCGCTGAATCAGATGAGCAATTCCAGAGTATTTTGGATACCGCACTGAACTCCAAAGGGGTACACATCATAGACTTGCCAATCGACTATTCGTTGAACCATTCAATCTTGAATGTATTACTCAAAGAAAGCGCGTGCATTATTTAATTCGCAACCTTTTAATCCGTAATACCCAAGAGCAGCTCAATAGGCTGAGGTAAAAAACTATGAGTACTATTCAGGTTAACAACCCATTCGACCAAAGCTTAATAAAAAGCCTACCGGTCAGCACTGCTGAACAGCTTGAAAGTGCTATTAGCAAGGCGCACAGCTTGGTTGAGAATCGTGATAACTGGTTGCCTGCGCATCAGCGAGTAGAAATACTCGAGCGGGTAATCAGTATTATGAGCGAGCAGATTGAAGAGCTCACTCAACTGGCGGCAAGTGAAGGCGGTAAACCGTATATTGATTCCAAGGTTGAGGTGCTACGCGCAATTAACGGGGTTAAGCTGGCGATCGAGCATATTCCACAGATCAAAGGCGAGCAAATACCGATGGGGCATACCGCCTCATCAGCTAATAGAATTGCGTACACACAAAGAGAGCCGATAGGCGTTGTCTGTTCGGTCAGCGCGTTTAATCACCCGCTGAATTTGATCGTTCATCAAACCATACCCGCCTTAGCCGTGGGTTGTCCGGTGCTGATCAAACCGGCCGCTTTGACGCCATTGTCGTGCTTTCGATTTGTTGAAATACTGCACCAGGCGGGCTTGCCAGAAGGTTGGTGTACAGCGCTGCTCACCAGCCGTGAAGATTCTGAAAAAATGGTTTGTGATCCACGAGTTAACTTTTTCTCGTTTATTGGCTCAGCTAAAGTCGGCTGGATGTTGCAGTCAAAGCTGTCGCCAGGTACGCGTTCAGCCTTAGAGCACGGTGGCGCAGCGCCGGTCATCGTCGACCAAAGCGCTTTCGACACTCAAAGCGACATAGATGAGATGCTTGAAAGCTTAACCAAGGGTGGTTTTTATCACGCTGGGCAGGTTTGTGTTTCGGTTCAGCGCGTATACGTGCATGAGTCTCGAGCCGCCGACTTTGCGCAAGCGTTGGCAGACAAAGCATCTAAGCTTATTGTCGGTGATCAACTTGATCCTAAGACTGAAGTTGGGCCATTAATTACCCCAAAAGAAGTCGATCGTGTCGCTAGTTGGGTTAGTGAAGCCAAACAATCTGGCGGTCAAGTGTTATGTGGTGGTGAGCGAATTTCGCCGACATGCTACGCGCCGACGGTAATTCTAAACCCAGCTGAAGATGTTCAAGTTTCTCAATTGGAAATCTTTGGGCCGGTCGTTTGTGTTTACTCGTATGCCGACAAAAGCGATGCTATCGCGCGAGCTAATGGCCTGCCATTTGCGTTTCAAGCATCGGTATTCACTAAGCTCCTAGACGATGCTCTAGACACTAGTAACCGACTCAATGCCACCGCTGTAATGATTAACGACCACACTGCCTTCAGAGTAGACTGGATGCCATTTGGTGGTCGAGACGCCTCCGGTATAGGCATGGGCGGTATCCAATACTCGATGCACGAAATGACCCGCGACAAGATGCTGGTGATTAAAAGTAACGTTCTTTGAGTTTTATTGCACTACGTTAGTGGGGCTGAGCAATGTTTTAGCACAGCCCTGACTAGCTCTCGCTGCGGCTGGGACTAAAGATCGATTATAGTCTCGGCCTTAGCCAATTCAAAATGGTACTCTGCGCTGGCAGATTGCTCAGCTAAGCCTCGCTCAATCTCCATCAATTGAGACCAGCGTCGACTGGGATCATGATGGCCAATGTAAGTGCGCTTTACCTTGGCTTTTATAGCCATCTCTACCACATCTTCCACGCAACTATGGCCCCAGTCCTTTCTGGGCACACCAACAGCCCCACCGAGGGCTTGCTTGGCATCATATTCGTCTCGCAGGAACTGCCCATCGCGATAGAGTACATCGGCGTTCATTGCATGGTCTATTAAGCGCTGCTCGGCTTCTAGACTCTCACGCTGCAATGAGAAATCAGGGTCATGACCACGACGTAGTTCATGATCAGTACAAAAAACGAAAACCTTACCATTGTGCTCTATGCGGTAGGCTAAGCAGGGGTCGGGGTGAAAAACACTAAAAGGTTGGATGGTGGTTTTACCAATTTTGATTGGCTCACCAACATCATGATATTGAGTAACCATGGTATTTTCTTCGGCGCCATCAATTGCAATGTCACGAATCTCCGTCGATTCAAAGCTAGCCGGCATCATTTCGTAATTTAATGGCGTCGGTCGCCCTTCGTCTTTACGATTCGCTTGATGGGAAAAGATTCCAAGGTGGCGATCTAAGGAGGTTAAGTAAGACCGATTGGCAAAAAAGTGAATATGATTGCGTGGGTCAAAACATACATTTGATTGATCAAAACCCTCAGTATGATCAAAGTGTGCATGGGTACCCAGTATGTACAGAGTGCGTTGCTCTTTATCACCCCATTGTTGCTCTAGGTCTTGCGCACACAGGCGAAAACCACTGCCGCAATCTATAACAATGTCATAGCCGTCAGAAGTTTCTAATCTAAAACAGGTTGTCCAACCACCAAAAGTTGTTTGCTCTTGCGGATCTAAGCTGTCGCGAAATTTAATTAATGACTCTTTATTTAAAGGACCCTGCAGAATTTCTTCTACCGAACAATCTAGAGTATTGTTAGCATTTGCTTTATCTTGTAGTTTGAAAAACACCTTCTCTAACAAGTCTAGGTCAGAGTTCTGGCGAATAACATCTCGCTCTTCCTTTGCAGGGAAAACAGAACCACTGCCCTGAACGCCGTAAAAATGTATTCGTAGGTTTTTTATGTCGCCTATCATTATAATTATTCAGCAAGTGGGTCGCACTTAATTTATAGCCTATCGCGATGAGCACTTCAACTAATACCCTTAAAAGCTTTGCAGAAACAACAACATCTAAATCGCAGTTGGCTCGGCGCATTAGATAGTCAACAGCGTAACTAGTTATCAAATGATCAAAAAATATTTTAGTAGAATACTTGTCGGCCTTATTCTTACGAGTGTCTTCATTGGCTGGGAACGCAATAAAATAGACCTGCCCCTGCTCGATAGACTTGAACTTATTGCTTACGATGCGCGACTTGCGTACACAATTCCCGAAAAAGGTATTGATCCGCGGGTAGTGATTATTGATATCGACGAACGAAGCTTAGTCGAAGAAGGCCACTGGCCTTGGAATAGAGTAAAACTAGCACAATTGGTTGACACTCTTTTCGACGTCTACCAGCTCGATATTTTAGGCTTTGACATCGTCTTCGCAGAACGCGACTCGTCGGAAGAGCTCGAGCTACTTGAAACTCTCGCGGCACAGAGCCAAGACGATGCATTTCTACAGCGCTTTCAAGACTACAAGCCTTACTTAAACCCAGACGCGGTATTCGCTCAGTCGCTTAAAGACCGACAAGTAATACTCGGCTACTACTTTGATAAGAGTATTACTCGCTCTACTAGGGCTGGAGCTCTTGCGGCACCTGCCTTCGAAAAAGGTACCCCTTTTTATGAAATGCTAACACTACAAAGTACCGACGACCGCAGTGAAAGCGCAACTAAAGGCGCGATGGTCGAGGCTACGGTTACCAGTTACACCGGTAACGTTCCAGAACTGCAAGAAAGCGCGCTTGGCGGAGGCTTTTATTCGATACCCTCACAAGATAGGGACGGCATTCTAAGACGCATCCAACTGATGGAAAAGTTCGATGGCGCGATCTACGAATCACTATCGCTGGCACTTGCCAGAAATTACTTAGTTAGCGAGACCGAGTTAAAAACCGCGCTAGATGAACAAGGCAGAGAGGTTATCGAAGGCTTGGATATCGGTACTGGAGTGGTGCCTATTGATTCTCAGGGCACTACCTATATTCCATATAATGGTAGGGCCTATAGTTTTCGCTATATTTCGGCAACCGATATTTTGAACCAGACAGTTAAAAACCCTGAAGACCTGCAGTTTGTTATTGGTATCGTTGGCACCACTGCTGCTGGCCTCGTGGACTTGAGAAATACGCCGTTACAACAAAATAACTATCCAGGGGTCGAGGTTCATGCCGCGACTATCACTGGCATTTTGGATGCTAATTTCAGGTCAAGACCCTATTACGCGGCGAGCGCCGAATTTCTATTAATTCTACTGCTTGGCATTTCACTATCAGTAATACTACCGATGCTTGGTGCTACCGCGCAAACCCTGACCTGGATGTTGTCATCCGCTGCGCTTATTGGCGGCAACCTTTACCTATGGTCGAACGAAAATACAATCTTGGCTATTGCCCCGTTGTTGGCTCTGGCAACAGGGCTCTATATGATCAATATGGCCTATGGTTACTTCTTCGAGTCACGAAACAAAGCAAAACTAAGTGGCCTCTTCGGCCAATATATACCGCCTGAACTGGTCGACGAAATGTCGAAGGACCCCGAGGCCTATAATCTCGAGGCCAGAAGAGAACAACTCACGGTATTATTTAGCGATGTGCGAGGCTTTACCAATATCTCAGAAGGCTTAGACCCTAAATCACTATCGACCCTAATGAACGAGCTATTAAGCCCGATGACGCGCATCGTTCACGATAACCATGGAACCATCGATAAATACATGGGCGACGCGATGATGGCCTTCTGGGGAGCCCCTTTAGCAAATGCAAATCATGCAAGCGCGGCAGTTCAGTCAGGTATGGCTATGTTAGAAGAGCTAGGGCCACTGAATGAACGCTTCGCGGCTAAAGGCTGGCCGAATGTGAAAATCGGTATTGGCTTAAACACAGGCAATATG
>JBLHXJ010000202.1:0-5351 GCA_047629535.1 Arenicella sp. | reverse complement strand
TCGACCCCTGAGATTCCAGCGGCACCAGTGACTCCTGGTTGGTAAACAGTAACGATGATTACTAAGGCGGTAATAGTGCAAATCACCACGGTATCAATAAACGGTTCGAGCATCGCAACATAGCCCTCGGTTACTGGCTCTCTGGTTTTTACCGCTGAGTGTGCAATTGAGGCTGAACCGATACCGGCTTCATTTGAGAATGCGGCACGTCGAAAGCCCAAAATAAGTACCGCAATCAAACCCCCAGTCATACCGTCTGGGCTAAACGCGCCAGTGATTATTGCCGAGACGGCGAATGGCAACTTATCCACATTGGCACCGATAACAATCAGCGCACTGAGCAGATATAGGCCAACCATAAACGGCACCAATTTACTGGTCACCGCGGCAATCGGTTTGATCCCACCGACGATCACGAGAGCTGTAACAACGGCTAAAACCGCACCAACCATCCATGCCTTGTCGGCAAAGTAGCTTGCCTGCGCACCGGTCGTATCGACAAAAATCGTATAGGCTTGATTTGATTGAAACATGCAGCCAATACCCAGGGTGCCGATTACAATACAGACTGCATAGTAGACCGCCATGCCCCTACCTAGCCGCGGAAAGTTAAGTGCCGCCATGCCTTTTTCGAGATAGAACATAGGCCCACCAAAGACGCTGCCATCTTTGTTTTGTTGGCGATACTTTACCCCCAATGTACATTCAGCGAATTTAGATGACATACCAATTAGGCCGGCGATGATCATCCAAAAAGTAGCGCCAGGGCCGCCAATTGAAATAGCGATTGCCACATGCGCAATATTACCCACGCCGACGGTGCCAGACACGGCGGTGGTCAGCGCTTGAAAATGAGTGACTTCACCGGGTGCCTTTTTATCTGCAAAATCGCCCCTTACGATACGAATCGCATGGCCAAAGCCGCGCAGGTTTATGAACCCTAGATAAAAGGTGAAGAATAGTCCGCAGCCGATTAGCAGCATAACAATCAGCGGCGCTTGGGTGCCGTATATCGGCACCGAAAAGAAGACGATATCAGCAAGCGCTTTGGCTATCGGTCTAAAGCCTTCGTTAATCGTTTGGTCGAAGCTTGCCGATGCCGGCGCGGAAACTAGGCAGCTCATTATAGCGAATGCGGTAGCGCTCAGCGCCGAATGGTTTTTGTGTGCTCTTCTCATTAACATGCCTACGTTTCTACGATCACGTTATCTACAATCACGGCTTCTGATTAATCTTTCAGGTTTGATCTAACCCTAGCACAGCATGGGCCTGTTTATACAATCGCTCAGTTAGCTAGACCACTATAGCTTGCTGGTTTAGACCCATGAAAAAAAATAGGTAAATTTCATATGCACTGCTAGTAGATGTGATAAATTCGATAAATTGACAAAATCAACTCTCTTATTCTGATGGGAGTTTGTAATGAAGCATACGTATCGGCTTATATTTGATTGTCCTGACCAAGCTGGCATTGTTAATAGCGTGGGCGATCTAATTACTGAAAATGGCGGGTGGATTTCGCAATCTCACCATCACTCTGAAACCGACAGCAATTGGTTTTTTTCTAGAATGGTAGTGTTGGCTGATTCTTTATCAATTTCATGCGACGAGCTCGAAGAGCAATTTCGCCCGATTGCCGAACGCTACAAAATGAACTGGCGGATAGTCGATAGCAGCAAGCTAAAACGCGTGGTGTTAATGCTAAGCAAGGGCACCCATTGCTTGGCTGATTTGCTCGATCGTTGGCGCAGCAATGAGTTGTATTGCGATATCGTCTGTGTGATTTCTAACCACGATACAATGCGCAGCCTTAGCGAATTTTATGGGATTGATTATCATCATGTGCCAATCCAAAAAGACAATAAACAGGCGGGCTTCGATGAGGTTGCGCGTTTAGTCGATGACTATAATGCTGACGCGATTGTTCTTGCGCGCTATATGCAAATTATTCCGCCGGCCTTATGTCAAAAATATTTACATAAAGTGATCAATATTCATCACAGCTTTTTACCGTCGTTTGTCGGCGCCAAACCGTATCACCAAGCTCATCGACGCGGTGTAAAGCTTATTGGTGCGACTTGTCATTATGTCACCCAGCAGCTAGATGAGGGCCCAATTATTGAGCAAGATGTACTGCGTGTTAATCACAGTGATGCCGCCGAAGATCTCGCGCGACTTGGCAAGGATGTAGAGAAAACTGTATTAGCCAGAGGTTTGCGTGCTCATCTTGAAGATAGAGTTTTAGTTCATGGAAACAGCACCGTGGTGTTCAACTGATAGTCAAAAGGGCGATACTGGTAAATCGCTGTTAGTCACAGAATAACCTTAACTCGCGAAGCATCATGACCAAACAATTACCATCTTCTGCCCAAGTCATCATTGTCGGCGGTGGCGTCATCGGTTGTAGCGTCGCCTACCACCTAACCAAACTAGGCATGACAGATGTTGTATTGTTGGAACGCAAGCAACTAACCTGCGGCACCACTTGGCATGCTGCTGGTTTGGTGCCAACCTTGCGCGCCAATTACAGCATGTCTATGTTGGCTAATTACAGCGCTAGTTTGTACCAAACGCTAGAGGCCGAAACCGGCCAAGCAACCGGTTACACGCGCAACGGCTCGCTAACAGTAGCGACTAACAAAGAGCGCTTGTCAGAGTTAAAACGTGGTGCCTCGATGGCAAAAGTAGCTGGCTTTCCGTGCAACGTAATTGACCCTGACCAAGCTAAAGATCTATGGCCTTTGCTTAATATTGATGACGTCATCGGCGCGATTCACTTGCCCAATGACGGCATGACTAATCCGGTTGATGTTACTCAAGCGTTGGCGATTGGCGCGCATAATGGTGGGGCCCAAATTTTTGAAAATACCAAAGTGCTCGATATTAAGATTAAGCACGGTAAAGTGGCCGGAGTTATTACTGAAGAGGGTGATATTGACGCTGAATATGTGGTTAACTGCGCAGGTATGTGGGCTCGGGAATTTGCTAAAAAGGCCGGTGTCAGTGTGCCGTTACACGCGGCCGAGCACTTTTATGTAGTTACTGAGCCGATCCCAGGTTTAGCTCATGGTCTACCAACCCTGCGCGATATGGATGCCTTCAGTTACTTCAAAGAAGACACCGGTAAGTTATTGGTTGGTATGTTTGAGCCGGATGCTAAGCCGTGGGGTATGAATGGTATACCTGAAGATTTTTGTTTCGATGAGTTGCCAGAAGATGTTGATCACCTAATGCCGTACCTCGAGATGGCTATGCATCGTGTGCCAAAAATGGCGGAGACTGGTTTACAGCTGTTGTTTAATGGGCCTGAATCGTTTACTCCCGATGATGCCTACCACTTAGGCGAAGCGCCTGAATGCAAAAATTATTTTGTTGCCGCCGGTTTTAACTCAGTCGGTATTCAATCCGCCGGTGGCGCCGGTAAAGTATTAGCAGAGTGGATTAGTAAAGGCCACGCTCCACAAGATTTGTCGGGCGTCGATATACTGCGAAATATGCCGTATTCAAAATACCCAACGCTACCTAGAAGAACGCACTACGGAGTCGGTTGGCTTGCTATTTGAAACGCATTTCCCATTCAAGCAATACAAAACAGCGCGCGGTGTTCGTCGCTCAGTGTTACATGACAAACTGGCATCATTGGGTGCGGTATTTGGCTCAGAAAATGGCTGGGAGCGCGCTAATTGGTTCGCGAATGAAGGCCAAGCCGCCGAATACGAATTGTCGTTTAGTCGTCAAAACTGGTGCGAAAATAATAGGGCTGAACATCAGGCTGTGCGTAATGCGGTGGGTGTTATAGATCAAAGCTCGTTTTCAAAATATCAAGTCGAAGGGCCCGATGCAGAAGCGTTTCTCAATCGAATTTGTTCAAACGACATTGCTGTGCCTATCGGCAAAATGGTCTACACGCAGTTTTTGAATGCTCGCGGTGGTATCGAGGCTGACCTAACGGTGACGCGTGTGGCTGAAGATAAATATCTGATAGTGTCCGGTGTGGCCTGTCAAACGCGTGACATGAATTGGTTGCGCCGCAACAAGCATGAGCAAGAATTCGTTATACTCAACGATGTAACTTCTGCTTATGCGGTGGTTACTGTAATGGGCCCGAAGTCGCGAGCGACTTTAAATAAACTAACGCAGGCTGATTTGAGCCATCAAGCCTTTGCATTCGCTACTTCACGAGAGATTGATTTGCACTACGCCATCGTTAGAGCGTCGAGAATCACCTACGTTGGCGAACTTGGTTGGGAACTGTATATACCCACTGAATACGCGCCCAGTGTTCTCGACGCTATTTTGGATGCCGGGGCTGAGTTCGGAATCAAGCCTTATGGCTACCATACAATGAACTCATTGCGTATTGAGAAGTGCTACCGCCATTGGGGAGATGATATTACTGATCAAGACTCAGCGCTTGAGGCGGGCCTTGGTTTTGCCTCAAATTTTGATAAGGCTAGTGGATTTATCGGCAAACAGGCTTTGTTGGCACAAAAACAGAAGGGCACTTTGGCTAAACGTTTTGTTGCTTTTTTGTTTGAGAGCCCAGAGCCACTTTGTTATCACGAAGAGCCGATTTGTGCTGATGGCAAAATTGTCGGTCGGGTCACATCGGCGATGTTTGGTCACACAGTTGGCGCGACATTGGCCATGGGCTATGTTGAGCATGCTGAAGGTGTTACCAAAGCGTGGTTAGAAAGCACAAAGTTCGAAATTGAGGTTGAATGTGAGCGATATCCGGTAACACCATCGCTGAGACCATTCTACGATGCCAAAATGGAACGCATTAAATTATGAATACCACAACATTAAGTTATTTTGACAATTTACAGCTAGAGAGTGTAAACGAGCATGCTCAATACTAGGCTGTTATAACTACTTCACATGGAGAGTAAGATGGAAAGTATGGGAATTATAGGATTTATATTTGGTTTGGCAGGTTTGTCTTATGCTATTACCGCAAAAAGCGATATAGTCAAATTAAAGCAAGAATTTGAAGATTTTAAGACATCTTTAGAAGTTACGGAACGCATTGCTAAAGATAATCCACCTGAGTCCAGGTAATAAAACTACTATGTTGACAATCGTCATCTAGCAACACAATAGGTGAATTTTTATGCTGGTGTACTTACATATAATAATGGGACTTTTCGCTCTGACCTCAGGAGTAATCGCGTTCTCGAGTCGTAAGGGTGCGTCACTGCATAAAAAAAGTGGCTTAATTTTCGTCATTACTATGTTGATCATGTCTTCTACAGGCGCTTTTCTCGCTGCTCTAGCTGGGGAGAAATTGAATATTGTGGCCGGCTGCTTAACGTTCTACCTTGTCGCGACTGCATTTTTAGTTGTTCATC